>JBIKOK010000083.1:0-25394 GCA_044358025.1 Opitutaceae bacterium
GGCGTCGGCGCCGCCGGCGAGGAGGGCGGACGCCTGGGCGCGGAACGCGGCGGCGACGAGTTCCGGGGGCGTGTCGCCGAGCGGTTCGAGCAGGCCGCCGAAGGGGCCGAGGTCGCCGAGCACCCACGCGTGGTCCCCGGCGATCTCGCGGGCCAGCCGCGCGGCCGCGTAGTTGAGTTCGGCGACGCGGCCGGTGACGCCGTGCGATTCCAGCACGAACGACGTGCCGCCAAACGTGTTCGTCGTCAGGAGATCCGCGCCGGCGTCGAAGTAGCGTTGGTGCACGCGGCGGATGCGGTCGGGAAACTGGGTGTTCCAGAGTTCGCCGCACGCTCCGGGCGCGAGGCCCAGTTCCTGCAGTTGGGTGCCGGTGGCGCCGTCGCCGAGCAGGGGACGGAGCGCGAGGGCGGAGCGCAGGGCGAGGGAGCGATCGGTCTGGGTCATGGGAGGGAAGGGGATCTGATGGCGGGGGAGGATGGGTTCAGGCCGGCGTGCCGTTGAAGTCCCGGACGGCGTCGACCATCGCGACGATATTGGCGACGGGGGTGCGGGCCTGGATGTTGTGGATGGTGTTGAAGACGAAACCGCCGCCGGGCGAAAAGGTGCGGAGGCGGTCGGTGACCTGGGCGCGAACCTCGGCGGGGGTGCCGAAGGGCAGGGTGTGTTGCGTGTCGACGCCGCCGCCCCAGAAAACGAGGCGGTCGCCGAAGTCGGCTTTGAGCCGCGCCGGGTCCATACCGGTGGCGGAGCATTGCACGGGGTTGATGATGTCGAAGCCGACGTCGATGAAGCGGTCGATGAGCGGGCGGATGGCGCCGCAGGAATGCTTGAAGGTTTTCCACGGCGTGTGGCGGTGGATCCAATCGTTGATCTGCCGGTAGTAGGGGGCGTAGAGGGCGTCGAAGGTCGCGCCCGAGCAGAACTGCGAGCGCTGGGTGCCGAAATCGGTGCCGCAGACCATCAACACGTCCACGGTGTCGCCGGCGAGCGCGGCGAAGGTGGCCAGATTTTTTAGCGCGATGTCGCACTGGTAGCCGAAGACCCGGTGCACGTAGTCCGGGCGTTCGAGGAGCGAGATATACCATTCGCTGACGTCACGGATGCCCTTCGGGTGTTTGAGAAATGCTGCCGGGACGAGCGCGACGTCGCCGAAGCCTGTGCCGCCGATGCCGGAGACGACCGCACGCGTCTCGCCGCGCACGCGCGCGAATTCGCGTTGCCAGTGCGCGATGTCGGCGGGGTCGAAGAGGGTGAACTCCTCGCAGTTGTCGGCGGGGTTCAGGTTGTCCTCGTCGATCGGTTGCTGCCGCCCGATGGCGTCAAAAAAATAGCCGCCGGCCGGCAGGTGACCGCTGGGCGCGACGGTGGAGTCGCCTCCGGGAAACAGATACACGTCGCCGGAGGCGTCCTCGCGCGGGCGGAACCCGGCGGGCACGAGGACGACCTGGCCCCAGGGGGCACGCCATTCGTGCCAGCCTTCGGCGGGAAAGCCGAACATCGTGCCGCGGCCGTTCGCGCCGATGCAGTCCGAGCCGAGGGCGCGCGCGAGGTCGTCCTCGACTTCGCCGAGCATCTGATACGGTTCGGAGACCTTCACGGGATGTTGGGGCAGGCCGTAATGCGTGCGCAGGGCGGCGACACAGCTCACGTGCAGACCGGTCAGGCCCGTGCTCCCGAAATCGACCGGCACCGGTCCGGCCTCGTGCCGCAGCGCGCGCCGGACCTTGTCGCGGGCGGTCATGCGGCGGGCGGCGGGCGGGGCCGGGGTTACGCGGCCGGCGCCAACAGCCGGTGGGCCAAGTCGACGGCGGAGCCGGCGTCGGCGGCGTAGCCGTCGGCGCCGATTTCATCGGCAAACTGCTGGGTGATCGGAGCGCCGCCGACGACGACGCGGAGGTGGGGGACGCCGGCGGCTTTGAGCACGCGCACGGTTTCCTTCATCGTGGGCATAGTGGTGGTGAGCAGCGCGGAGAGGCCGATGAGGCGGGCCTGGTGTTCGTGGGCGGCAGCGAGGTAGCGCTCGGCGCTGACGTTGGTGCCGAGATCGACCACGGCGAAACCGGCGCCGCGCCACATGATCGCGATGAGGTTCTTGCCGATGTCGTGGAGATCGCCCTGCACGGTGCCGATGATGACGGTGTATTTGGGTTTGATCCCGGCGGCGACGAGCAGCGGTTCGAGGAGCTTCAGCGCCTCCTTCATGGCGCGGGCGGCGATCAGCATCTCGGGCACGAAGATTTCGTTGCGTTTGAACTGTTCGCCGACGATCGCCATCCCGGGCACGAGGGCGCGCTCGACGAGTGACGACGGACTGTGGCCGGCCGCGAGCAGTTCCTGAGTGAGACGGAGGGTGTCGGCGCGTTGGCCGGTGGCGACGGCGGTGGTGAGTTCCGTGAGTTCGGCCATGCGGCGGTTGTAGCGGCTTCGGGGAGGAAAAGTAAACCGCAAGCTGCGCGGTCACGCAGGAAACACCGGGGCCACTTCACGATAGAAGCGCGCAGATAGATTTTGGGCGCCCGCCGGGATGGTTTGCTCGGACGGCAGCTGTCCGGCTTGATGCTTATCCACGATGCTCTCCGTGATTGCCTGCAACGTACTCGAGGCCGAAGTGCGCCACTGGGGGGCGGGTTTGGCGCAGATCGGCGAATTTGTTTTTCTGCCGCAGGGACTCCACAACGAGCCGGTCCGGCTCCAGCGCGAGTTGCAGGCGGCGATCGACCGGGCCGAGGCGAACCCGGCGATGGACGCCATCGCGCTGGTTTACGGGCTGTGCAGCCGTGGCGTGGAAAACCTGCGACACGCGCGCTGCCCGCTGGTGATCGCCCGCGCGCACGACTGCGTGACGCTTTTCCTCGGCGACAAGGACCGCTATGCGGACTCCCTGAAGGCGCATCCGGGCACGTATTGGTATAGTCCGGGCTGGATCAAAAGCCATGCGCCGCCGGGCCCGGACCGGACCGCGCAACTGCGGCGGGACTATACCGAGAAATTTGGGGCAGACGAAGCGGACTACCTGATGGAAATGGAGGCCCAGTGGATCGCGAACTACGACCGCGCCGCCTATGTCGGGCTGGGCGTCGGCGAAACCGAACAGGACAAGGCCTACACCCGGCGCTGCGCCGCCTGCCTCGGCTGGGCTTACGACGAGGTGCGGGGCGATCCGACGTTGTTGCGGGCGTTGCTCGCCGGCGAGTGGGACGCCCGGCGTTTTCTGGTGGTGCCGCCGGGCCACGTCATTCGCCTCACGGCCGACGACGACATCATCCGGGCGGAGCCCGAGTCCCCCGCGCCGTGAGCACCGCGCGACTCCAGCTGGATCTGCCGGACGGGCGGCGGGAAACGGTCTTGGCGGCGGACGACGACGGGGAGTTGCCGCTGTCGGCGGTGCTGGCCCGGCGGGGCTTTCCGCTCAACACGCGGTGCGGCGGCCGCGGGCTCTGCCGCGGGTGCGAAGTCGAGCTGCGCGGCGGCGAGCTGCGGGCCCTCGCGAACGATGCGCCCGCCGGGGTCGCCGCGGGGGCGGGCGTGAGAGCGTGTCAGGTGCGGCTGGGGGGCGACGGCGACGTCGCGCTCGCCGTGCCGGCCCGCTCGTTGTTGAAACACGTACCGGCCGTCGTGACGGATTTTTTCAGCAACGTGCCGTGGGCCCACGACCCGCTCGGCCCGCCCGCGCGCTACGGGGCCGCGGTCGACGTCGGCACGACCACCGTCGTCCTGTTGCTGTGCGAGTTGGCGTCGGGCCGCGTGCTGGCGGAGGCCTCGGCGTTCAACGCGCAGATCCGTTTCGGTGAGGATGTCCTGACGCGCATCCAGTTTTGTGCGACCGGGGCGGACGCGGTGGCGCAGCTGCAGCGGGCGGTGGCGGCGGAAACCCTCCAGCCGTTGTTGGCGCAGGCCTGCGCCCGGGCGGAGGTCGCGCCGGGCGAAGTCGGCGTGATGACGGTCGCCGCGAACACCACGATGCAGCATCTCCTGGCGGGGGCGGATCCGAGTCCGCTCGGGATCTATCCGTTTCGTCCGGTGTTTCTCGACCATCGGATTCATGCGCCCGCCGAACTCGGACTCGCGTTCGGCGGGAGCGGAGCGGAGGTCCACCTGTTGCCCTCGCCGGCGCCGTATGTCGGGGCCGATCTGGCCGCCGGCATGGTGGTGACCGGGCTGCTTTACGACGAGGGGCCGGTGCTGCTCGTGGACATCGGGACCAACGGCGAGATCGTCGCGAAGGTGGGGAACCGGTTGGTCGGCTGCGCGACCGCGGCGGGGCCGGCGTTCGAAGGGGCCGGGTTGTCGAGCGGGACGCGCGGCGTCCGCGGCGCGATCGAGCGGGTGCGGCTGGGGCGCGATCCGTTTGAGGTGACGGTCGGCGTCATCGGGGACGAACCGCGGCCCATCGGGATCTGTGGTTCGGGTTACGTGGATTTTCTGGGGGAAGGGCGGCGGGCGGGCGTGCTGCAGGCCAACGGGCGGTTTGCCGACGATCTCGCGGTGCGCGCTGGCGGGCGCGTGACGCCGGACGACTACGGGCGCCGCCTGTGTGTGCACGCGCACGGTGCAGCGGGGCCGATCTGGATTTCCGAAATGGATGTGGTGCGTTTGCTCCAGGCGAAGGCGGCCATCGCCGCCGGCATCGTGACGCTGCTCGACGTGCTCGGGACCAAGGCGGCCGACGTCAAAACGCTCTACTTGGCCGGCGGTTTCGGGATGCACCTTTCGATCGAGCAGGCGATCGGGTGCGGGCTGCTCCCGGGCTTCACGCCCGGGCAGATCACGGTGGTGGGCAACGCCTCGCTCGGCGGCGCGTTTCTCGCGCTCAACGACCGCAGCCTGCTCGCCGAGATGAAGGCCGCGTGTGCCACGATGGCGTTTGTCGAACTGAATTTGCAGGCGGGTTTCGAAGACGCCTACATCGACCACCTCGCTTTACCATGACCCCGCTCGAACGTTTCCACGCGTGGATGAACTATCAGCCCGTCGATCGCGCGCCGAACCACGAGGTCGGCGTCTGGGTGCAGACGAAGCAGCGCTGGTGCGAGGAAGGGCTCGCGACCGCGGACCTGCATTGGGACTGGTTTACCGGGGAGCGCCGCTGGGCGATGGACCCGCGGGAGTTTTTCGACGTGCGTTTCGACATGATCCCGCCCTTCGAGGAGAAGGTGCTGAGCCGCGAGGGGGAAACCGAAATCATCCAACGGCCCAACGGCGTGATTTCGAAAGCGCTGATCACGGGCACCGCCGAAGGCATGCGGGCGAGCATGGACGAATACATCGATTTTCCGGTGAAGACGCCGGCGGATTTCCAGGCGATCAAGCACCGCTACCGGCCGTCGTCGCCGAGCCGTTACCCGGCGTATTGGGAGCAGTTTCGGCGGCCCGGCTGGGAGCGGCGCGAGCACCCGCTGGTCGTGGGGAAGAACTGCAGCACGCTCGGTTACTATTGGCGGGCGCGGGAGTGGATGGGCACGGAGAATCTCAGCTATGCGTGGTATGACGAGCCGGCGCTGATGCACGAGATGATGGAGTTCATCACGGACTTCACGATCGAGACGGCGCGGCCGCTGTTCGCGGCCGGGGTGCGGCCCGACTACATTTTCTTCAACGAAGACCTGAGCATGAAGAACGGTCCGCTGCTCAGTCCCGAGACCTACCGCACGTTTATTTTTCCGCAGATGAAACGGCTGGTGGCGTGGTTCAAGGCGGCCGGCGTGCGCTGGGTGGTGGTCGACACGGACGGAAACTGCGATCTCGTGATCCCGCAGTTTATGGCGGCGGGCGTGGATGCGATCTGGCCGCTGGAGCGCGCCGCGGACATGGACCCGGTGGCGGTGCGGAAAAAATATGGGCGCGAGCTGCGCCTCTGGGGCGGGGTGGACAAACGCGAGCTCGCGAAGGATTTTTCCGCGATCGACGCGCACCTACGGACGTTGCAGCCGCTGATGGCGGACGGCGGCTTTATTCCCACGGTGGACCATCTCGTGCCGCCGGACGTGTCGCTCGCAAACTTCGAGCACTACATGGGGCGCAAGCAGCAACTGCTCCGCGGCGAGGCGTTTTGAGGGGCCGGGCGCCGGGGTCGGGCGTGCCCGGGGCGTGGTTTCACGCGGAGAGCCCCGCGGATCTCAGCGGCAGCGGGCGGAGATGCGTTGGTGCATGGACACGGAGGGGGCGGCGGGGGTGCCGGACAGACTGCAGCGCAGGAGCCGCGGTTCGTTTTTCGGGTCGAGTTGGAGCCTCTGCAAAATGAGGGCGCGGGTGGTTGAGAGCTGGGCGCGGACCTCGGCGTCGCGGGCGGAGCCGGCCGGGAAGGCGCCGAGGACGCGGAGCGATGTAGCGGGTTTTTTCGAGCAAGGTCCGTTGGCGTTTGAGGAAATCGGCGCCGGGGGCGCGCGGGTGCTGGCGGCGGACGCTGTTTTCCTCGAGGGCGCAGCGGTGGATTTCGTCGCACCGCGGGTGGTGCGCCTGGTGCGCGCGGCGGTCGCCGCTTTTTTGGCCGGTCGCGCGCAGGAAGGTGGCCGCGGCGTGCGCAATTTCTGCGCAGACACCGACCGATTTGCGCAAAGACTGCGCACGAGATGACGGAGAAATCGTTAACAGATAGCTGTTTACATGGCTGGCACGGCTGCTGCAATCTGTCGCCCCCCATGAAAGCGATCTCCCCTCCCGCCTCGTTTTTTCCGGTCGTGTCCGCTTCCCGCCACCGCCTGTTGCGCGCCGTCGCGTTCGTTGTGGCAGCCAGTGCTCTCTCCGGCGGACTCTTCGCCCAAACGACGGCCCCGGCCGACCCCAACGGCGACCGCCGCCGTCGTTCGGGCGGTGACGCCAATGCCGCCGACAACGCGGGCAAAGGGGGGCGCGGCAATTTCGATCCGGCCGCGATGCAGGAGCGCATGTTGGGCGCGCTGCGGGAGCAACTCGGCGTCACCGACGACGCCGAATGGGCGCTGATCGCCGAACGTCTCGCCAAAGTGAGCGAGATTCGCCGGAGTGCGGGCGGCGCCACGGGGCGCGGTGGTCCTCCCGGCGGCGGTCCGGGCGGTCCCGGCGGAGGCGGAAATCGTCCGACGCGCGGCCCCTCGGGCAATCCCGAGCAGGATGCGCTGCGCGCCGCGATCACCGACAAGTTGCCGGACGCGGAGATCAAATCCCGGCTCGACCGCTTGCGCGAGGTGCGCCGGCAAAACGAAGCCAAGCTCACCCGGGCGCAGGAAGAACTGCGCGCGGTGCTCTCGGTCCGCCAAGAGGCGGTCGCCGTCATGTTCGGTCTCCTGCCCTGAGCGGGCACTCCTTTTGTGCTGACCGAATCATCACCCGCCGGCAGCGCCAGCAGCGCTGTGCCCGAACTGCTCGGCCGCATGATCGCGGCCCGCCAGCTCACGACCACGGATGCGCGCGCGTTTCTCGCGCAGCATCCCCCGGCTGACGCGCTCACCGAAGAGCGCGCGCTGCGGTGGCTCGCCCACGAATACGGCGTCGGCTATGCCGCGCTCGACGAACTCGAGCCGGACAAGCAGGTGCTCTCGCTGTTTCCGGCCCGGCTGCTGCTGCGCGACGAACTGCTGCCGCTGCGGCGCGTCGACAACTACATCGAGATCGCGACGAGCCGGCTCTTCGCCACGCAGGGACTCGACGGACTGAAGGCCCTCACGGGCCTGCGGCTCCGTCCGGTGCTTGCCCCGACCGAGGTGATTCAGCGCGAAATGAAGAAGCGTCTCGGCGTCGGCGCCGATACGATCGACACGCTCGACGACGAGGCCGGTTTGCAGGTCGTCGACGACGAAAACGGCACGGACAACAACCTCGACGAGGCCGCGGAGGACGCGTCGATCATCCGCTTTGTCAACCAGGTCCTGAAGGATGCGATCGAGCTGCGTGCGTCCGACGTCCACCTCGAACCGTTTGAAGACGAGCTGCGCATCCGCTACCGCATCGACGGTATTTTGCAGGAGGTTCCGGTGCCCGCGCAGATCAAACGGTTCCAGCCGGCGATCGTGGCGCGCGTCAAGATTCTCAGCCATCTCAACATCGCCGAAAAACGTCTCCCGCAGGACGGCCGCATCAAGGTCCGCATCGAGGACGCCGAGGTGGACATCCGCGTATCGATCATCCCGATGCTGCACGGCGAAGCGGTGGTCATGCGTCTGTTGCGGCAGAACTCCAAGCTCCGCGGCGCCCGGGACCTCGGCATGGGCGAACGCGAACTCTCCTGCCTCGCCCGCGTGCTCCAGCTCCCCCACGGGATCGTGCTGGTGACGGGGCCGACCGGCTCCGGCAAGACCTCGACCCTCTACACGGCGCTCAACGAAATCAACGACTCCGAGCGCAAGATCATCACCATCGAGGATCCGGTCGAGTATCAGCTCAAGGGCGTGAACCAGATCCAGGTTTCGGAGAAATCCGGCCTGACGTTCGCCCGCGGTCTGCGCTCGATCCTGCGCCACGACCCCGACGTCGTGCTCATCGGCGAAATCCGCGACCAGGAGACGGCGCAGATCGCCGTGCAGGCCTCGCTGACGGGCCACCTGGTTTTCTCCACGTTGCACACCAACGACGCCGCCGGGGCGCTCACGCGGCTCGTCGACATGGGCGTTGAGCCGTATCTTGTCGCCTCCTCGCTGGAGGCGGTGCTCGCGCAACGGCTCGTGCGGCTGCTGTGCCCGCAATGCCGGAAGATCGACACGACGCCGGAGTCGCGCGTTTACCGCACGAAGCTGGGGATTGCGGCCAAGGCGGACGTTTACCGGGCCGTCGGGTGCCGCGAATGCCGCAACACCGGCTACCACGGCCGCCGGGCGATTTTCGAGTGGATGGATTCGAGCAGCGAAATCCGTTCGCTCATCCTGAAGAACGGCTCGACCGATGCGATCCGCGATTCCGCGCGCCGCGCCGGCATGAAGACCCTGTCCGAAGACGGGCGGCGTCTGGTGGAGGAGGGGATCACCACGATCGAGGAAGTCCTGAGCGTCACGACCGTGCACGAAATGGAATCGGACAAAACGGCCGCCGAGGGCCGGGTGGCCGCGGCCAACGGTGCCCCGGCGGCGTTGCCGCGTTCGTTGATCTGAGCCGCCCACCGCGATGCCCCAATTTGTCTACAAGGCCCTGCAGCACGACGGCGTGCTCACCGAAGGTTTCCTCGATGCGAGCAACCGTCATGAGGCGATGCGCCAGGTCGAGGGCCGCGGACTGAAACCGATCAAGCTCGCCGAATCGGCGGCCGGGCCCGCGAAATCGTCCACCGCGGACAAGGCCGCGGCTGCGGGCGGCGCGCCGGCGGCGGGTTCCACCTTCGCGCTTGGCGGGAAGCCAAAGATCACCCCGCGGATGCTGGAGAACTTCACTCGCCTGCTGTCCAGCTTGCTGGCGGCGGGCGTGCCGTTCAGCCGCGCGCTGGTGATTTTGCACCGCGAGTCCGCCGAGCCGGTGGCCAAGCAAAAGTGGAAGGAAATCCACGACCTCGTGATCGACGGCATGTCGCTCTCGAAGGCGATGGAGCGTTCGCCGGAGACCTTTCCCCGCGTTTACGTGGCGATGGTCGAGGCGGGCGAAGCCGGCGGCTTTCTCGACGTGGTCCTGGCGCAGATCGCCGATTTCCAGGCCCGCGAAAAAGACATCCAGTCGAAGGTCAGCGCGGCCCTGATGTATCCCGCCATTTTGCTGTTTCTCGCGATGGGCGTGCTGGTGTTCCTGATGGTGTTTTTCATCCCGCGCTTCCAGCTGGTGTTCGCGGGCTTCAACGCCGAGCTGCCCCTCCTGACCCAGCTGATCATCAACACGAGCTACGTCATCCGTAGCTACGGCCTGTTCGTGCTCGTCGGCCTGGTCGTGGCCGTGGTGTCGCTGAAGAACTGGTTCAAGTCCCCCAAGGGCCGGCGCGCGTGGGAGGGCTTCGTGCTCCGGGCGTGGATCGTCGGACCCTTGCTCGCGCAATTTGCGATGGCCCGTTTCACCCGCATGCTCGGCACCCTGCTCAGCGCCGGCGTGCCGCTGATCAGTTCGCTCAACGTCGCCCGCCGCTCCATCGGCAACCAGGTGCTGGTCGACGCGGTGTCGGAGTCGATCGACCGCGTCAAAGAGGGCAAGCCGCTCGGCAAGAGCCTCGCCAAAAACCGCACCCTTTTCCCCGGGGCCATCGTCGAGATGATTTCCGTCGCGGAGGAAAGCGGCAAACTCGACGCCGAGCTCCTGCGCATCGCGAACGTCACCGAAGGCGATCTCGACCGTCAGCTGAAGAGCGCCGTCGCCATGGCGGAGCCGCTCATGCTGTTCCTCATCGCGGCGCTCATCGGCACGATCTTCATCGGCATGGTCTACCCCATCTTCTCCCTGCAGGATCACATCAAATGATTTCTTCCATGAAACTGAATCCCTCGAAAAAACGTTCCCGAGCGTCCGGCCAGCGCGGCTTCACGCTCGTCGAACTCCTCCTCGTGCTCGTCATCCTCGGCATCCTCGCCGCGCTCGTGTTGCCCAAGTTTACGGGCCGCACCGAGCAGGCGCGCATCACCGCCGCCCAGACGCAGATCGCGACGTTCGGCACCGCGCTCGACGCCTACGAAGTCGACACCGGCAGCTACCCGCGCGGCCAGGACGGTTTGAACCAGCTCATCGCGCAGCCCGCCGACGTCACCGGCTGGCGCGGGCCGTATCTGAAGAGCGACATCCCGCTCGATCCGTGGGGCCACGCCTACGTCTACGAATTCCCCGGCAAGGTCAACGCCACCGGCTACGACATCCGCTCCATGGGCCCCGACGGCCAGGCCAACACCCAGGACGACGTGGTGAATGCTTCCATCTCGGCAAAGTAACCCGGCCCGCGCCCCCCGCCGCGCCTTCACGCTGATTGAACTGATCTTCGTGATGGTGCTGCTGGCGATCGGCGCGGCCATGGTGGCCCCGAGCATGGCGTCGTTCTACCGCGGCCGCCTGCTCAGCTCGGAGGCGAAGCGCGTGCTCGCCCTCGTGCATTACGGGCAGAGCCGCGCGATCGCCGAGGGCGTGCCCGTGCTGCTCTGGATCAATGCCAAAGATTCCAGCTACGGCCTGCGTGTGCCCTCGACCGAAGCCGCCGGCGACAATCACGCGACCCGCTTCACGGCCGACCCGACAATCAAACTCGACACGCCGGCGACCGACACGCCGGCCGTTTCCGAGCAGGACGACGAGAAACTCGGCCTCACCGACGGACTGCCCGTCATCCGTTTTACGCCCGACGGGTTCTACGACGAGTCGAGCGTGCGCAAAATCATCCTGCGGCAGGGCGAGGGCAACGAAAACGCCCTCGAAGTCGTCCAGACCGCCAACCGGCTCGGTTATGAAATTCGGCCCGCCACCGCGAACTGAGCCCACGCGCCGGAGCCGTCGTGCCTTCACCCTGATCGAGGTGTTGGCGGCGCTTTTGCTCATGGCGATCGTGATTCCCGTCGCGATGCAGGGCATGAGCATCGCGAGCCGGGCGGGCCTGCTCGGTCAACGCAAAGCCGCCGCCATGCGCGTGGCCGAGCGCATGATCAACGAACTCATCGTCACGGGCGAAATGAACCAATCCTCGTCGAACGGTACCGTGGTCGACGGCGACGCGAGTTATCCCTGGACGATGCAGTCGGAGCCATGGACCGAAGACGCGATGACGCAGGTGACGGTCAAGGTGACCTTCTCCATCCAGGGCAACAGCTACGACGTGAGCGCGAGCACGCTCTTTGACTCAACCGCCGGCGCCGCTGCTGCCGCCAGTCCGCTCGCCCTGTGATGAACCGCCGGCGCCCATCCCTTCGCTCGACGCGCGGCTTCACGCTGTTGGAGTTGCTCATCGCCACGGCGGTGGCGGCGATTGTGCTGCTCGCGATCAACGCGACGTTTTTTGGCGCGCTCCGGTTGCACAACACGACCCACGAGAAAATCGACGGCGATCTCATGGAGCAACGGGCGCTCGGGATCGTGCGCCGCGACCTCGCCGGCCTCATGCTGCCGAGCGGCGGCAACGGCCCGGTGTTGGCCGGGGCCCTCCAGACCACCGAGGTTTCTTCCTCGCCCAACGATCCCGCCGGGGACCGCGTGAGCGCCGATTTCTACACCAACTCGGGCCGGATCGACGGGTGGAATCCCTTTTCCGAAGTGCAGAAGGTCGCCTATTTCCTGGCGCCGGCGACGGATGGCTCCAACAGCAAGGCGCTCGTCCGCGCGATCACGCGCAATCTCCTCCCGGTGCAGGAGACCGGCCCCGATGAACAGCAGATTTTGCTCTCGGGGGTCGCCTCGGCCGAGATCGAGTTTTTCGACGGCTCCGACTGGGTGGCCGACTGGGATTCCACCGTCACCTCCACGCTGCCCACCGCGATCAAGTTCCGCCTCGTGATGGCGCGCCCCGGCAGCGCCGTGGAAACCGGCGGCCCCATCGAACTCATCGTGCCGGTCTTCGCCACCACGACGACGAGCCAGACCGACGCCGCCGCGGCGGCAGGAGGGCTCGAATGATTCCGCCCACCTCCAGCTCCCCGTTGTCGCGCGGCCGCTCGCAGCGCGGCTCGGTGCTGATCATCGTCATGTGGACGTGTCTCGGCCTCGTGGCGCTCACGCTCTATTTCGCGAACTCGATGAGTTCGGAGCTGCGTGCCGCCGACAATCGCGTCACCGAGGTCGAATCGCGCCAGGCCGTCGCCGGCGGCATTCGTTACGCGGGCTACGTTCTCGCCAATTTTGCCGCCAACGGTGCCGTGCCCAACCTCGCCGACTACAAGTCCGAGGCGCTGCCGGTGGGCGAAGCGCAGTTCTGGCTGATTGGCCGCGACAACAGCCAGACGCCCACGACCGAGCCCGTCTTCGGCCTCATCGACGAGGCCTCGAAGCTCAATCTCAACACGGCGACCCGCGCGATGCTGACGGAACTGCCGAACATGACCCCGGATCTCGTCGAGGCGATCATCGGCTGGCGGCGCGCCGCGAACGCGCAGGCCGCCGGCGGCGACCCGGTCGAGACGGGCGGCGGCTCCGACAGCGTTTACGCCCGGCTCGATCCGCCCCGCCTGAACAAAGGCGGCCCCTTTGAGTCGGTCGACGAGCTCCGGCTCGTGGACGGCGCCACGCTCGATATTTTGCTCGGCGAGGACACCAACCGCAACGGCGCCCTCGATGCCAACGAGGACGATAGCGATGCCTCCGCTCCGCGCGACAATCAGGACGGCCAACTGTTGGCGGGGATTCTTGAATACGTGACCGTTTACAGCCGCCAGCCCAACACCCGTGCCGACGGCACGCGGCGCGTCAATGTCACGAACGGCAACGGTCAGAACCGCCAGCAACTGATCCAGCTCCTGCTCTCGAAAAACATCGAGCAGCAGCGCGTCGCCGCGATCGTCAACAGTGCCTTCGGTCCCGCGACTGCGCCCGGCGGTCCCGGCGGCGGGCCGCCGGCGCGGCCGGACCTGACGAGTGTCGCCGAGTTCATGGTCGTCAGCCAGATGACGCCCGAAGAGTTCGTCCTGATCCACGCCGACATCACGACGGCCACGGGCGCGACGCAACAGGGCCTGATCAACGTCAACACCGCGAGCGAAGCGGTGCTCGCGTGCATCCCCGGCATCGGGCTCGACAACGCCGCGACGCTCGCCGCCTACCGGGTGGCGCATCCGGATGTGCTCACCTCGTTCGCGTGGCTGACGCAGGTGTTGCCGCCCGCGGCGATTCGCCAGGCCGGGCGCTACCTCACCGATCAGTCCTATCAGTTTACCGCCGATGTGGCGGCGGTGGGGCGGTTCGGCCGCGGCTATTGCCGCGAGAAGGTCATTTTCGACACCCGCACCGGCACCCCGCGAATCATCTACCACCAGGATCTCAGCACCTACGGCTGGGCGCTCGGGTCGCAGGTCCGGCAAACCCTCAAAGGAACGAACAATTCATCGTGATCACGAAACGGAAAACCAAGAAACGACTCGCCTCAGTCCTCGGGCTGGCCTTTGCCGACGGCCACCTGCGGGCGTGCCACGTCACGCGCGCCAAAGGCGCCAACGAGGTCGTCAAGGCCGCGTCCGCCGCGCTGACGCTCGACCTCCTGCATCCGGAGTCCGAGCTGGTAGGCCGCGAGATCCGGAACCACCTCGACGCCGCCGGCCTCCGCGAGCGCCACTGTGTGGTCGCGCTCCCGGCCGGTTGGATCATGAGCCAGCACACGACCGTGCCGGACCTTTCGCCGGAGGATGCCGTCAGCTTTCTCCAGATCGAAGCCGAGAAAGGATTCCCCTGCGATCCCGCGCAGTTGCAGATCGCGCGGTCGTTTCACCGCTCCGCCGGAGTCGCCTATGTCACCCAGCTCGCGGTGCGCAAAGAGCAGCTCGAGCAGTTGGCGGCGGTGGTCAAAGCCGCCGGTCTGAAGTCGGTCAGTTTCTCGCTCGGCCTCGCGGCGCTGCCCGGGGTGATCGCTCCCGTCGGCCAAGGCCGCATCACAGTCGCCGTCGAGCCGAAGGGCGCGACGCTCCTGATTTCCGCCGGCGGTGGCATCGCGGCGCTGCGCACGTGCGAGGCCGCCGTCTACTCCGAGGTCGGTGAGCAGGTGGTGAACGGCAACGCGGTCGCCCGCGAGCTGCGCATCACCTTCGAACAGGTGCCGGCCGATTTGCGGGCGGACCTCAGGCAACTCGCCCTGTGCGGCGACGAGACGATGTGCCGCCAGCTGGCTGAAAAACTCGCCGAGTGGGCCGGGGCGGAGGGGTTGGCCGTCACGCGCAGCCCCGCGACGCAGCATCCGATTTCCGATCAGATCGCCGAGCAAGTCGCGGCCCGATGGCTCGCGACCGAGGGCCCGGATCTGGAGTTCCTGCCGCCGCATCCCGGCCGCTGGGCCATGATGGTGGCCCGCTACAATTCGAAGCGGCTCGCGACCGCGGGATTCGCGGTCGGCGGCGTCGCCGTGCTGGCCGTGGGCTTTTTCGCCTGGCAGGAGTTTCGCCGCTGGTCGCTCCGCTCCGAGTGGGAAGCGATGGCGGTCGAGGTGAAGGCCCTCGATGTCGTGCAGGACCGCATCCGGGAATTCCGGCCGTGGTATGACGAATCGTTTCGCAACCTCACGATCCTCAGCCGCGTGACCGAGTGCTTCCCCGACAACGGCAGCGTGACGGCGCGATCCGTGGAAATCCACGGGATCACCACGCAGACCGTCAGCATCAGCGGGACGGCGCGGGACAACGCTTCCTTGCTGCGCACGCTCGACCAGCTGCGGAAGGTGAAGGAAGTCCAGGCGGTGAAAGTGGAACAGATTCGCGGCAAGGTGCCCGCGCAGTTTACGTTTACGTTTCGTTGGAAAGGAAACGCCGGCTCATGAATTTCAATCCGCAAAACCGCCAGAAGGTGCTCCTGATCGCCACGGCCGCCGCCATCGCGCTCTACGTGCTCGACGCCGTGCTCATCACGCCTCTCACCAAAACGTGGCAGACGCACGCCGCCGAAATCGTGAAACTCAAAAAAGACGTCGCGCGTGGCCGCAGCCTCATCGAACGCGGTCCGCAGACCCAGCGCAAATGGGCCGAGATGCAGGCCGGCGCGCTCCCCAAGGACGCGGCGCAGGCCGAGCAGGATCTGATTTCGGCCTTCGATCGCTGGGGCCGCGACAACCGGATCGAACTCGGTTCGATCAAACCGCAGTGGAAACGCGGCACGGACCGCTACTCCACCCTGGAGTGCCGCGTCGATGCCACCGGGACCCTCGCCACGCTCAGTCGTTTTCTCTTCGAACTCGAAAAGTCCCCGATTGCCCTGCGCGTCGACGCGGTCGAGCTCACGGCGCGCGACGAGGGCGGCAACAAACTTACCCTCGGTCTCATCGTCAGCGGCCTCCGGATGGCCCCGTTGGAGGGCAGACTATGAACCCGCGTTATTTTCCCCTCCTGGTGGCCCTCGCGGTCGCGGTCGACTCGGCCGGCGCCGCCGACGCGCCGAAGGTTTCGCCCGCGCCGGTCGTCGAGGCCGCCAAGCCGGCGCCGAAGCCGGCCGCCAAGCCCGCCCCGAAACCCTCGCCCGCGGCCAAATCGTCCGAGCGGGCCAAGGTGGCCGCGCCTGCGGGCCCGACCTTCGAGACCTACCGGCTCATCGGGGACCGCAATATTTTTAACCCGAATCGCGTCGGCCGCAGTTCCCGCAGCTCGGAGGCTCCGGCGCCGCGCACCGACGTCATCACGTTTGTCGGCACCATGCAGTATGAGAAGGGCCTCTTCGCCTTTTTCGACAGCCCGGATGCCGCTTATCGCAAGGCCCTCAACGAAGGCGGCGCGCTTGGGAAATTCACGGTCAAAAGCATCGCCGCCGACAGCGTCGAACTCGAACGCGACGCCAAGGCCCTCACGTTGAAAATGGGCCAGCAACTGCGCCGGCCCGACGGCGGTGACTGGTCCGTGATCGGGGCCGAAATCGTGCGCAGCGAGGCGCGGGCGGCCGAAGCTGCGGCCAATCCCGGCCCCGGCGCCCCGCTCGCCATTCCGGCCGATGCTTCCGATGCGCTCCGCCGCCTGATGGAGAAACGCCAACAACAATTGAAACAATGAAAACGACCCTGCTCACCCCATCCCTCTGGCTCGGATTCGCCGCCTTCGCCGCCGGCGCTTCGGCCCAAACCGCCGCGCCCGCTCCTGTGCCTGCGCCCGACAAGGCCCCGGCCCCCGACACGCGCGCGGTCCCCGGCCCCCGGCCGGCGGCCAAGCCCGGCGAGCTGCGCTTCAATTTCCGCGGCGCCCCGCTCGAGACAGTGCTCAACTACATGAGCGACGCCGCCGGCTTCATCATCGTCCTCGAAACGCCCGTCCGCGGCACCGTCGACATGTGGAGCTCGCAGGCCGTCACGCGCGAGGAAGCCGTGCAGTTGCTCAACCAGGCGCTCAACAAGAACGGTTACAGCGCCAGCGTGCAGGGCCGCAGCCTCATCGTCAGCTCCAAGGATGACGCGAAAAAGAAAAACATCCCGATCCGCACCGGCAACGATCCGCAGGAAATTCCGATGAATGCGGAACTCGTCATGCAAATCATTCCGCTGCGCCGCATCGACGCCACCCAGGCCGCCCGCGACCTTGCGACGTTAATCCCCGGCTCCGCCACACTCACGGCGAATCAGGACAGCAACTCCCTCGTCGTCACCGACACCAACATCAACGTCCGCCACATCGTCGAAATCGTGTCCGCCCTCGACACCTCCGCCGACACGGTCTCGACGATGAAGATGTTCAAGCTGACCAACGCCGATCCGGTGGAAATGGCGCAGCTGATCACGAATATTTTTTCGACGCCCGGCCAGGGCCAGAGCGCGACGGCCGGACGCGGCGGCGCCGGCGGGTTTCCCGGCGGCTTTCCCGGGTTCCCCGGCTTCGGCGGGCGCGGCGGCACCACGGGTGGCGGCGCGACCGGTCGCACGAGTCGCACGGGCACGACCGGAGGCGGGGCTTCCTCCTCGTCGCGCTCCACGCCGGTCGTGGCCATCGCCGACGCCCGCACCTACTCGGTGATCGTGACCGCCGGCAAGGACGCGATGCCCGAGATCAGCGACATCATCGCGCAGCTCGATGCCAGTCCTGCCCGCAAACAAAAGGTCTTCGTTTACACCTTGGAAAACGCCGACGTGAAGCAGGTCGAATCCGTGCTCAAGAATCTCTTCCAGTCCAGCAACGCGCGCGCGTCGACCTCCACCCAGACCGATCCGTTGGCGACCCGCGCGGCGAACAACAGCCAGACGACCTCCTCCAACACCACGCTCTCCACGAGCGGCCGCCGCTAACCCACCCGCGTGGCGCAAACCTTCACTCCTGGCATGCTCATGAATCCTTTCCGTTTTTCCCTCCGCGCGTGGCTCACGCTCGGCCTTGCCCTGCTCCCTGCCGCCGAAGTTCTGGCCCAGACCCGGGCCGCGCAGACGCCCGCCCGCTCGACCGCCGCTCCGGCCCGTTCCAACGCGACGCCGTCCCGCGCCACTTCGGCCGGTGGCGGTGGTGCTGGCGGTGGTGGCGCGGGCAGCCGCCAGTATCAAAACTCGACCATGCTCGGCGATGCCATGATCACGAGCGACATGGAGTCGCGCCGGCTCATCGTCGTCACCGACGACGATACGAACGAAAACATCAAGACGATCATCGCCAGCCTCGACAAGCCGAAGCCCCAGGTGCTGATCAACGTCGTCTTCCTCCAGGTCACGCACGACAAGGACCTCGATCTCGGCACCGAGGCCTCCTACACGGGCCGGCTCGCGGTCAAGAACAACCCCGAGGGCAACGCCCTCACCAAGTTCGGCATCGCCGGCGCGCTGACCGATCCGACGTCCTACGGCGCCTTCTACAAAATTCTGGGCGGAAACGTCGACGCGACGATCCACGCCCTGGCGTCCGTCAACAAGACCGAGATTCTGTCGCGGCCCTCGATCCTCACGCGCAGCAGCCAGCAGGCCACGATTCTCGTCGGTCAGTCGGTGCCCATCATCACCAACTCGCGCGTCAGCGACACCACCAACACCACGATCAACACCGTGACCTACCAGGACGTCGGCATCATTTTGCGGGTGACCCCGTTCATCACCCAGGCCGGCCTGGTCGAGATGATCGTCTCGCCCGAGATCTCGTCGCTCAGCGCGACGACCGTCGCCATCTCGAACACCGTGAATTCCCCTGTCATCGACAAGCGCTCAGCCGACACCGTCGTCGTCACGCCCAGCGACCAGACCGTCGTCATCGGCGGGCTGATTTCCACGCAGGTGATCGATCAGGAGAACAAGGTGCCGCTGCTCGGTGACATCCCGCTGCTGGGGTATGCGTTCAAGCGGAACATCAAAAAGAACCAGAAGACGGAGCTGCTCATTTTCCTCACGCCCCACGTGGTGATGGATCCGAGCGACTTGTCGGGCATGGCCAAAGACGAGCGGGCGAAACTGGAACTGGCGCCGAAGACCTTCGAGAAAGAGGAACTGAAAAAATATCTCGGCGCGCCCTGATTGCGGACTTGGAACGGCGCGCCGGCCGGGGTTAGGTTGGGCGTTCCCCCCATCATGATTTGGCCGTCTGCAAAGCGAAACCTCGTCGTTTCCGTCACCCTGATCGGCTGCGGTCTGGGGATTTGCGGCTGGCAGATCGAGGAGCATTTGCGGTTCAAGCGCTCCGCCGCCCAGGCCCTGGTCAACCGCGGCCGGGACATCACGTCGACTCTGGGCGTCGTCGTCCGCTCGCAACGCCGCAACGGCCTGGTGGTGTCCAAGGAGCGGCTGCAGTCGGCCCTGCAGGACCTGATCCGGCCGCAGGAGTTGGAGGCGATCGCGATTCTCGGCGCCACCGGCGAACCGATCGCGAGTGCCGGCCAGCCGGTGGAGTTGACGCCGGAAATGCTGCGGGCCCGCGGGGTGTTCTGGCGGGATCATTCGGTCACGATTCTGAATCTGATGGATTTGGGCTCGCCGGCAGCGGAGGACGGCACGCGCCCCCCGGCGGCCATCGTGGTGAGCGACGAGCGCCTCACCCGCGCGTTCCGGGCCCCCGGACCGCGGCGGCCGTCCGAGCCCGGCGCGGCGGTCGTGCCGGACGCGGCGGGCGGGACCGCGCTCCGGCCCCTGTTCAGCCGGCCGTCATGGATGTCGAAGGAGGAGTATGATTCGGTCATCCAAAAACAGGGTGCGCACAGTCTCGTGCTCTCGATGTCGACGGGGGAAATGCGCCGCGTGGTCCAGAGCGACCTGTTGCTGCGCTCGCTCGTGAGCTTGCTCGCGCTCGGCGGCGCGGGGCTGTCCGTGCTCGCCTGGCGCAATCTCGCGCAGAATTCCGAACTGCAGATCCGGCTCGTCAAGGCGGGCGAGATGAACACGCACCTGAAGGAGATGAATTTCGCCGCCGCGGGGCTTGCGCATGAGACGCGCAATCCGCTCAACCTCATCCGCGGTCTCGCGCAGATGATCGCCATGCAGGCGCAGAGTTCGCCGAAGCTCAAGGAGCACGCCTCGACGATCATCGAAGAGGCGGACCGCGTCACCGTGCAGTTGAACGAGTTCATCAATTACTCGAAACCGCGCGAGGCCCACCTCGGTCCGGTGGAGGTGCGGCGGTTGGTTGCCGACGTCGCACGCACGCTGGTGCCGGATATCGAGGAAAAACACATCACCCTGCGCCAGCCGGACGCGGCGCTCGTCATCGAGGCCGACGAGCAGTTGCTGCGGCAGGCGCTGTTCAACGTGCTGCTCAACGCGACCCAGGCCGTGGCCCCCGGCGGGGTGATCGAGATCCGGTTCGCGCCCACCGGGCCGCGCGAGGCCATGCTGGAAATTTGCGACGACGGTCCCGGCGTGCCCGCGGCGGAGCGGGCGTCCATTTTTAAGCCCTATGTAACGATGCGGCCGAAGGGCGTGGGCCTCGGGCTGGCGATCGTCCACCAGATCGCATCCGCGCACCACTGGGAGGTCACGTGCGCGGCCAGTCAGCCGCACGGCGCGATCTTCCGGTTCAGCCGGCTGAAGACGGCCCATCCCGTCGCATGAAGGACACCGCGTTGCCGCCGGTGGCCATTTTGATCGTGGATGACGATCTCGGGCAGCGGAGCCTGCTGGAGACCTTCTTGCGCGCCCAAGGCTATCGCACGCAGTCGGCCGCGTCGGGCGAGGCCGCGCTCGCGGTACTGGAGACCGAGACGTTTGCGATGATGATCAGCGATGTCCGCATGCCCGGCATGTCGGGCATCGAGACCTTGCGCCGGGTGCGGCAGAAACATCCGACGCTCCCCGTGTTGCTCGTCACGGCGTTTGCCGACATCCGCAGCGCGGTGGCCGCCATGCGCGACGGCGCGGTCAACTATCTCGCCAAACCCATCGATCTCGACGAACTGATCGCCACCGTGCGGCTCGCGACGGAGCGGCGCGGGGTGGCGCTGCCTCCGGTGAAGGTGGCGGACAGCCTTCCGCGCGGCGTGGTCACGGCGAGTCCGCTGATGCAGGCGGTGTTTCGCGACGCGGCCGTCGTCGCCCCGTCGGAAACGCGCGTGTTGTTGACGGGGGAGAGCGGGGTGGGGAAGGAGGTCGTCGCCGAGGTGATCCACGGCTGGAGCCCGCGGGCGGCGGGCCCGCTCGTGAAGGTGAACTGCGCGGCGATTCCCGAGAATCTCCTCGAGAGCGAACTCTTCGGCCACGAGAAGGGCTCGTTCACCGGGGCGACCCAGGCGCGGGCGGGGCGGTTCGAGGAGGCGAACCGCGGCACGATTTTTCTGGATGAAATCGGCGAGCTACCGTTGGCGCTGCAGGCCAAATTGCTGCGGGTGATCCACGACGGATCGTTTCGCCGGATCGGCGCGGGACGCGATTCGCACACGGATGCGCGCGTCCTCGCGGCAACGAACCGGGATTTGGAGGCACAAATCGCCGCGGGCTTGTTTCGGGAGGATCTGTTTTACCGGCTCAACGTGATGGAAATCCACCTGCCGCCGCTGCGGGAACGCCCGGAGGACATCCTGCCGCTCGCCACATATTTCATCGGTCAGTTCACCCGCCAGAAATCGCGGTTCTCGGCCACGGTCACGGCCTGTCTCACGGCCTACCGCTGGCCCGGCAACGTGCGCGAACTGCGCAATGCCATGGAACGTGCGGCGCTGTTGTCGCGGGGCGAGATCGTCCTGCCGGAACACCTCCCGGCGCGCATCGTCGCCCAGGCCTCCGCGCCGGCCCTTGCGCCGGCCGACGCCCAGCGGTTGGAGCAGATCGAGCGCGAGGCGATCCTGAAGGCGTTACGGAAAAACAATTACAACCGCACCGAAACGGCGCGGGAACTCGCCATCAGTCGCCGCGCGCTCACCTACAAACTCCAGCGGCTGCGGTCCGAGGGCGTGGCGGTCGATCCGGGATAGCGGCCATCACGGCCGGTCGGCGCCGGCGGTTCGCGCCCGCGCAAAACACCCCGGCGGGGACGTGCGTCGTGGGCGAACGCGTGATCGCGCAGAGCCAGCGGAGCGCGACCTCGCGCCAGACCGGCGGCGTGGGTTCGGCGCTCCCACGCAACGTGGCCCGGCGCTCGCGGATCACCACGGAACTCCAGCACACCGCGAGGGCGCGGCGGATGATTCCGATCAAGCCGACCTTCCAAAACAGGGAACGGTCCGCCCGTGATCTCACCCGTGATTTAGGCCCGAAAGGTTCGTTCGCCACCCGCGGGAGGACACCGAACTCGACCGCACCGTCGTCGAGGAAATCGGCGACCCGTCGGTCCAAAGCGTGCGCAACGCGCTCGTTCACGGACTCGAGCCGTCGGCCGACCGCGGGGCAAAAGGGAAGGCAGGGCGCGGGTCGCGCCATCGTTGCGCCTACCACCAGGGCAGCCACAGCGTGATCGAATCGCCGGGCGACGGCCGTGGGATCGCCCGCCCAAAAAAAATCGACTGTAAGCAGGTCGAGAAGGGCGTGATCGCTCCCGGCGCCGTCATGACGCGCGAGGAGATTTGCGCCCTGAGGGTCGGCCCCGACGGGTTTATTCTGCCGAGCCCGTCGGGCCAGCGCGCGGAGCGGCCGATGCGCGAGAGCCTCTCCACCGTCCCCGGCCAGCTCGTGGCGCCGGATCGGCTCGGCAGGTTCGTCCTCATTCACCGCGTCCACCGCCGCTTTGGCCTGCCGGACGACTCGGTTGATCCGTGGGATCGCATCGTCGCCATCGGTGAAAATGCCGGCAAAGGGTCCGCGTTCCTCGTCGACGAGATGATCCGCAACCAGGAGGTCGTCATGAAGCACCTCGGCGTTTTTGGGCAAAATCTGCCCGCGGTGGCCGGCGCCGCGATTCTCGCGAGGGCAGCATCGCGCTGATGCTCGATCCCGTCCCCCGGCGCAACGTCGCCTGAGCGCAGCCCGGATTTCCTGCGCCCACCCCGGTTCTGCCTACCCCTTCCCTCGAGCTCGTCTGCGAGCGCGCCCTGCGGCTGCCCTGCTCGCCGGCGCTGCCGCCCCGCCTGAGCAACGTCCGCGTCGCGCCCGACCGCAGCGCGGCCGAAGTGGCGGAGCTGTTCACGGTCGATTCGGCGCTCGCCGCGTCAACCGGGTGGCTGGCCAGCGCGGCGTACGTCAGCTCCGGAGGCAGGGCGGACAGCGTGGCGGGTGCCGCGATCCGGCTGGGCCAGCGCGAACTCTACCGCGTGTCATAAAAAAATGCGTTAGGCGAAGATCTGCGCGACAGCGAGTTGCAGTTATGCACGTTGGTTCTCAATTGCGGAATTCCCCTATGCGGCACGTCACCTCACCGAATCAACCTCGCCCGGCGCCGCGATCCGTGATTGCGGGGCTGACCGCGGGCATTTTCTTGGCCGATTTGGCGGCGCCGGCGGACATCGCGGTCTGGTGGTTCTATACCGTGCCCGTGTATCTCGTCGCGCTGGAGACGAAAAAACTCAATCCCCTCAATTTCGCGGGGCTTTGCTCGGCGCTGACGGTGGCCGACCATTATCTTTCGGCCCCCGGTGGTTCCGAGCAGAGCGCGGTCCTCAATCGTTCCCTTGCGATGGTCGTTTTCTGGATCGAGGCCGTGGCTCTGGTCCACCGCCGCCGGGCGGATGCGGCGCAGCAGTCCAGCCGGGCGATGTTCGAAGCGGCGCTGGCCAGCATGACGGATGCGGTATCCATCTCCGATTCGGCCGGTAAGTTCATCGAGTTCAACGACGCCTTCGCCACGTTTCACCGTTTCGAGAATCAGGCCGAGTGCGCCCAGAATCTGGCCGACTATCCGGCGATTCTCGAGGTGTATCTGGACGGCGAACGTGTGCCGTTGAATCAGTGGGCCGTGTCGCGGGCGTTGCGCGGCGAAACCGTGACCGACGCGGAATACACCCTGCGCCTCAAACGCACCGGCGAAACGTGGATCGGCCGTTTCAACTTTAGTCCGATTCGCGACGCGGCCGGGGTGATTGTGGGCGCGGTGGTCGTCGCGCATGACATGACCCAGCGTAACCAAACCGAGGCTGAACGGCGGTCCGCCGCGGCGCGGCTGAGTGTGTCGGTGACCGCGGCCAACATCGGCCTGTGGGACTGGAACCTGGTCAGCAATGAGGTCGTATTTTCGAACGATTGGGCGGGCCTCCTCGGCTATGCGGAAGGCGAAATGCCCAACCGTCTCGAAGAGTGGGATCGGCTGGTGCATCCCGACGATCTGGCGCCAACCTATCACGCGATGAGAACGTCTCTCGCGACCTCCGCCGCTGATTACGAGGCGGAGTTTCGCATGCGCCACAAGGGCGGCTCCTACCGTTGGATCTACGCCCGCGGCCAGGCCCAACGCGATGCCCACGGCCAGCCGGTTCGCCTGCTCGGATGGCATGTCGACATGACGGAACGGCGGAGGGCGATCGATGAGCTCTCGGTGTCGCGGGAAAAACTGCGTGCCTTGCGCGTGAGGCTGGATCAAATCCGCGAAACGGAGCGCCTCCGGATTTCACGGGCGATTCACGACGATCTGGGGCAATTGCTCACGGCCCTGAGCATGGACACGAGCTGGCTGGAGCGGAAGCTCTCGGCGCCAGGTCTGCCCGCGGCGTGCGGCGAAATCCTGGAGCGCGCGGTGGACGCGCGAACACTGGTCAGAACGGCCCTGGTCGCCACCCAGAGAATTGCCGCGGATCTGCGGCCCACCGCGCTGGACAGCCTTGGCCTGGCGGAAGCCATCAGCGATGAGCTGCCGCGTTTGCAGAAACGCGCTGGCGTGGTCTGCCACTTGGAGGTGGATGAACGCTGGCAGAATCCGTCTCTGCAGGTCGCGAGGGAACTGTTCAACATTTGCCAGGAAGCGCTGGCCAACGTGGTGCGCCATGCCCAAGCCACGCAGATAGCAGTGAGCTTGCGGTGCGACGACGCGGTCCTCGTGCTCGAAGTGGCCGACGACGGCGTGGGCCTGCCGGACGACGCGCTGGGCGCGGTCAGTTCGCTCGGGTTGACCGAAATGCAGGAGAGAGCCCTCCAGTGCGGCGCCACGATCTCGTTCAGCCGGAACGCCCCCAAGGGCACGCGCGTGACCGTGCGGCGCCCGCCCGCGAAGGAGGGCCCGACATCCCGATGAATATCCTGCTCGTCGATGATCACGAAATCGTCCGGCGCGGGCTCAAGCAGCTCCTCGCCGAGGAGTTTCCGCGCGCGCAATTTGGCGAGGCGGCGCGCGTGCCGCAGGCCCGCGAACTCCTCGCGGTGCAGGCGTGGGATCTCGTCCTCCTTGACGTCAGCCTGCCCGGTGGCAGCGGGCTCGAACTGATCCCGGAGGCGCGGCGTTTGCGGCCGGCTCCGGCGGTGCTGGTCCTCAGCCATTATCCGGAGGAGGCCTTTGCGGTGCGCGCCTTCCGGCTCGGCGCCGCGGGCTACCTGACCAAGGCGAGCGTGGCGGATGAGATGTTCGCCGCGGTGAAGAAGGTCCTCGCCGGCGGCCGCTATGTGAGCGCGGCCTTGGCCG
>JBIKOK010000002.1:0-77361 GCA_044358025.1 Opitutaceae bacterium
GATCTTCCAAAACGTGGAGTTCCTCGGCGGCGCCCTCGGCCTCAACGGCATTCCCGCCTACACCTCGATCTTCTGGGTCCTCGCCTTCGTCGCCCTCGCCGTCTTCGTCGTCACCTGCCTCGTCCATTCCACCTACGGCCGCGGCTTCCTCGCCACCCACGACGACGAAATCGCCTCCGAAGCCGTCGGCCTCAACACCACCCGCTACAAGATCGTCGCCTTCGTCATCGGCGCATTTTTCGCCGGCACCGCGGGCGGACTCTACGGCCACTTCAAAATGACGATCACGCCCACCGGCTTCGATTTCACGAAGAGCATCGAAATCGTCGTCATGGTCATCATGGGCGGCATGGGCAACACCCTCGGCGTCATCCTCGCCGCCATCCTCCTCACGCTCCTCCCCGAACTCCTCCGCCCCGTCGCCGAGTATCGCATGATCATCTACTCGCTCCTCCTGATCGTCCTCATGCTCGTCCGCCCCCAGGGCCTCTTCAACTTCAAGCTCGGCAAGGCCAAGTCTTGAAAACCCGCCCGTTCGCGCCACCTTTCGCCCCATGAATGCCACGCTGCTCGACGAGACGATTACGCGTCTTACGCCCGACGAGAAACTCGCCCTGATCGGCAAACTCTGGGCCAGCCTCGACACCGCCAACCTCCCGATCCCACCCGCCGTGCTCGCCGAATTGGATCGGCGCCGCGCGGAATACGAACGCGCCCCCGGTTCCGCCCTCACGCTTGACGAGTTGCTCGCTCGGGTTCGTCAAAAACTCTAAATGCTCGCCGTCAGTTACGCCAAAGAGATTGACGACGACCTCACCGAGGCAGCTCGGTGGTATTATGAACAACGCCCCGATCTTGGCGAAGATTTCCTCCGCGATTTCCAAGTGACCGCCGGCGTGATCGCAACGGTCGGCCAAGCGTGTCGGCCGGTGGTTCAGGACTATCGGAGAGTCCATTTTAAGAACTACCCCTACGCCGTATTTTTCGTGGTCTATGGTGACCGCGCCGTAGTCTATTTGGTCATCCACACCAGTCGTGATCCCGCTTTGACTGCCCGTCGCCTCGGCGAACGTCGCTGACCCATGCCCGCCCTCCTCCAACTCACCCAGGCCACGATCCGCTTCGGCGGCCTCACCGCCGTCAACGCCGTCGACTTCACCGTCGGGGAAAACGAACTCGTCGGCCTCATCGGCCCCAACGGCGCCGGCAAGACCACCGTCTTCAATCTCATCACCGGCGTCTACCAGCCCACCGACGGCTCCGTCGCCTTCCACGGCCGCCCCGTCGCCGGTCTCCGCGTCAACGAAATCGTCGAACTCGGCATCGCCCGCACGTTCCAAAACATCCGCCTCTTCGGCTCCCTCTCCGTCTTCGACAACGTCCGCGTCGCCTGCAACCTCCACCGCGGCACCGCCCCGCTCCAGACCCTCGTCCGCCTCGACGCCTTCCGCGCCGACGAAGCCGCGATCACGCAACGCGTCGAGGACCTCCTCGACATTTTCAACCTCCGCCGCTTCCGCGACGCCCCCGCCAAGAGCCTCCCCTACGGCGAACAACGCCGCCTCGAGATCGTCCGCTGCCTCGCGACGAAACCGAAACTCCTCCTCCTCGACGAACCCGCCGCCGGCATGAACCCGACCGAAAAAATCGAGCTCATCCGCCTCATCCAGCAGGTGCAAAAACAGTTCAACCTCTCCGTCCTCCTCGTCGAGCACTCGATGAAGGTCGTCATGGGCGTCTGCCAGCGCATCGCCGTCCTCGACTACGGCGTGAAGATCGCCGAGGGCACCCCCGCCGAAATCCAGGCCAACCCGAAGGTCATCGAAGCCTACCTCGGCGAAGACCACCAAAACGCCCTCGCGCACCACTGAGCCGATGCTTTCCGTCACCGACCTCTGCGTCTCCTACGGCGCCATCTCCGCCCTCAGCGGCATCTCCTTCACCATCGAGCAGGGCGCCATCGTCACCCTCATCGGCGGTAACGGCGCCGGCAAGACCACCACGCTCCGCACCATCTCCGGCCTCCTCCGCGCGAAGAGCGGCACCGTCACCTTCCGCGGCGAAAACATCTCCGCCCTCCCCGCCCACAAAATCGTCGCCCGCGGACTCTGCCACGTCCCCGAGGGCCGCATGATTTTCTCCAATCTTACCGTCGACGAAAACCTCTCGATGGGCGCCTACCTCCAGACCGACAAAGACCTCATCGCGAAAAACCGCGACTACGTCTTCAGCATTTTCCCGCGCCTCAAGGAACGCATCAAGCAGACCGCCGGCACGCTCTCCGGCGGCGAACAGCAGATGCTCGCCATCGGCCGCGCCCTCATGGGCAACCCGAAATTCCTTATGCTCGACGAGCCGTCCCTCGGCATCGCCCCCCGGCTCATCAGCACCATTTTCGAGAAGATCGTGGAGATTAACCAAAACCACGGCATCACGATTCTCCTCGTCGAGCAGAACGCCAACCTCGCCCTCGAAGTCAGCCGCTACGCGTATTGCCTGGAGACCGGCCGCATCGCCATGGAAGGCGAAAGCAAAAAACTCCGCGCCGACCCCCAGCTCAAAGCCACCTACCTCGGTGGCTAAAGTCGGGCGCGATCTCCGGCCCGCCCTCCCGGAGCGCGGACTGTCCAACCCGCCCACCATTGTCGGGCAACGCTACGCCTCCTCTCTTTTCCCCATGCGCCCCTTCCGTCTTGTCCTTCATCGTCTGCCCGGGTTGGTCGCCGCTCTCCTGCTCGCCCTTCCCTCCTTCGCTCAATCTCCGACTTCGTCGCCGGATCCCCTCGGCTGGCCCGAAATCACCCAAGAGAATAAACCGTGGACCCGCTGGTGGTGGCCCGGCAGCGGCGTCGACCCGGCCAGCCTCACCCGCCAGCTCGAACAGTTCGCCGCCGCCGGTCTCGGCGGTGTCGAGATCACCCCGATCTACGGCGCGAAAGGCGCCGAGTCCCGCTACCTCGACTACCTCTCGCCCAAATGGGTCGAGATGCTCGCCCACGTCGGCACCGAAGCGAAGCGCCTCGGCCTCGGCGTCGACATGGCCACCGGCACCGGCTGGCCCTTCGGCGGCCCGTGGGTCCCTCCCGCCGACGCCGCGCAAAAAGTCGTGCTCACCTCCGCCGGCCAATTCGCCTTCGAGCCCACGAAACAACTCGTCAAGCGCCCCGCCCCCGGCGGCGAAGGCTTCGTCCTCGATCCCTACTCTCCCGACGCCCTCGGCCGCTACCTTGCCAAATTCGACGAAGCCTTCACCGCCCACCAACTTCCCCGCGGCCTCATCCGCGGCCAGTTCCACGACTCCTTCGAATACTACGGCGCCAACTGGACCGCGCAGCTCCCCGAGAAATTCCGCGCGATGCACGGCTACGACATTGCGCCCTACGCCGCCGCCCTCCTCGCCCGCAATCCCGCCGAGATCACGAGCCTCGACCGCGACACGCTCGGCCGCATCAAGAGCGACTACCGCGAAACCCTCGCCCAGCTCCACCTCGACTATCTCCGCGCCTGGGTGAAGTGGTCCCACGACCGCGGCTACCTCGTCCGCAACCAATCCCACGGAGCCCCCGGCAACCTCCTCGATCTCTACGCCAACGCCGACATCGCCGAGACCGAAATCTTCGGCTCCACGCCCTTTCCTATCCCCGGCCTCCGCCGCGACGCCGCCGACATCGCCAACAACGATCAAGATCTCCCCGAGTCTCTCGTCGTCCGCCTCGCCTCCTCCGCCGCCCACGTCGCCGGCCACAACCTTGCGTCCTCCGAGAGCGCCACGTGGCTCCGCGATCACTGGAAAGAGTCGCTCGCCTTCGTGAAGCCCGAGCTCGACCGCATCCTCGCCGACGGCATCAACCACATTTTCTACCACGGCGCCGTCTACTCCCCGCAAGACGCCCCGTGGCCCGGCTGGCTCTTCTACGCCGCCACACAGTTCAATCCGCAGAACACGTGGTGGGACGACTTCGGCGCCCTCAACCGCTACATCGCCCGGGTCCAATCCGTCCTCCAACGCGGCACGCCCGACAACGACATCCTCCTCTACTGGCCCTTTGCCGACCTCCTCGACGACGAGACCGGTACGGTGAAAATGTTTACCGTCCACCACGCAAAATGGCTCACCGAGCAACCCGTCGGAAAACTCGCCCGCGCGCTCATGGATAAAGGCTACACCTTCGACTATATCTCCGACGCCCAGCTCCTCCAAACCCGCGCCGACTCCGGCACTCTCCTCACCGGCGGCAACACGCGTTACAAAGTCATCGTCGTCCCCGCCACGCGCCGCATGCCCGTCGCAACGCTCCAGCAACTCGCCGCCCTCGCCGCGAGCGGAGCGAAAATCATTTTCGAAAAACTCCCCGCAGACGTCCCCGGCTTCGGCCGCCTCGCCGAGCGCCGCGCGGAGTTCAAAACCGCCCTCGCCACGCTCACTCCCCGCACCACCGTCAACGCCGCCATCCTCACCGCCATCGCTCCCCACGCCCGCCGCGAAGCCTTGGCCGATGCCGGCCTCAACTTCGTCAGCCGCGCCACCCCGCAAGGTCGCGATTACTTCGTCACCAACCTCGGAGCCAAAGCTCACGAAGGCTGGGTCTCGGTCGGCCCCGCCGCCCGCGCCCTCGTGATGAATCCACTTAACGGCGACTTCGGCTTCGCCCGGAGCCGCCCCGCCGCCGATAGCGCCCTTGAAATTTTTCTCCAGGTCGCTCCCGGAGAGTCGTTCATCCTTCGCACCACCCGGACCGCCCCGCCCGCGAAAATCGCGCCATGGTTCAACCCCGCTGCCGCCGCCGCCCCCATTCCCCTTACCGGCCCCTGGAAAATCTCCTTTCTCAAGGGTGGCCCGGAACTTCCCCCCGCGCTCGAAACCACCGAACTCAAATCCTGGACCGACCTCGGCGGCGACGAAGCCCAACGCTTCGGCGGCACCGCCCGCTACCGCCTTGAATTCGATTTCGACTCCGTCGTGGCCCGGGCTTTCCAGCCCGTGTCCGGGAACGCGTCCGCCCATTCCCCGGCTCAACAGACCCGGGCCACGCCCCACCCCCAGGCCACCGACTGGCTCCTCGACCTCGGCGACGTGCGCGAGAGCGCCCGCGTCATCCTCAACGGCCAGCCCGTCGCCACCGCCTGGAGCCTTCCCTTCCGCGTGCGCCTCGCTTCATCCCTCCTCAAACCCGGCCGCAACATCCTCGAACTCGACGTCACCAACCTCGCCGCGAACCGCATCCGCTACATGGACCAAAATAAACTTCCCTGGAAAATCATGCGCGACACGAATGTGGTGAACATCAATTACAAGCCCTTCGACGCCAGCGCCTGGCCCCTCACCCCCAGCGGTCTCCTCGGCCCGGTCACGCTCACCCCGCTGAAATCATTTCAGCCATAAGGCCGCCGGACGTCGGCCCCCCGCGCCTTGCACGCCCCGTGTTTCCCCACCAGCGTGCCGTCATGCGCCGCCTCCTCTTCTCCCTCGCGCTTGCTTCCCTCGCCCTCGTCGCGTCCGTACCCGCCGCGGAAAAATCCTCCGTCCTCGGCAAGGTGCAGGCCGAAATCCGGCTGACCGACGGCACCGTTTTCAAAAAAGCCAAGATCGTCGACTACTCCCTCGACAAGGCCACCGCAACCATCGCCGAGCCCACCCGCATCCGCGTCGTCGCCCTCGACCAACTCCCGCCCGCCCTCCGCGACCAACTCCTCGCCGAGGCCGGCGTCAAACCCGCCACCGCGCCCAAGCATCCCGCTCATCCTCGGGCGCACCCCGCCCGCCCCCCGCTCCAGGCCGGCGGAATTGCTTACCCAGCCGAGCCCCCCGTCGCCGCCACCCACCGCCCGCCTCCCGCCGGCGATTCGCTGCTCAACCAGGCGGCCACCGCCGCACCGGTCCAACTCAAAGCCCACCTCACCCGCACCTACGGCCAGGTCGGCAGCCTCACCACCAAAATTCTGGATACCGGCGAAGTCCCCGGCTGGCCCAAAATCCGTGTCAGCGGCGAGACCTCCTTCACCGAACGGGCCCCCGGCCAACGCGCCAGTTCACTGCATCGGGAAAAATTCGAAATCGAATACGTCATCGCCGACGGCCTGCTCAAACCCACCACGGTCACCGTCGGTGGGATTACCCGGCCGATTACGCCTTAAGCGGAGCAACCGCTTGATTTTTTCCCGAGTCTCCTAAAATAGCGGGCTCTTTCGGATTCAACCTGTCTTCGTCTCCCTCCTCGCAACTCTCATCACTCAACTCCCACCGCCTTCCATGTCCAACGCCGCACCGCAAAAATTCGAGTTCCAAGCCGAGATCAAGCAGCTCCTCGATATCGTCATCCACTCGCTCTACACCGAGAAGGAAATCTTCGTCCGCGAGCTCGTCTCCAACGCCTCCGACGCCCTGGAAAAGCTCCGCCACACCCAGATCACTGAAAAGGAGATCTTCGACGACACCCTCGAACTCGAGATCAACGTCACCACCGACGACCAGGCCAAGACCATCACCCTCCAGGACACCGGCATCGGCATGACCCGCGCCGAACTCGTCGAAAACCTCGGCACCATCGCCCACTCCGGCTCCAAACAGTTCCTGAAGGCCATGGGCGAGGGCGGCGCGAAGAACTCCAACCTCATCGGCCAATTCGGCGTCGGCTTCTACTCCGCCTTCATGGTCGCCAAGTCCGTGAAAGTCTACTCCCACTCCTGGCGCGGCTCCGAACCGGGCCACGTCTGGTCCAGCGACGGCTCCGGCAGCTACGAAATCGAGGAGGCCGACGGCCAGCGCCGCGGCTCCAAGATCGTCATCGAGCTCAAAGACGACTGCGCCGACTACGCCTCCGACTGGAAAATCAAGGAAATCGTCGAGCGCTACAGCGCCTTCGTCTCGTTCCCGATCAACCTCAACGGCAAGCGCGTCAACACCGTCCAAGCCCTCTGGCTCCGCTCGAAAAACGAGATCAAGGACGAGGACTACACCGAGTTCTACAAATTCCAGTCCCACGCCCACGACGACCCGCGTCTCCGCCTCCACTTCAGCGCCGACGCCCCGCTCTCAATCAACGCCCTCCTCTTCGTCCCGAAGGACAACACCGAGAAACTCGGCTTCTCCCGCCTCGAAGCCTCCGTCGCCCTCTACTGCCGCAAGGTCCTCATCGACTCGAAGCCCAAGGACCTCCTCCCCGAATGGCTCCGCTTCCTCAAGGGCGTCGTCGACAGCGAGGACCTCCCCCTCAACATCTCGCGCGAGACGATGCAGGACAAGGCCCTCATCGCAAAACTGAACACGGTGATCACGAAACGCTTCCTCAAATTCCTCGAGGAAGAAGCCAAGAACCGCGTCGACGCCTACAACGAGTTCTACGCCGAGTTCGGCATCTTCCTCAAGGAAGGCGCCGCGATGGATTACACGCACAAAGACTCCCTCGTAAAACTCCTCCGCTTCGAGTCCTCCCTCACGGAAAAAGGCAAAACCACCAGCCTCGCCGACTACGTGACGCGCATGGGCGCCGACCAGAAGGAAATCTATTACCTCGTCGGCCCGAACCGCACCGCCCTCGAAAGCGGCCCGTATCTCGAAGGTTTCAAAGCCCGTAACCTCGAGGTCATTTTCTGCTACGAACCCGTCGACGAATACGTCATGGGCAACGTCCGCGAGTTCGACAGCAAGAAACTCACCGCCGCCGACCACGCCGACGTCAAGCTCTCCGACCTCCCGAAGCCCGAAGGCGCCCTCAGCGAAGACGACACGAAGAAACTCACCGCCTTCCTCAAAGAATCCCTCGGCGCCCGCGTCGAAGAGGTCAAAGCCAGCGACCGCCTCGTCGATTCGCCCGCCCTCGCCGTCAACGCCGACAAGTTCATGTCGCCGCAAATGCGCCGCATGATGAAGGCCATGAAGAAGGACGGCGCCGATGAACCCGTGAAGGTAAACCTCGAAATCAATCCGCGCTCCGTCGTCATGAAGCGCCTCTTCGAAACCCACACCACGGCACCCGACCGCGCCAAACTCGTCGCCGAGCAAATCCTCGACAACGCCCTCATCTCCGCCGGCCTGCTCGACGACGCGACCCCCATGGTCGCCCGCCTCTACAAGCTGCTCGAGAGCGTTTGAGCCAGAAGAAACAGTCGCTCACAAGTCGCTGTCCTCAAGAGAGCTGGTTCGCCTACCATACATTTTCATTGAAGTATGGCAGGCGAGCCATACTGTGCATGCATCATGAAAATGACCATGCACATCGACGAAGATGTCTTGGAGCGCGTGATGAAGATCACCGGGGCCAAGACCAAGACTGCCGCCGTTGAAATCGCCCTCACGGAAATGGCCCGCCGCCACAAGATGAAGGAGTTGTTCTCCGCCGGCCTTGGGCTCACGCCGGAGGAATTGAAGGCCTCCTTCGACCCGGCGTCCTCCCCGGAAGAGCCCCAACCCGTAGCCTTGGTCGCCGAGGAACCGGCTCCCTATGGAAAACCTGATCCTGCCGGACAGTAACATCTACATCGGGGCGTTGCGCGCCGGCGCCGACCCCTTCCTGTCGTTCGCCAGTGGCATTGTGGAGCACGATTGGGAATTCGCCACCTGCGGCATGATCGCCTTGGAGGTCTGCCGCGGGTTGCGCGATCCCAACACGGTCCGGCGCTTCCGCGAGCGCTTCGGGGTGATGCTTTTCATCCCGACCACGAATCAGATTTGGGAGCGCGCCACCCAACTCGCGTGGTCACTTGATCGCCAGGGCCGCACCCTGCCCGCCCAAGATATCTTGATCGCGGCGCACGCCCTCCAAGCCGATGCGACCGTCCTGACCCGCGACGCGCATTTCTCCTCCATCCCGGGTCTCCGTGTCATCGCCCGCCTCGAATGACCGCGCGCTTCACCCGGCCCCTCCGGCCTGTTGCCCGGCCGGCGCCACGGGAGCCACACTTGGCGTCACCGCCACCGCTTTCTACGCGACCGGTTTCCCAAGCATCGCGGGCCAGGTGGCGACGAAGCCGTAACCCCGACCGCAACGACGAGCGCGCACAGTCCGAGCACGCAAGGCATCGGCCCTTTTTTTGCGCGAGGTTGAGCCCCCTTTCTTTCGAGTAATTGCGGCTGACCCGGGTGTTGGATTCCTCTGCTGCGGCACGAGCCAGGGAAAACGTTATCCCGCGGCGGCCCACCCGGTTCAGCACGCGTTGCACCGGAGGCCGGTCAAATGCCTCGCCTGACGCCTTTTCACCCCACGCCCGACAGGGTTGCGTTGCATTCATCCCGCTGCTCGCACCGGACATTCCCCGACCAGCCATGCCACGCTCGACGTTTCAACCTTTGCGGCCATCGTTCCGCCCGATGATTTCGCGCGTCTACCCCCTCCTGCTTGCGGCTCTTTTAGTTTCAACCGTCGCCGCCACACCCGCCGCCCCACCGACCGATCTCACCGCCGATCTGCGCCACTGGGCGGCCGAACAAATGCCCGGCGGCAGCGTCATCGTGCGCGATGTCGCGCTGGATATCCAAGACGCCGGCGGTTCCACCATTTGGTATAAAGAAAAAATCACCGCGCCGGTCGAGATCACCTACGAGGCCACCGTCGTCATGGCCAACGGCCCCCACGACCGCCTCTCCGACCTCAACTGCTTCTGGATGGCGGTCGACCCGCGCGCGCCGGACCAGCCGCCGTTCGCCGCGCCCCACGCCCGCACCGGGAAATTCTCCGACTACGACTCGCTCTTCACCTACTACGTGGGCTACGGCGGTAACAAAAATTCCACGACTCGCTTCCGCCGCTACGACGGCACCGCCGAACGTCCGCTCCTCCCCGAGCACGACCTCGGCGCGAAACAATTCCTGCTCGAGCCCAACCGCGTCTACCGCATCCGTCTCGTCGCCCGCGACGGCGTCGCGGAGTACTGGCGCGACGGCGAAAAAATCTTCACGTTTCGCGACCCCGCCCCCCTCACCGGCGGCTGGTTCGCGATCCGCACCGTGCGCTCACACCTCGTGATCCGCGATTTTCGCGTGACGCCTCTGCGCTGATCCCGCCCAACCGAGATCGGACACCGGCCCCCGGCCACCCTCAGAACGTGCTCTTGATACCGAAGGTCCAGAGCGAGGCGTAGTCGATGCGCGTACGGAAGCGGGCCACCTCCGGCGTGCTCGGACCGAAAACCTTCACGTCCTCCGTCGCATCCCCGACATTGCGCAAATTGAAGAAAAAGGCGGTCCGCTTCCACAGATTATATTCGCCCACGACATCGACGTAGAGCCGCTTCGACGTCCAGTTGAACGTACCCGGTTCAATGCTGTTGCCCGTCACGAGCGCGTTGCGCGACCGGCCGCGATAGTTCCAGTTCACCCGCAGATTGTACTGCGGCCGCGTCAGACTGACGCCCCAGCTGCCGCTGCGGGGAATGAAGCCCGCAAACGACACCGTGTCGTCTCCCGTCACGCGCTGCGCACTGCCGTTGACGAAGACCTGCACCCCGCGCGCCCACGGCGGCAGGAACGTGAGCGCCTGCTTGTAATTGAAATCCCAGCCTTCGGTCCGAACCGTACCGGCCACGTTGTGACTGGTCGCGACGTCGTATCCCCCGTAAACGTTCGGATCCAAACTATAGAGCGCCAGGAACTCCGGCGTGGGCCGGAAGACCGTGGCCCCGAAAAAATCCTCGATCTGCCGCCGGAAGGCGCCGATAGAAAACTGGCCGACGCCTTCAAAATACCGTTCGAGCCGCACGCTGACCGAGCGCGCGCTCCACGCCTTGATCGCGGAATTGTTCACGCTGATCTGGTTGTTCGTGGCGGGCGGATTGCCGGTGTCCGGCAGATTCACCCCGCCGGAATACTGGATGAAATTGGGCCGGCCGACCGAGTGGTAATAGGCGGCGCGCGCAATCAGGTTTTCCTGGATATTGTAGCTCGCGTTGAAGCTCGGAAAGTAGCGCAGATATTCTTTTTCGGTGCGCGCCGCCCGGTCGAGGTAGGTGAGCTGCGAGACGCCCAGCGCGTTGCTGACCGGCACCAACAACACGGGCGTGCCGTTGGCATTGCGCAGGATCTGTCCGCCGGCGTCGCGCTGGTAGTTGCGCGTCGGATCGTTCAACGCCCCTTCCCCTTTCGCATTGGTCTGTTCGGCCCGCAATCCCCCCACCAGCTTCAGCCGGTTCTTCCACAACGCGACATCACCTCGGAGATAAAGCGACGAAATGATTTCCTCGGAGTGGCGCGACGCGCCGACCAGATTCCGATAAATCGTGTTGGGATTCTGCGTAAAATGCGCCGGATTGGCCACCGCGTGCTCGTAGATCTTGCGGTTGCTCGGGGTCTCGAGCCGGGCAAAGCCGAAGGGCAAAATCCGCTCCGAATAGATCGGATCGAAGAACCGCACCGGACTGTCGTCACTATTCAACGGGGCCGTGCTGCCGCGGCCATCCGCCCCGACGAAATTGCTGGTCTGCGTCCCGCCGCGGTTGTCCCGGATGGTCTGCCGGAAATCGAACCCCGTCTTCAGCGTGAACGGGATGCGGGCGTAGAAATCCCGCCGCAGGCTGCCGTAGGCGGATTTCTGCCGGTCAATGTTGGTATCAACCTGTGAGGTCGTGGAAATCAGCGAGTAGCTCGAAAGCGCGTAGGGATCGACCACTGCGCCCGTCGGGCCGTCGCGCACCGTGATCTCGTTCGGCCGCAGGTAAAAAATATCCTTGAGCGCGATCGTCACGTTCGAGCGCTGCATCGTCACATTGCGGAAATAGCCCTGCTCCGTGTCGGGATTGCCGTCGTCCTGCAACGAATACCCGAACCCGCCGTCCGCTTTCCACACCGGCCCGTCGTGCCGCCACACCACGGTCGGCATCCGCGTCCGGTTGAACCGATTGCGCTCCTGATGCACCGACTGCAAGACCCCCGCCCCCACCGCCCCTTGCGTGGACGTCGTCGTGAAATTTCCCGGCAGGACCGCGCCCACATTAAAGTTGAGGCTCGATACGATGTATTGGCCGTCAAACGAGGAATACTGATACCCGAACGTCACGCGATCGTGCGGCGTAAACCGGTAATCGAAACTGGCGCCGATGGAGCGGCGGGTCGTGACCTTCGGGGCGTCCTGCACCTGGTAGCCCGTGAGATAGGGATTGCCCGGGGTCGTGTGCGGAAACGTCCCGCCGGTCGTGCCTGCACCCACGCCGCGCCAGGCCGTGTTCTGGCTGTTGTCCTGCGGCGAGTAATTGGTCGAGGTACCGGCGGACAGGGTGTAGCCGAACGTTTTGCTGACCGGGGCGACGTAGGCGAAATCAAACCCCGGATGCACGTTGCGCGTCGCGCTCGGCTTGGGGCCCGGCACTTTTTCAAAATCCCGCGCATTGTCGCGCATGACCATGTAAACGCTCGCGTTGAGCATCGGCTTCACCCGCTCAAAGGAACTCCGCGGCACCATGTTCACCGACCCGGCCAGCGCCGAACCCTGCGACTCCGGCGTCGGCGAATACGAAACTTCGATCCGCGACAGGTTGTTGATCGAAATCATGTCCGACGCCACGGACCGGCCGGTCGCGTTGCCGGGGGCCGACGCGATACTGAATCCGTCCAGCGTCACCGGCACATTGTCCGACGGCACGCCGTTGATCGAAATGTCGCGCGCATTGCCCCCCGTGTAGTCGATGGTAACGCCGGGCAGAAATTTCAGGAATTCCGCGACATTGCCCTCGGCGACGTTACCGAACTCGTCCGTCGAAAGCACGTTTTTGATGCTCGAAGCGAACCGCTGCTCGTTGATCGCGAGCGCCGACGCGTCCATTTCGCGGCTCGTGGCCACCTGAAACGCGTCCAGCTTCACCACGCTGCCATCGGTGTTCATCGCCGCGCCGCCCAGCGTCACGTCCAGCCGGGCGACTTGGCCGGAGGCCACCGCCACCGCCAGCGTCTGCGGCGGCAGCCCGGTATAGAAAACAGCCACCCGCGCCGCCCCGCCCGGCACCTGGGAGAGACGGAAAAAGCCATCCGCATCCGTCAAAGTCTCGAGCGCAGTCCCGTCCACCGTGATACGTGCGCTCGCCACATATTCGCCGTTGCGGGCATTTAGCACGCGCCCCTCGATCGTACCGACCGCGGCACTCTGCGCCGACAACGCCCGCGGCGCCAGACAGCCAATGGCAGCAAACAGCAGGCTGAGCACAAGACGGTGCAAAGGAACACAGGGGGTCTTCATAGGAGAGCCAGATTCTAGGGGCAGGGTAAACGAGCAGGGGAGGCCCACGTAAGCGCCCCGCGGTTCAAATCGGAAGCTCGAATTTTCTAAAAAAAGTCTCGCCGAGAAATCCGCGACGGCCCCTCCGGAAGCAAGCCCCAGGGCCGGATCACCTCAATAAACCAATTCCCGGAAGCGCCTCACCCGGTGGAACGTGATCAGATTCCCATCGTGGGCACTCTTCGCCCGCCCGTCACCGCTGCGCGAAAGAATCACCAGGTCGTCACCGTCGATGTCCATGCTCGCGTAGTGCCGCGCCTGTTTGGGCGATGGCGTGATCGCCACCACCCCCGCGAAGCACCAATCGACCATGTTCTTCGAGAAATGCAGCACGAGGCGATGGCGCTCATTGTTGGGCAAGTCGTAGCGCTCCTCCGGCAAACGGTCGGGACGCGTCATCGAGTCCGTCGCCTGCGAGCCGAGCAGCCAGTAGAGTTTCGTCTTCGCGTCGTAGCTCACATGAAAACGCATCTGGCCCCCGGGCAGCGGCAGGAAGAGCATCGTCTTGCCGGAAGGCGCATGTTCGAGCTGCGTCGTCATTGAGCCGTCCGGCTGCTCGACGACTTTTGCCAGCGCCGCGTAGCCGGTGCCCGCCGTGTGCGCCCGCATGAACAGATGAAAGGTGTGTCCGCTCGGGTCGAACCACTGGTGGTTCGGATCGGTGATTTGCACGACATTGGTTTCCAGCCAGCCGAGCGGAGAATTGGTGCGACGTTTCGGCGCCGTCGCCACTACGGCGCGATCCGGATAGGCCTGCGCGTAGAACGGCACCCCGAAAAAATCGAGGCCGAGGTCGTTTTCCTTGTAGCCGGGAATCAGGTCGGAAAACACCCGCTCGCTCGCGAAGGTCCAGCTGTCGCGTTGCGTGAGATCCGCATCCTCCCGCGCGCGCATCAGCACCGGCGCAAGCGATCCGACCGGCCAGGCCTTGTTTTCGGTCGAGGTCCGCCGTTCCATCACGAGGTAAACATGGCCGTTCGCATGCCAGACATTGCAGGCGGATTGGTGCCACGATTGGCCCTTGGTCAGCGCGACTTGTTCGCTCCACGTCTCGCCGCGGTCGTCCGAACGCGCGACCTGCAAATCGCCTTTTTGCCCGAGATAATAGAGCGACTTCCCCGCCCGGAACACCCGCGCGTGGCTCATGCGCAGCGCTCCGCGTTGCGTCCACGTTTGGCCGTGATCGTCCGAGGTTCGGATAAACGCGTAGGCGGCACTCTTCGCCCGCGCCGCGCCGCCGCGTTCGTAGGCGGCCACCAGTCGTCCGCCCGGGAGCGCGAGAATGGACGGCGTGTAGAGCGGAATATTTTCTGGGTCGGGCGATTCCGCGACCGCGACAAAATCGTTCGCGAGCGGGCGGATCGGATTCGCGAGCGCGGCCGCCGCCGCCACCAGAAACACGAGCAGGCACTTCATGGGAGTTGATCGAGCCAGGCCAGAAACGCCTCCCTCCAACGGCCCGACTCCGCATCGCGGCCGAGACCGAAGCCGTGCCCGCCGGTGGCGACCAGCAGCAGTTCCGCCGGCACGCCCTTTTCTTTCAACGCCGCCGCGAGCAACTCGCTGTTCGCCGGCGGCACGCCCTTGTCGTCCTTGGCGTGCACGAGAAAAAACGGCGGCAGTCCGGACCGCGCGCGTTTTTCCAACGAGAATTCCGCCAGCCGCGCGGCCGTCGCTGTCGCCCCGAGCAACTTCAGGCGCGAGCCAGCGTGGACATGGGGTTCGTCCATACTCACGACCGGGTAAAGCAACGCGACGAAGTCCGGGCGTGTGCCCTCGGCCGTATCGCCCAGGATGCCGGCGCTGCCCGCGAGATGTCCGCCCGCCGAACCGCCCAAAATGCCGATGCGCCGCGGATCGACGCCCCAATCCTTCGCGCGACCGCGGACGAGCTTGATCGCCGCGAGCGCATCCTGCTGCGGGTAGGGCAAACCGTCCTTGGTCGCTGCCGCATCGGGCAGGCGGTACTTCAATACTGCGACCGTGATCCCGCGTTCGGAGAAGTAGCGGCCGATCGCGTGGCCTTCTTTGTCGATGGCAACATACGAATAGCCTCCGCCCGGACACACGACCAACGCCGCGCCGCGATGTGCGACCTTGGCCGGATGGTAAACGGTCAGCGTCGGAACGGTGATCTTTTGCACCACGCGGTTAAACCCGCGGTCGTCGTAGCCGTTGTGCCGGTAGACGACCTCCTCGGTGCTCTGCGGCGTAGTCGCCGGCAACGGCGCGCGCAGCGGGAATTCCTCGACGGTTTGGGCCGTGACGCGGGCGATACCGACGAGCAGCGCAATGAGCGTGGTGGTTTTCAGGTTCATGGAGTGGGAAGAGTGACGGCGAAAATCTGGGAAAACGTCGCGCCGTCGGCCGCGACAGTGCGCAGGTAGGCCACGGCCCGCCCATCGGGCGAGAACACACACGCAAACGGCAGCGGCGCCTCGGCTCCGTCCCGCCGCGGCGTCAGGCGCGTGGTGCGGCCGTCCGCCAGCTCGGTCACGCACACGCTGCCGTCCATCCCGTGCGCGAGCCGCCGGCCGTCCGGACTCCACGTCAACGCCGACGAAACCCCCGTGTCGTTCCGCGTAACCTGCCGCGGCTCACCCCCGCGCGGGGACACTGTCCAAAGCTGCCCGACGCCCGCATCGTCTTTCATGAGAAATGCGAGGTGCGAACCGTCCGGCGACGCCCGCAGCCAATGGCGCGGAGCGGTCACGGCACCCGGAAATTTCCGCTCGGCGGTGAACGTGAGCCGTCGCTGCACGACCCCCGCCGGCGGCGCCGGCCGCCGCGTCGCCGTGCCCTCGAGTGGCGCCTCGCCTGCACGCGTGAGATCGGCCGGCAACTCCACCACGAAAACTTCGGCGTGCTCGCGCCCATCGCGCGCGGTCACGTTGCCCAGAAACGCGAGTTGCCGGCCGCCGTCGGCCGAGATCCCACCCACCCAGCCCTCCTCGAACGCACGGCTGATTTCATCCGAGCCCGGCTTTGGCCGGTTCACCGTGCGCGTGACCACGACCGAGAACAAATCGCCGGCGTGATTGCGCGGATGGCCGCGCGCGACGCGCACGCCGTTCCCACCGGGCGCCGGGACCGACACGGCGATGTTGCGCTGGTTGAAATCACGCTCGCTCCCGTCGCCGGCCTCGGCGCCGAGCCGGGCGAGCACCTCGTCCTCGTAGGTGTTGCTCACCCAGGCCCCATCCGGGCTGAACACATGCACGTGCGTGCCGCCGCGCAACGCGCCCGGCGTAAACGGCGGCGCGTAGTTCATCGCGTCGAGCGGCTGCGCCACACCGGGCCGCCGCACGTCGACCACCGCGCCGCGGCGACGCGTCATGCCATAGCTCCACTCGGCCGTGGGATTCTCCGGGCCATGGATAAACACCACCTTCGGCTCGCGCGGGTGATACGTGACCACGCCGCACGCCGCACCGTTTCTCGCCTCGTAGAGCGTCTGCACTTTTCCCGTGGCGACCTCCACCTGCTCGATGCGCGTGCCGTCAAACACGCTGTCGACCGAGCGAACGTCGTAGACGATCCAGCGACTGTCGGGCGACCACACGTTGATATTCGTCAACCCATGGCCGTGGGGCGCGTGCGTAATCTGGCGCTCTTGGGCCGCGAGGCCGGACGTCAGACCGATCAGGCCGAGGGTCTTCATCAGGGGGAGCATGGGGTGTGGTGGCCGGGGAGCAAAGCCGGCGCAGCGGTTCAGGGCAAGGATCCGGCCGCCGACGGAAATTGCGCCCCCATCGCGCGGAGCTCGCCCTCCAACCGGGCCCGCAGCGCCTTCGTCCGCCCCGGCTCGCGGGCCGACAGATCCTCCTGCTCGCCGGCGTCGTCGGCGAGGTTGTAGAGTTCGACGCGGTCGTCCTCGTGAAACCGGAGGAGTTTCCCGGCCCCGGTGCGGAGGGCCGAGTGCGGGCGCGTCTGGCTCACGGCGAAGTCGTTCACCCCGATGGTGGGCTTCGCCTCATCGTATCCGGTTTCAGGATGGTCGTAGGGAAAGGGCCAGACAAAAACGCGCTCGCGTTCGCCGCCGTAGTCGCCGGCGGCAAGCGGCGCGGTCCGCCGCGCGGGGCGCTCGCGGTAGGCGTAGGGGTGGTTGCCGAAATCGGCGTCGCCTTCCGCGTAGCCCTGCTGGAGCGGGCCGTGCGTTGCCGACCAGCCCAGGTAACCGCCGCTGTGCGCGCTCACGTGCCACTTGCCGAAGTAGCCCGTCGCGTAGCTTGCGCCGCCGAGGACTTCGCCGAGCGTCACTTCGGCGAGCGGCAGGTTGAGCGGATACGGCGGGCCGACGAGGGCCTGGCCGGCCGGGCGTGTGGCCGTCGGCAATTTCGTGCCAGACTCAAAACCGAGCCGCGCCGGCGAACGGCCGGTGCGCAGTGCGGCGCGCGAAGCGGAACAGATCGGGGGGCCGGCAAACCCCCGGGTGAAACGCGTGCCCTCGCGCGCGCGGCGGTCGAGATGCGGCGTGTCGTGGATCTCGTGCCCGGCGCAACGCAGACCGCGCCAACCGAGATCGTCCGCGAGGATAAAGACGATGTTCGGCCGTGCCGCGCCCGTGGCGACAGAGAGCGGCCACGCGGCGAGCCCGAGCCAGGCGATGATCAGGCCGGGCAGCCACCGGAGGAGGCGAAGACCAGCCGCGTTCATCGGCGGGCCGCGGGAGCCACGGCACGGAGTTGCGCGGCCAGTTTCTCCATGGCCTCGCGGTGCGCCGGGTCGGCGGCGCGGTTCACCGTTTCGCGCGGATCGGTGCGATGGTCGTAAAGTTCGCGGGCCGCCACCGCACCGGTCGCGAGTTCACGCCATTCGACGTAGCGGAAACGGTCGTCGCGGAGCGCGTAGCCCATGTGCGTCGGTGCGCCGTAGGCGGGACGCGGATGTTGCGAGAGCGCGAACGGCTTGCCGGGCCCGGCCGGATCGCGCAGCTGCGGCACGAGACTGCGGCCTTCGAGGGCGGGGTCGGCCGCGAGCCCCACGAGCGCCGTCAGCGTGGGATAGACGTCGATCAGTTCGGCGAGCCCGATCGCGCGACCGCCGGCGCGGGCAACGCCGGGCGCCGCGATGATGAGCGGCACCCGGGCATCGAGTTCGTAGTTGGAGGTCTTGGCCCAGAGGTTGTGTTCACCGAGGTGAAATCCGTGGTCGCTCCAGAAGACGACGACCGTGTTCGCGGCGAGACCGCTGCGCTCCAGCTCGGCGAGCACGCGGCCGACCTGCGCATCCAGGAAACTGATCGCCGCGAGGTAGCCGTGGCGGAGTTCGGCCGTCTGTGCGGGAGTGAGCGGGCCGCTCTGCGGCATGCCGGCATAGCCGCGGAGTTCCTGCCACGGATGGGCTGCGAGGGCCGGCGCACCCACCGGCGCAGCGGCAGGGTCGGGCGGCGCGAGCTTCGCGCGGTCGTAGAGATCCCAGTAGCGCTTCGGCGCATTGAACGGCAGGTGCGGCTTCCAGAAACCCACGCCGAGAAAGAACGGCTCACGTGACGTCGCAAATTCGCGGAGCACGGTGACGGCCGCGGCGGCGATCTGGCCGTCGAAGTAAGCCTCGTCGGATACGTCGAGACACTGCACGGGACCGCCCTTGGCCTTGGGGCCGGCGGGGTCGCCCGGAACCACCCAATCCTGCCAATGTGCGCCCTCGGCCAAGCGCGGCGGGCGCGACCACGACGGCGGATCGGCAAACGGAAACGGCGGGCGCCGCGGTCCGCTCTGGTTATGAAACAGTTTGCCGAGGCCGACACTCGTGTAGCCGGCCTGCTTGAAGGCCTGCGGCAGGGTGACGATATCCGGCAGCGTTTCCCGGAAATGCGTCTGGAGGTTCCACACCCGCAGCGTGTCGGGTCGACGCCCGGTCAGAACGGAGGCGCGCGAAGGATTGCAGACCGCCTGCTGGCAATACGCGCGCTCAAAGACGACGCCACGGCGAGCGAGCGCATCGAGGTGCGGCGTCTTCACCTCGGGATGGCCGTAGCTCCCGAGGTCGACCCGGAGATCGTCGGCAGCGATGAAGAGGACATTGACCTTGGCCGCCGGCGACGTCGCACCGCGGGCCAAAACGGTGGCCAGGGCGAACGCGCACGCGGACCATAGCATGAAGGAGGGGCGCATCGGGGAAGAGGAGAGCAACCGGGCGGGAATCGTGTCGAGTCGGGACGGGCGGGCGGCTCAGGGTTGGGCCAGCTCGACGCGGTCGCCGACATGGCGCCGGAACCGCTCGAGCCGGTGAAACGTGAGGTAGTTCGAGTTGTGCTGGTTGTCCGCGCCCCCGATCCCGTCGTCGAACGCCGTACGGGCGGCAACGACGAGATCTTCGCCGTCGAACTGCCAATCAAGGTATTGGAATCCGTGGGACGCGGCGTTGCCGTGGTAGAGCGCGACGTGATGGGGCGTCCAAGCGCGCAGATCCGTCGACGACATCAGGACGGCCGCGTTGCGGATGCGCTCGACGTTACCGTCGCGGTGGGCCGGCAGCACCGCGTTGGCGAGGGTCCAGTAACGCCCGTCCCGCGGATCCGGGCGGATGACGAATTTCTTGCAGCCGCCGGGCAGGTCCACGAAGTCGCGCGCCGGGTCGAAGGTCGCCTCGCGGCCGTCGGCCGAGATTCGGATGATCGCCGCCTTTTCCGGCAAGGCGCGGTGGTCGACGCGCAGCACGTTGACGATCCGGCCCGCGGGATCGACAACGGCGTTGCCTTCCAGCCAGCCGCCAAAGCGGCCACCGAGGTAGGCGGGATCGTGCGGCAGCGCGTTCGACGCCGTCCAGTGAGACGCCACGAGCAGGTCCGCATCCTCCGGTGCTGACAGCATGAACGCGCGGAACATCAGCCCCCACTTGGTGCCGCCTTTCTCATCTTCCATGGCCCGCCAGATGCGGCCCTGATGCACCACCACGGGAACCGGCGCCGTGTGGTAGGAGATGTCCGGAAACAACCGGCCGGTGTGCTCATCCTTCGGCTCGGTCCAGGTTCGGCCGCCGTCGGTCGAGCGCCGGATCACGCAATGACCGTGCCGGTGCCCGGCCGTCGTGCCCAGGAGGTACACCGCCCCGCGGTGCGCAAAGACGGTCGCCCAGAACAGCCCGTCGATCCGGCTGCTCGGCACCCACGTCGCGCCGCGATCCGCCGAACGGTAGACGCGGGTGACCGCGCTGGCCTGCTCGGAGCTGCCGGGCCCGAACTCGTCGTGCTTCGCGAGGTAGGTGCCATCCGGCAGAATCGCGATTCCGGCCGAGCCCAAAAAAACGCGCGTCGACTTCGGGCTGTGCGCGATCACGACGCCGGGCACCCCGGAGTGATCGGGCGCGGGCGCGCCCCAGGCAATGGCGGCCACGGCGGCGAGTGCGCCGGCGGCGAAACGACGGGCAGCGAAACGACGCGCGGCGATTGGCAGACAAAAGAGGGAAACACACATGGCGGGGAGCGGTTGAACGTTCAGGCCAGGCACCACCGGAGCTCCGGGCGCCGGCGGTCAAAAGGGGCGCATTTTCGGGGCGCGCTCACCAGGCCTCCCGGCGCCGCGTGGGAGTCGCCCTTCCGCTCCGCCCGGGTTTCAAACGGCCGCATCCGTTTCAAGGCGCCGTCGCGCGGTTTCGGGCGCGGCGGAAGCGCCAACCCGCTGAGATCGGCCAGCGCGGGGAAGAAATCGACGAAATGGGCGAGCGTGTGGCGCTCGCCCGTCACCGCCGTCTTCACACCCGGCGCGTCGAGCCCGTAGCGCCCGTTGGGCAGCTGGTCGACGCCGAAAACACCTTCGAACTCCCGGTATCCCCGCCCCAGCGGATGATGCGTCTCGCCGGCGCCGGTGTGCCCCTTGCCGATCAGTCCCGAGACAGAGCCGCGCGCGGCACAACTGTCGGCAAACGCCGTCTCGTCCAGGCGCAACCGTGTGAGTTCGGAAAGCTTGTCCATCTTAAGGGATACGACGCCCGCCTCCAGCAGCCCGAGCCATGCCGCGCGGACCGCTTCGCGGAAACCCCGCCAACGGAGGCGATTCATTTGGCGGCACCCTCCAGGCGAGCGAGCACCGGGTCGCCGAGCTCGCGCATTTTTCCGCGAAGTTTCGTGTCCAGCAGAGCGAGGGCGCGGGCGACGGCGGGATCAGCGGCGTCGCGAATGCGGTTCCGCGCCTCGGCGGGGTCGGCGCGGAGGTCGTAGAGCTCGTCCAGGTCGGGATTGAGGTAGTCGCGCACGAGCTTCCACTCGGCGGTGCGATAGGCCCGGAGGTCGGTGCGGGCGTAGATTCGCATGCTGTATTCGGCGTAGAAATCGTCGGCCCAATCCGCGACCGGCTGGCCGCGCAGCAACGGCCCCGCGTCGCGACCGCGCACCGTCACGTCGCGGGGCACGGCGACGCCCGCCATCGCCAGAATTGTGGGATACCAATCGACGTTGGATACGGTGCGCTCGATCACCGTCCCGGGGCGCACGACGCCGGGCCAGCGCACCAACGCCGGGACGCGGAGCGAGTGGTCGTAAAGATTCGGACGGTAGCGGCGCACCCAACCGGGGCGCGCGGGCGGCAGCGTCTTCGTGGCCCAGATGCCGTTTCCTTTGTGCCAAATTCCGTTGTGCCCCATGTTGTAGCCGTGATCGGAGCTGAAGATCACAATGGTGTTTTCCGCCAAACCGAGGCGGTCGAGCGCCGCCAGCAACCGGCCCACATTGCGGTCGATGCAGGTGACACTCGAGAGGTAGTCGCGCATCCGCGCCTTCAGGTCGGCGACATTCAGCTCGGGATAAGCGGGATTCGGAATCACCGGATCGATGTTCTTGTAGGGTGCCGCGTCCTCGGGCGCGACGGGCAGGTACTGGGTGTGCGGGGCACGCAAACCGAGAAACAGGAAGAACGGTCGCGCCGCGTCGCGCCGCTCGAGGTAGGCCATCGCCGCCTCGGTGAGAATGTCTTCGGTGAGACCGGACACGGTGCGCTCGACGCCCTCCTGCTCGATCTTCGGGTCGCGGGTCGACGTGCCGCCACCGGTGAGCCCGACGAAGTGCGCGAAACCGTGTCTCGTCGGATGAAAGCGACGCGCGGGATCCGAGGACCAATCGCCGAGGTGCCACTTGCCGACGAGAGCCGTGGCGTAGCCCGCGCGGGCGAGCAGCGCCGGAAAGGTCACGAAGCGCGACTCAAGTCCCACCGCCCCGGTCTCGGCGGTGTATTCCTTGTGCCCGGGGTTGGGGATGAAATCGAGGATGCCGAGTTCGCTCCCATAGCGACCGGAAAACAGCGCCGCCCGCGCGGGACTGCAGACGGGCGTCGTGACGAGCGCGTTGGCGAGACGGGCACCCTGATCCGCGAGGCGGTCGAGGTGCGGCGTGTGTGCCTGCGCGTTGCCGTAGCAGCCGAGCGTCCACGAGGCCTGGTCGTCGGTGTAGACAAACAGGATATTGGGCCGGGCGGGGGCCGCGGCGCGGACGGCGACGACGATGAGAAGGGCGGCAACAGCCCGAAGCGGAAGGCGGAGGGCGAACATGGGGATCGGCTAAGGTAGGGGACGGGTGCGATCGGTCTCAACCGCCGCACTCCACGCGTCGGCGGCGGCCTGCAATCGGGCGAGGCGGTCGGGGTGCCGGACGGCGAGATCGGTCGCCTCGCCGGGGTCGCTGGGGAGGTGATAGAGCGCGGGTGCCACGGTGGAGTCGCCGGCGGGCTTGTTGCGCGTGACGGGCGGGCGGACGAACTTCCAGTCGCCGTCGCGCACGGCGAGATTGTGGGTGTAGTTGGGCACGGCGCGATTCCACTGCCAAAATCGCAGCGGGGCGGGCGGCGCGGGCGCGCCGCGGAGGTGCGCGGCAAAACTCACCCCGTCGAGCGGCAGCTTCGGTCGGCCGAGCTCGCACAAATCGGCGAGCGTCGGCAGCAGGTCGGTGAAATGCGCGGGGAAATCGCTGCGACCGGGAGCGAGGGTGCCGGGCCACGCAAAGACGAGCGGCACGCGGATGCCGCCTTCGAAGACATCGTATTTCGCGCCGCGGCGATCGTGGTTGAAACGCGGACCGGCCAGCGGATCGGGACCGTTGTCGCTGGCGAAGATCACGAGCGTGCGCTCGCGCAGGCGGAGTTCGTCGAGCGTCGCGAGGAGCGCGCCGATGCCGCGATCGAGTATCTCGACCATGGCGTAGACGGTGGCGGTGTTCGCGGGGAAGCCGCGGTCGGTGTAGGTCTTGACGAGATCAGCGGGCGCGCCGAGCGGCCGGTGCGGGGCGTAGTGCGCGAGGTGCAGAAAAAACGGGGCGGCGCGGTGGCGGCGCACGAACTCGATCGCACGGTCGGAGAGTTCATCGGTGAGGTAGCGCCCTTCGAAGCGCCGCAGCGCACCGTCAATCTCGAGGGAGAAATTATCGTAGCTCTTGATGTTCTCGTCGCCGACGAAGCACGCCACCTCGGCAAATCCCCGGCGGCGCGGGTGCCACTCCTCGCCGAGGCCCACGTGCCATTTGCCGACGAGCCCGGTGCGATAGCCGCGGGCGGCAAACAGGTCGGCGAGCGTGGTCTCGTCGCGGTGCAGACGGGTAAGCTCGGGCTCCGTGCGCATGGTGAGCGACACGACGCCCGTGCGATGCGGGTAGCGGCCGGTCAGCAGCGCGGCACGCGCCGGAGCGCAGACGGCCGAAGCGGAGGTGGCGCGGTCGAACCAGACGCCCGAAGCGATCAGACGATCCAAGTGAGGCGTGCGGGTGCGACCGTGGTTGAGCGAGGCCAGGTCGCCGAGCGCAAGGTCGTCGGCGAGGATGAGAATGACGTTGGGTCGCGGAGCCGGTTCGGCCCAGGCACTGGCGGCGAGCAGGGCCGCACAAGCCGGCAAACAAACCGACGAAAACCAGCGGAGCACGTGCATCATTACCTCTGAGAGCCAGAGCATAGCGGAGGCGACCTTAAAATCGGGTTTCAAAACCGCCCGTCGACCCCGAAAAAGACGCCGACCCCGTTAAAGTTGGTGCCCTGCCGACGACTCGGCTTGTAGCGATACCACTGTTGCGGCTCGTCGAAGAGATTTTCGATGTTGAAGAAGAACTCGGTGCCCGGGCGAAGGGTCAACGTCGTCCCCACGTTGACGAGCGTCCGCGCCGCGCGATACCGCAACAACGCCTCCGTCGTCGAAAAGTCGGTGAGATTTTCGCCCGTGTAGTTGGCCGACACCCGGACGCCCACCCGGCGGTATTTGTAGGTGAAGCCCGCGTTGCCGGACTGCGGCACAAAGCCGGCCACCTGCCCGGTCCGCCGCACCGTGGCTCCGCCGAAATTTCCCTCGGTGCGGAGCCTCGTATAGTTCGCAAAGACGCCCAGCCCGCGCAGAAGCCCCGGTAGAAACGTGAGCTGTTGCTGGTAAGAAAACTCCCAGCCGTCGATCCGCGCCCCGCCGGCGTTGGTCTGGCTGCGCAGCGTGTAGCCCGCGTAGTCCCCGTTGTAGCCGTTGTCCGCGCCGCTCGGCACGAGTCCGAGAACATTGCTCACAATGTAGTCGCGGATGTTTTTCTGGAAATAGCCGACCGAGACCATGCCGACCGGCTCGAAGTAGTATTCCAGGGTTGCGTCGTAGTTCTTGGTGAACTGCGGCTTGATGGCCTGATTGTTGATCGTGAGCGTCTCCGCCGCCTCGTTGACCGCTTCCACCGGCAGCAAATTGGCCGTCGGCGGCCGGCCGATGCCGTTCGACCAGCTGGCCCGGGCCTGCAGGCCTTTGGTGAACTGATAGGTGAGATGTGCGCTCGGAAACAATGAACGCGTCGAACCGGTTCCGACCCGCGGGTTGTTGTAGTCGAACCGCGCCAGTTCACGCGGGTCGGTGATCGGCGTTGTGGGTTTCTTCACCCCCTTGATGTAGGCAAAGGCCTCGACGTCGACCTGCTCCAGACGGACGCCCGACAGGACGCGCAGTTTCCCCAGTTGCACGCGCGACTGGGCGAAGGCCGCCGTGAGGGTTTCATCAAGGCTGCTCGTGCCGGTATATTTCTGCGCCTCACTCGCATACTGATCCTCGACCCACCGCCGCGGATTTTCGCGCATATCCACCACCAACGCACCCAACGTCGGAAAGGGAATCCGTCCGCGCGCCTGCCAAAAGGAGTTGTTCAGAGAGGCACTCGGATCAATCAACCCCGGCAAATCATCGGCCGCCCCGGCGCCGCCGCGGATGCCGTCGGGCCCCGCGTAGTTGAACGTGCGGTTGCCGCCCGTGATATCGATGTGGTTCACGCGGTATCGGCCACCGGCCTTGAGTTGCGTCAAAAATTGCCAGGGCAGATTGACCGTCGCGGCGCCCGAGGCCGTCGCGATCCGGGTGAACCGCTTGTTGTCCCGCCGCGTGAGCACCCCGGTCCCGTAGCTGCGCGGATCGAAAATGCTCGCGCCCTCGGTCTGCACGAAGACCGGATCGGTGACCGACGCCGTCTCATCATAGCGCCAACCGAGGTTGGTGACCCGCATCGTGAAAAGCCCGCCGCCGGGGTAGGCCTTCTTCGGGTAGGGACCGTCAAACTGAATCACACTGCTGCTCGTGATTCCTCCGTCGTAGTCGAGCTTTAGCCAGCCTCGCTGATACTGACCCCCGGCGTTGAACAGTCGCTGCAGATCGAAAAAGGCCCGGGTGAAGGTATTGATTTCGAAAAAATTTGTCGGCTGCGCCCGCACGCGCGTGATGGTATCCGTGAAGTCCGGATAGATCTGCCCGGGGCCGGTCGGCTGTCCGCCTGCGTCCACGGTCAGCACGCGGGGCGTGTTGACCGACGCCGTCGTTTTGAGTTCGGCCAGGGTCCGCTGCGCCGCATCGCTTATTTTGGTGGTAAAGTAGACGCTGCTCCGGTCGGAGATTTTGTAGTCAAAACGTACGCCGTAGCTCTCCTGTCGGCCGGCATTGTAGACGTCGTTGGCGACGAAGGTCCGGACGTAGCTCGGCCCACTGGTCGTGTCGAGGCGCTCCTGCTGCGTCACTTTCGCCCCGCGGTTGTTCTGGCTCCCGTTCGCAGTCAGGGTGACGCCCAGGTTGCGCTCCCCGCCGCCGACATCGAAAATCTGGGTGTAGCTTAGGTTGAACAGCGGCGCGGTGCGGTGGTCCTGCCGGTAAACCGTCTGGTCCGTGAAGGGCGGCAACCACCGCACCCCCACGCGATAGGTCCCGCGGCGCCGGTCCCGCGAAGCCAACGCACTGCGCGTTTTGAAATTCACCCCGCCACCCAAAGAGTCGGCGTCCATTTCCGGGGTCGACGCCTTGGTCACTTCCACCTCGTCGAACAGGGCCCCGCTGATCGCCCCGAGACGGAAATTACGCGCCATGCCGCCGGAGCTGGCCATTTTATTGCCGTCGACCGTCACCGAATTCTGTTCCGACGAAATGCCGCGAATGCGGACGTTGAACACATTCCCCACGTCATCCGGCTCGCCGCTGATCCCCGCGAGTTGCACGAGCAATTCACCCGCGTTGTCGTTGCTCAGTATCCCCAGCGCATCCATCGCCACGACGCTCTTCACATTATCGGCCGTGCGCTGCCGGGTAATCGCGGCCGCATTGCCCTCGCGTTCGGTGGCGACGACAAACTTTTCCAATTTGATCGCATCCTCGGCCTGCAAAGCGACTTCAAGCGTGACGCGTCCGCCACCGGCAATCGTCACGGTTCGTCGGACCGTCGCCAGGCCCAGATGGGAAATCGCCACGTCGACCGTGCCGGAGGGCACGGAGGAAAATTCGAAGCGACCGTTGCTGTCGGTGAGCACCTGGCGCCGCAATCCCGGCAGCTCAATCACGACCCCTTCCAAGGTATTTCGGGTGGCCGCACTGCTGATCTGGCCGCTCAGCCCGCCGAAACCCCCGACCGACGACCCCGCGCGCTCACTGGGCGCGGGCGCGGCACGGGCTCCCAAGCGAACCGTCAACGCCCCCGTGCGTTCATCTTGATCGGCCACCAATGACGTGCCTTGCAGCAGACGCTCCAGCGCCTCGCGCGGCGCAAACAGGCCCTTCGCCGCGTTCGTCCGCACGCCTTCAACCTCGCTTGCAGAATAGAGCAATTGTGCACCCGATTGGGTGACGAACTGCTTGAGCGTGGCGAGCGCCTCTCCCGCGGGAATCTCGATCGACTTCTTGGCTTGGTCCGCGGCGCGCGCCTGCCCGCTCAAGAACACCGCGACCATGAACGCGAAGTTTAACCAACGAAGGAGCGAGGCGAATTCTTTGACCGGGTTGTTCATGGGTGGGTGGCGGCGCAAACGGCCCGCACCTCCTACCACGAGTCAACCGCGCACTCTCACTAGACTAAATTCCGGAATTTCGTTTCGCGCGCACGGTCAAGGCGCGGACGCCGGTCCGCGACGCAGAACGATCTCCGCCTTGCTCCGTTCGGCCCGCACTCCAAAACGGTCCTCCAGCAGGCGGACCAGCGTGTCCGGCTGATCCACGCGAAAGCTGCCTCCGAAGCGCTGGGCGGCGAGCGCCGGCTCCTCGACCACCAGTTGGACCCGGTTGTAACGGTTGAACTCTGCCACGATTTCCGAAAGCGGCACCGCCCCAAACTCCAACCGCCGATCCTGCCAAGCCAACACCCGCCCAACCTCTGACGCGGTCACCGCGGCGGCGGGCACAGGCTGTCGCACCCCGCCCGGCGCGACGGAACCCGCAACGACGGCGCGCTCGCCAGCCCTCAACAAGGGCGCCTCGTCTGTCGACACCTGCACGGATTTTTCGGCAATCAGACTCGTCCCTCGCGTCGTGTCGGCCACCCGCACCCGACCCTCGGTCACCAGCACTTCCACTGAATCGGAGCGCAGCCGGACATTGAACGCGGTGCCCACGGCACGCACGGCGACCCCGTTTGCTTCGACGTAAAACGGGCGGACCGGGTTTTTGGCGACCGTGAAATGCGCCTCACCGTGGACGAGCCGGACCCGCCGCTCCGCGGCGGAATAGGCAGTTTCGATGCGCGTATTCGTGTTCACCAACACCGTCGAGCCATCGGGCAGTTCGACATTCCTCAACTCTCCGACCGCCGTCGCCACCGCACCGGCATACGGCGTCCGCTCGGTCGGAGCGGCCCGCCACCACACCGCGCTGGCAACGATCACCATCGCCGCGGCCAGCGTCAGGGCGAAACGCCCTCCGGCCCCCGCGCTTTCGGGTGCGAGAACATCCGCATTGATGCGCCCCGTCGCCTGGCTTGGCTGCCGCACCCCATCGAGGGCACGCCATATCGCCTCCAGTTCGGCAAACACCGCGGCGTGACGCGGGTCCAACGCCTGCCAATTCTGGAACTTGCTTCGCTCCGCCGCCGAAAGCCCGGCGTAGTGCCGCGCAATCCACTCCGCCGCCTCCTGCTCGATGCGCGCTGCGTCACTGGCGTCGGAGGGCGATGGCATCATGGCTCCCGCTCCCTCATCAAACCCCGGGCCCGGAGAAAATTTCGGCAACGCAACACTCCAATCGCCACCTGCGCATTGACCGTGTGCTCGGAAATGCCCAGGCGCTGCGCCACCTCGCGATGAGGCAAGCCATATACCTTGCAGAGTGTGAGCACCCGCCGGCAGCGCTCGGGGAGAACGCCGATGGCCTGATGAAGCAACGCAAGTTCGTGAGCATGGTCGATCGCCTCGGCTACACCGGGCCTATCCTCTACCACGGGCAGGCCTTCGATTTCAGCTAGGCCGATGATTGAAATAGTTTTGCTGCGGCGAAATAAATCGCAGGCCGCATTGCGCGCCGTGGAAAAGAGATACGGCCGCGCCTCCGCAACTTTGCCTGCCGTCTTGGCTCGAAAGACCCGCGCGTAAGTCTCCTGCACCAAATCGTCGATATCCGAAAGGCTCGGATAGGACCGTCGCAAAAAGACGCGCAGGTCGGCCTCGTGCGGCTGCACTTCATCCGCGAACCAGCGACTAAGATCTGCGTCGTGGAGAGGCATCGCGGGGACCGCTCTACAAGCCAGCCGGATCGATCACGGCGTGGCGGATGCGCTGGCGTTTCCACGTGTAGGTGATGTGCACACGGCCGTCGCTGGTCTGGATAATCGCGGGATAAGAATACTCGCCGGGTTGATCTTCGAGCGTGATCACGTCCCGCCACTCGCGGCCGTCGCGCGAAATCGCGACCTTCAGCGGCGTGCGACCTTTCGCCACGGGATTGTAGACGATGAGGTGGCGACCGTCTTTGAGCGTGACGGCATCGGTGCCGGAGCTGGGATTCGCGAGCGGAAGCAGCGTCATCTCGCCCCAAGACTTTCCGGCGTTTTCGGAGGAAACGGTGAAGACCTTGCCCTGCCGCGTGCGGCCGACAGCCTGCAATTTAGCGCCGCCGATTCCGTCGTGAAACAAAATGCTCGGCTGGATCGCACCGACCGCGAGGCCGTCGTTGAGGAAAGGGGTCTTGGCCCACGTCGCTCCGCCATCCGTGCTGCGCTCGAAATAGACGCGCCACTTGCTCGGCTTCTCGTCGGTCTCGTCGCTCGTGGGGGAGAGAATCGTGCCGTCGGCGAGTTGGACGGGCTTGTTTTTGATCGGGCCGTAAATCCCGGCGGGCAGCCGACGCGCGGCACCCCAGGTCTTGCCACCGTCGGTGGAGGTGCGGAGTTCGCCCCACCACGTCTGCGGCGAGGGACCGACCTTGTAGTAGAGCTGGAGGGGCGCCTTGCCGCGCGGCTGAAAGAGGACGGGATTCCACGTCGGGTGACGCTGGCCGTCGGCCTGCACGCCGTTGGCCACTTCGATGCCGGGCGTCCACGTTTTTCCTGTGGAGTCGTAATGCGAAACCCAGATACCGACATCGGGATTTTTTTCGGCGGTGCCGCCAAACCACGCGGCGAGGATCCCGCCTTGGGCCGTCCCGACAATCGTCGAGGCGTGGCAGGACGGATAGGACGCTTTTTCGTAGATGAACTCGTGGGTGACCAGCGCGGGAGAAGCGGCAACACCCGCGAGCGCGGTGCCGACGAAGAAAGCGAGAGCGGGGAGGAGTTTCATGGGGTGGTGGATTAGCGTTAAGGGGTGGCGGGCACGGCCGTGGGCCCTTCCTTGGCTGGTCGGATCATGAGCACGATAAAAATGGAAAACAGCGCGACCCCCGCAAAGGCACCGAAGATGAGGTTCAGCGGCACGTGACGATCACGCAGCGCACCGAAGGCCCAGTCGCCAAACCCGCCGCAGCTGATGCTCACGAGGTTCATGATGCCGTAGCCGGTCGCGCGCCATTCGGGACGCGCGATCTGGCAGAGGATCGGCATGTTGTTGCAGTCGAAGAAACCCCAGCCGAGGCCGAAGACGATCAGGCCCACGATGGCGAACGTCAGCGTCGGGGCATTGCCCACGCCGAAGAGCGCCGGGAGAAACAAGGCCATGCCGATCGCACTCGTGAAGATGCGCCCGCGGTTGGTGGATTTCATCCAACGATCCGCCAGCGTGCCGCCAATCAGCGCGCCGACCAGCGAGGCCAGTTGCACGTAGAGGATTGCGCTGACGCCGGCCTTGCCCTGGCCGAGGGAGAATTTTTCGCGCAGGATCTCCGGCATCCAATCGCGCACCACCCAGCCGGCGATGGCGGGCAACGTGAAATAGGCGACGAGCAGGAGGAAGTTCCGGTTGCCCAGCAGACCGCGGATCACGCCGGTCTTGGCCGCCGCAGTATCGGCCGCCGTCGGTACCGCACGCACCGGATCGCGCAGGGCGGCGAGGAGCGGAATCGCGTAAATTACGCCGATCATACCGCAAGTGGTAAACATCCAGCGCCAACCGTGGTCCGGCGACTCGGCCATGTAGCCGGCGAAACCGCCGAGAATTTGGCCGACGTAAATACCGGCCTGGTGCACGCCGACCGCCCGTGAACGGGTCGGCCCGAGGTGGTATTCGGAGATCAGCGCGAGGGCCGCCGGAATGTAGAACGCCTCGCTGACGCCCATGAGGGCGCGGGCGGCCATGAGCTCGTGAAACGACGTCACGTGCCCCGTCCACCACGTGACCATCGACCATACGAGGAGACTGCCGCCGATCACGTAGCGTTTGCTGAAGCGGTCGGCGATGTAGCCGCCGAACGGGCTCAGCACGGCGTAGGTCCATTTGAAAACACCGAGCACGAGGCCCCAGTCCGCGCGGTTCGCGATGCTCGGGATGTCGTGCACCATCGACGCCTTCATCGTCGCCATCATCTGGCGGTCGAGATAGTTCAGCAGGGCGACCGGGAAGAGCAGCGCGACGATAAACCAAGCGTAGCGCAGGGCGTTTTGAGCGGGGGGCATGAACGGAGGCTGGGGGAACTGACGTCGGGGTTACAAGAGGGAGCGAGTGGCCGGAAAAACGGACCACCGGTGCAGAAGCTGGGAGGAACGACGGACGGATGTCGAACTCACGCTGCGGCCGCAACCGGGCCGAGCGCGAGGCCCCATTGCCGGAAAAGGGCACGCAACTCGGTTTCGATTTTCGCCGCGAGGGCGCGCGAGGCGGGCGAGAGGACCGACTTCGAGGCGCCCGGGGCAAAACCGCGCGCCGCGACGCCCGCGCCGACATTCGGCGGAAACGCGAGCTGATCGATCACCCGGCCGAGCTCAACCATGCGCGCGGCGGAGACCGACGCATCGGCGGGACGACCCGCGGCCGAGCAGCGGTAAATGTCGACCATCAGCTCGGGCACGATGTTCACGAGGCCGCCCGTGCAGCCGGCCGCTCCCATCGCAAACACCTCGGTCAGGCGCGTGTCAGCACCCGACATCACCACGAAGTTTTTCTCCCGACCGAGGGCGATCAAGTCGCGGTGGTAGGCAAACTCTCCCCCGCTCTGCTTGATCGCACACATCGGCGCGCGGTCGGCGAAGGCCGCGATCGTCGCGAGGTCGATCCGTTTGCCGCAGAGCTCGGGGAAATTGTAGAGCATCACGGGCAGATCGACGGCCTCGGCGACGTGCAGGAAGAAGGCGAGGATGTCGTCCTGCGACAACGGGAAGAACGGCGGCGGCATGAGCCCGACCGCCGGAAGGCCGAGCGACTTCGCAAACCGGCCGAGCTCGATCGCGACCTTCGGGCGCAGGTCGGTGATGTTCGCGATCACCGGGAGGGGCGCGGCGAGTTCGGCGACGGCAGCAAGCGCGACCTTGCGTTCATCCGGGGAAAAATGCGGAAACTCGCCGGTGCTCCCGAGTCCAAGCACGCCGGCGATCCCGGCGGCTTTCTCAAACGCGATGTGCGTGGAGAGAGCGGCGCGGTCGAGGCGTCCGGCGGAATCGATGGGCAGCCATTGGGCGGAATAAATTCCGCTGGGGCGGTAGGGTGCGGAAGCAGACATAGCGTGGATTGAGAGTGGGGCGGACATCAGTCCGCCCATTTGCGTGAATGCGTGGCGATGAGGGCGGACTGAAATCAACCCTACTTTGAACCGGACTTTCTCACCTGATAAAAGAAGCCGTCCTCCGCCCCGATCAGCAGTTGTTGGGTGGTGGAGAAGTAGGTCGGTTTCGTGGCGTGGCCGGCGAGGACGTGCGTGCTCACCGGGCCCTCGTCGCGGAAGGCCCATTGGCCGGCGGCGTTTTTGCCGAGGTTGCGGAAGAAATTCACGTTGGGCGCGCTGTTCAGCAGGAGGTCGGGCTTTCCGTCGCCGTCCCAATCGGCGATGCAAAACGTGCGGCGGCCACCGCGACCATAGACACCGTCGTTGAGGCGGAGGAGGCCGGACTCTTTGTTTTGCGGGAGGCCATTGCTGTTGAAGACGCTCGCACCCTCGCTCCAGAAAACGCGCTGGGCGGGCGTGAGGGCGAGGGTGCCGTCGGCGGTGCGTTTGCGCTCGTAAAGCGCGAGGTAGCCGTCCGCGTCGGACATCACGAGGTCCATCAGGCCATCGCCGGTCCAATCGATCATCTGCGGCGTGGTACGCCATTGGGAAATAAGTTCGTTGGCTTTGGGTTTCCACCAGTTCCACGCTGGCGCGGGATTCGGCGCGCCCGGCGGGAGCGCGAGCGCGACGGGCTGCGCGGCGGCGAGTTTGGGCGCGGTGCGCGTGCCGATATTTTTATACCAAACGACTTTGCCCCAGATGCCGTTGGTCATGATGTCGGGCAGACTGTCACCGTCCCAATCGGCCACGCTGAGAATCGAGTACCCCCACTTCGGTTCGGCGGGGCCTTGGATCGAGCCATTCGGGCCGGCCATCTCGCGGATGAGCTTACCCGCGGCGCTGAGGTAGCGCGGCGCGGCCCAACGCGAGGGGGTGCCGCCGAGGTTTTCGATGAAGGCGATGTAGCCCGCGCTGTTGCCCGAGATGAGGTCCTCGTCGCCGTCGCCGTCCCAATCGACGGCGTAGGGCGTGGCCAGCGCGCCGAATTTCACGTCAGCGGCAAACTGGCGGAAATAGCGCGGCGGCAGAAATTGCGGCATCCCGCCGACGGTTTTCCCCGTGTGTTCGATGAACGCCACGCGGCCGTCTTCATCGCCGACGATCAGGTCGAGATCACCGTCGCCGTCGAAGTCCACCGCGGTGGGCGTGATCATGCAGAGGTCCATTTTCACGGGGAGGCCGGCGCTCGTGAGTTCGCGGCCGGCGGCGTAAACGGGTTTGGTGCGCGTGCCGGTGTTTTCGAAAAAAGTGAAGCCGTCGCGAAATTCTCCGGTGATCAAGTCGAGGTCGCCGTCGCCATCGAAGTCGCCCCAGCACGGCGAGGGCATGCCGAAGGGGTCGATGTCTTTGCCGCCGGCTTGGAGCCGAAACGGCGCCGCGTAGACTGGAGCGGTCGTGGTGCCGGTGTTGCGGAGGATGTAAACGTAGCCGCGGAGCTTTCCGCGCGTCCATTCGCCCTTCGCGTTGAACGCGCCCTCGCCGCCGTTGAGCGCGCCGAAGTCGCCCCAGAAGTCGATGCCGAGCGAGACATCGAGCGCGCCGTCGCCGTCGAAGTCGACGAGTTGCCACTGGTTCTGCCGGATGTTGCCGGGCTCGGTGAAAATCTTTTCCGGAACGCCAAGCTTCTGCGGTTTCACGAACTGCGTTTTGAGAAAGTCGGGGAAGGTGTTCCCGCGGTAACTGTAGACTTCACTGCCCGCGGCTCTGGCCGAAGCCGTCGCGGTGACGACGGGTTTCCCCGTGACGTAGGAAATGCCGACAGACGGAGCGGATTTTCCGATGAGCACGGCGGGCTTGAAGATCGGGAGCTTGAGCTGTGAGTCCACTTGGCCGCTGTTCTCGAAAAACCAGGTGCCGTTGTAGGGCTTGTCCGTGCACACCACGACGAGGTCCATCAGGCCGTCGCCGTTGTAATCCATCGGGAGCGGCCACGCCCACAGGCCCACGCCGAGATCGGTAAGCGTCCCGGGATTGTGGTGGGCGAGGCGCGGTAGCACTTCGGGTTCGGCGGCGCGGACGAGAGCGGTGCCGGCGCAGAAGACGAGCAGCGAAAAGAATGCGGTGAGCTTCATAGGGATTTTGAGGGTGGTGATTCTGCGCAAGGCGAAGAAAGGCACAAAACGGAGATCGGCGTGGTCATTTCGCCGACCGGACAGAGGGCAAGCGCGCCTGGACTGAGTGCAACTCGGCGTCGAGGCGCGCGCGCAGTTCGCGCGCTTTCGCGGGCTCTTGCGCCGCAAGATTGTTCTGCTCTGAGGCGTCGGTCGTAAGCCGGTAAAGTTCGTCGCGGTTATCCTCGTAGAAGTGCACCAGCTTCCAGTCGCCCATCCGAATAGCCGACTGCGGATAAGTCCGGCTGACGGCGAAGTCATCGACGCCGATGGCGGCGCGGGCGGCGGAAAAACCGGTCTCGGGATGGTAGTAGGGGAAATGCCAGACCAGCGCGCGGGCGGCGTCGGATTGGGCCGCGGCTTCGCCCAGCCAGAGCGGCAGGACGTTGCGGCCGTCGAGCACAAGACCACGCGGCAGCGCCGTCTTGGTCGCGGCGGCGAGGGTCGGCAAGAGATCGGTGCCGACAAACCGCGCGGCGCTCGTCGCTCCGGCGCGCACCCGGCCCGGCCAGCGCACAATCCACGGCACGCGCAGGCCGCCCTCGTAGAGGTTCCATTTGCTGCCGCGCAACGGACCGTTGGTCGAAAACTCGGGATGGCCGCCGTTGTCGGAGGTGAAGACGACGAGGGTGTTCGCGGCGAGTCCTGTTTCGTCGAGCGCGCGGAGCAGTTGGCCGACGTAGTGGTCGAGCGTCTCGACCATCGCGGCGTATTCGAGGCGACGCGGGTCGGTGCCGGTCGGGAAGCGCTCGCGGTATTTTTCGACGAGCCAGGCGGCGCGGGTGTGAATCGGGTCGTGCACGAAATAATGCGCAAGGTGGAGAAAGAACGGGCGGTCGCGGCGCGTGCGTAGGAAGGCGATCGCCTTTTCGGTGAGCGTGTCGCGCCCGTAATCGCCGGCCGCCAGCAGCTCGGCCTTTAGCGCGGGACGATCACGATAGGCGTAGGGGTGGTTGCCAAAATCGGCCTCGCCCTCCGCGTAGCCCTGCTGCAACGGCCCGTGCGTCGCGGACCAACCGAGATAGCCTCCCGTGTGCTCGCTCACGTGCCACTTGCCGAAGTAGCCCGTGGCGTAGCCGGCGGGGGCGAGGACCTCGGCGACGGTGACCTCCGACAGCGGCAGGTTCAGCGGATAGGGCGGCCCGACGAGCGGCAGGCCGGCGGGGCGTTTGGCGGTGGGCAGTTTCGTGACAAACTCGAAACCGAGCCGCGCCGGCGAGCGGCCGGTCAGCAGCGCCACCCGCGCGGCCGAGCAGATCGGTGCCGCGGCGTAGCCCTGCGTGAACCGCGTGCCCTCGCGCGCGAGGCGATCGAGGTGCGGTGTAGCGTGCCACGGATGGCCGTCGCCCTGCAGGTCGCGCCAGCCGAGGTCGTCGGCAAGGATGAAGAGGATATTCGGCCGATCCGCGGGCGCCGCCGCGCAGGCCGCCGCCGCCGCGCCGAGAAGGGCGAGGCAGCGGGCGACGCCGCGGGCGAAGGCAAAGCACGGTCTCATCGCGGGAACCTCGCGCCTAGAATCGCCCGTTCACCCCGAACGTCACCGCCTGGCCGGTGCGAATCACGCGCTGCGTCCGGTTTTCGTAGCCGATATAGGTCAGCTGTGGCTCGTTGAAGGCGTTGGTCAGGTCGAGGAAGAAGGAGACGGCCGGCTTCCACTGGTAGCCAGCGCCGAAGTTTACAATCGTGCGCTCGGCGCGATAAATGTTGCGCTGAGGCGTGGCCGAAAACGTGCCGAGGTAGTGCCCGGTGTAGTTGAGCTGGGCGCTGAAGCGATAGTTGCCGCGACCGTAGGTGAGGCCGGCGTTGCCGGTGCGCGGAATGAATCCGGCGACCTCCTTGTCGGAGCGCACCGTGCCGCCGCCGAAGTCGCCCTCGGTCGAGAGCAACGTGGCGTTGGCCGAGACGGCGAAACCCTGCAGCCAGCCGGGCAGAAAGGTGAGCTGCTGGCGGTAGTCGAACTCCCAGCCGGTCACCTTGGCTTGGCCCGCGTTGCGCGAGGCGAGCAAGCGGTAGCCGGGGTAGCTGCCCTCGAAGCCGTTGTTGGCGCCGACACCGACCACGCCGATGTCCGTCGTGAGGATGTAGTCCTCGATGTCCTTCCGGAAATAGCCGAGCGAAACGACACCCGCGGGACGGAGGTAATACTGCAGAGAAACGTCGATGTTTTCCGAATACTGCGGGCCGACCGACGGATTGCTGATCGTGACGGTCTGGTTCGGGTCGCTGATGGTCGCCGTCGGCACGAGGTTCGTGAACGCCGGGCGGCCAAACGACGTGGACCAGCTCGCCTGCGCGCGCAGGCGGTCGGTGAAGTCGTAGGTGAAGTGGATGCTCGGGAACGAACGCGTGTAGGAACCGGCGTTGTCCACGGGATTGTCCCAGTCGTTGCGCGCGCGCGCGACCGGATCGGGAATCTGCGCGGCGGTCGCGGGCGTGACACGCACGTACCCGAAGCCGGACACGTCGGTCTTTTCGGAGCGAACTCCGCCGAGCACGCCGAGGCGGCCGAACTTCGCCTGGCCCTGCACATAGCCGGCGGTGATTTCCTCGGTCGCGTTGCGGGTCGTCTGAAAGGCGTCCGCCGTGCGGAAATACAGGTCCTCGCTCCAGAGCGCCGCGTTGCCGGTGGCTTCATAAGCAGAGCGGGGATTCACGTAGGGCAGACGGCTCGCTCCGGGAAACGCGAAAACATTCGGGAACGTCGCGGTCATCGCCGGCGCGGTGGCGAGGTAGTTCCACTGCCGGCGGCGGCCGACCTCGGCAACTTGCTGATCGCGATAGAAAGCCCCCGCCTTGAGCGTGGCCGGCACCTCGACGGGCAGGCGGTAGCGGACGTTGGCCCGGGCGTTGAGCACTTCGACGTCGCGACCGTCGTTGCGCGTGAGGAGCGTGACGCCGCTGCGGTAGTTCGCGATGTCGTAGATGCTCGGGCCGCTGGTTTGCGTGAAGTGCGGCTGCTCGGGATTGGCGGTGTCGATGATCCAGCCGACGTTGGGCACACGCATGGTGAGCGTGCCGCCGGGCTCGTGGCCGAGATTATTATGCGTCTGGCTGTAGTTGGCGTCGTAGTCGATGCTCCAGCGGTCAAACTCGTGCTCGGCGCCGAGGCCGAAGAGGCGCGTGCGGTTGAGGAAGCGGCGGAGAATCGAGCTGATCTCGAAGTTGGAGCCGGCCACGTTGCGGATCTCGGTGCGCGTATCGGTGAAACCCGGCAGGACGGCGCCCGTGCCCGTGGGCGCAGCGGCGGTGCCGCCCGCCATCGTCTGGGCGGAGAAGGCCCGCGTGGAATAGAGCGTGTCGGTCTTCTCGAACGCGTCGTTGTAGATCGTGCTAAAAATGAGCTTGGTGTGCTCGGCGAGGCGGTATTCCGCCTTCACGTTGATGCTTTTCTGCGTGCGGTTGTTGAACTGGTTCTGCGTGCGGAAATCCCAGAGGTACGCGGGCGACGTCGCGATGTTTTGGTAGTCGAACTGCAGCGACGACGGGCCATTCACGTTCTCGCTGTAGAACAGATTCACCGCGACCCCCAGATTGCGCGAGCCGCCGAAAGCATCGAAGACCTCTTGATACGAGAAGTTCGTGAGCGGGTGGATCGCGTGATTCCGGCGCTCCTGGGTGTGCGGGTAGAAAGGCGGCGCCCAGCGCAGGCCAAAGCTGTAACCAAAGCGGCGCCGCTCTTTCATATTCAGCGGCGAGCGGGTCTTGAGGTTCACCGAGCCGCCGAGCGAATCGGCGGTCTGGTCGGGCAACTGGCCTTTGATCACCTCCAACTGCTCGAACATCGCACCGGTGAGGCTGTGCGTCTGAAACTGGCGGTTGAAGCCGCCGACGTTGGACATCAGCTGGCCGTCCACATTCACGCGATTCATCGTCGACGGCTGCCCACGGATGATCAGGCCGGTGACGTTGCCTTCGTCATCGAGCTGTGAGGCGACGCCAGGGAGGCGCACGGCGAGCTCGCCGGCGCTCATGTTGGGCAGATTGCCGTAGGCATCGAGCGCGACGACGTTCTTCACGTTGTCGGAATTGCGCTGCGCCGTGAGCGCGAGCGCGTTGCCCTCGCGTTCTCCGGTCACGCGAAACTCCCCGAGCTGGTAAATCTGCGCGGACAGGTCGAAGTTCCGCACCAGCCTCTGGCCGGCCGCGACATTCAGCGTCTGCCGCTGGGCGTCCAATCCGAGGTAGGTGACGACCAGCTCAACTTCGCCCGCGGGCACTCCGCCGAGCACGAAGCGACCGGTGTTGTCGGTGAGCACCGAGCGACCGAGCCTGGGCGCCTCAACCTTCACCCCTTCGAGAAGATTACGCGTCGCCGCATTGCTGACCGTGCCGCTGATCGACGCGCCCTCGGCCGCGCCGGCCACAGCCCCCAGACAAAAGGACGCCAGGACCGAGTACAGGAACACCGGCAGAATGGACCGGCGGGAACACGCGCACGCGAAACGCAGAGATAATGACATGGGATTCAGGGGTTGGGGAAAAGACCGGGTCGAAAAATTGCTAAATCGTTTTAGTGACAAGCCAAAAAATTCCCCGCCCGAAAGTCTATCCGCGCCTTCCGCTCAGGCCGAGGCGCGCATCACCACGGAGGGCGGCACAAAGGTCTCCACCGGTTTCACTCGGCGGCGGTTCATCAAGTCGAAGAGCTGTGTCACGATCTGCTCGACGATGGTCTCGTTGGACGGGCCCACGCACGTCAGCGGCGGGTCGAAGAAATCCGCGTGCTCGTGGTCCCCGACCCCCACGACCGCGATGTCCCGCGGAATCCTGCGGTCCGCATCCTTGATCGCCTGATACGCACCGAGGGCGAGGCCATCGGTCACCGCGTAGAGTCCGTCGCAGCCGCGGCCCGCACCCAGGTGCGCCCGGAGCGCCTCGGCTCCGTTGGTCGGTGCGAAACCCGCCGCCACCACCCGTGCCGGGGCGGTCCCGGTCTGAGCGAGCACCGTCGCGCAAAACGCCGCCGCACGGTCCGCCGTACTTTCTGTGAGGAGCGCGGGCGTGAGCACCACCGGCCGGCGGCAGCCGCGGCCGAGGAGAATTTCCGCCGCGCGGCGCCCGCTCTCGCCCGGCGTGTCGAGCACACAGCAATAGTTCGGCAAACGCCGCCCGAGCACGACCACGGCATAGGGTAGCGTCGTCGCGGCGAGAAACGCGTCATCGTCCGGCAGCGTGTTGGTGATGACTACGCCGTTAAAGCGGCTCGCGTTGAGTAGCCCGGCCATCTCGCGCAGGCGCCCCGCGTGAAACATCGCGATGGAAACGGAGAACTTTCGTCCCGGGCCCGTGCGGGCATCCGCCATCCGCTGCACCTGCCGCAACACCCGACTCACCAAAAACAGCGGCGCCTCAAAGGAGGTGAGAATCCCGAGCTCGATGTGATGGACCTCCGGATCGTGCGCCCGCAAGCGGCGCGCGGCGACATTGGGCACGTAACCGAGATCGCGCACGGCCTTGCGGATCTTTTCGACCGTCGCCGGGGCAAGCCGACGTTCCTCATGGCGGTCGGCCAGCACGGTTGAAACCGCCGACGCCGAGACACCAACGTGCTCCGCAATCATATGCACTGTCACCGGACGTTGGTCGCTTCGAGCCATCGCGGGCATCTCGCACGAAGCACGCACCGGCCGCAAGGGGACACTTCGGAAAACCGCGGCGCTGTCGCCTTCGCGGCGGCGAATTCCGTTGGTCTCCCCGCTCGGACGGACAAGCCTCCCCCCATGTCGCTTGTCTCCGTCAATCCCGCCACCGGCCGCCGTCTCGCCCGCTATCGCGAGCACACGGGCGCGGCCGTCGAACGCGCCCTCGCCCGCGCCTCCGCCGCGCAGCGCGCCTGGCGCGCCCTCTCGCCCATGGCGCGCGCCCAACATCTCCGTGCCGTCGCGCGCGAACTCATGGTCCGGCGCGACGAGCTCGCGGGCCTCGCCACCGCCGAGATGGGCAAGCCCATCGCCCAGGCCCGCGGCGAAGTCGAAAAATGCGCCCGCACCTGCGCGTATTTCGCCAACCACGGGCCCGCGCTCCTCGCCGACGAACGTCCTCCCGGCGCCCCACCGGATGCGCGGGTCGTCTATGAACCGCTCGGCGTCGTGCTCGCCATCATGCCGTGGAATTTTCCGTTCTGGCAGGTCATCCGCGCCGCGGCGCCGGCCTTGCTGGGCGGCAACACCCTCCTCCTCAAACACGCGCCGAACGTCGCCGGCTGTGCGCTCGCCATCGAGGCCGTGTTCCAACGCGCGGGCCTGCCCGCCGGCGTATTTCAAGTGCTTCTCACGGGCACGGCCCCCGTGCCGGCCCTCATCGCCGATGAGCGCGTGCGCGCCGTCACCTTCACCGGCAGCACGGGTGCCGGCCGAAAAGTCGCCGCACTCGCGGGGGCCGCGCTGAAGCCCGGCGTTTACGAACTCGGCGGCAGCGATCCCTACCTCGTGCTCGCCGATGCCGACCTCGAACTCGCCGCGGAGACCTGTGCGGCGGCCCGCCTGATCAATTCCGGCCAAAGCTGCGCGTCGGCCAAACGCTTCATCGTGGCGCGCCCGGTGCGGCGGGACTTCGAACGCCTCGTCACGGCCCGACTCGCCGCGCGCCGCACCGGGGATCCCGCCGCCCCGACCAACGACGTCGGTCCGCTCGCGCGCGCCGATCTGCGCGAAAATCTCCACCGCCAGATCACCGCCAGCGTCCGCGGCGGCGCCCGCCTTCTGCTCGGCGGCGCTCCCCTCCCCGGCCGGGGATTTTTCTACGCCACCACTCTGCTCACCGACGTCCGCCCCGGCATGCCCGCGGCCGATGAGGAACTGTTCGGGCCCGCCGCCGCGATTATGGTCGCGCGCGACGACGACGATGCCATCCGTCTCGCGAACGCCACGCCCTACGGCCTCGGCGCGGCGATCTTCACGAGCAGCGCCCGCCGCGCCCGCGAGCTCACGCCCCGGCTCGACGCCGGCTTCGTCGTGCTCAATACATTCGTCCGCTCCGATGCGAGTCTGCCCTTCGGCGGGGTCAAAGCCAGCGGCATGGGCCGCGAACTGGGCGCCCACGGCCTGCGGGCCTTCCTCAACGTGAAAACAGTCATCGGTTGACCCGGCGTCCGTGCGAGACCAAGTGATGCACCCGGCCTCCGTTGCCGTGACGGAGCATCGTTCGTCCCAAACCCGCCCGCCTTCGTCACGATCCGGTCGCCGCGCCTTCGGACTGCGGATACCGAGTCCGCCACCCCGAAACGTTCGCCGCCCCCTTCTGCGCGCAACACGGCGTTCGCGCCGAGGTTTTCACCCGGGGCGTCGCAAATTTCCACGCCCACCCGTCGAACCGGCGAACGCTGACGCGGAAACTCAAGGTGCGGCTCTCGATTACCCGCGTCCGCCGGATCGTCCTGCGCACCCTGGCGGAGCGCGGTTCGGTTGCCACAACCAAGTGGGTCGACTGAGCCGGAGTGCGGCGGGACTGAACCGAGGTGATCCCCGCCCACCCTGTCCGGTCGGCCGCGGCGGTGTTACATTCCGACGACGGCGGCTGAAAAGGTTCGTTTCGTCCACCGGACGGAATAGTGTATCGGGTCACTCCCAGCATGGCTAAGCGCCCCACTCACTCCTCTCCCAGCACGGCGGCGCCGGTTTACTTCAATCGCGAACTCAGCTGGCTCGCGTTCAACCGTCGCGTGCTCGAACAGGCGCAGAGCGACCGCCATCCGCTGATCGAGCGGGTGCGCTTTCTGGCCATCACCAGCAGCAACCTCGACGAGTTTTTCCAAATCCGCGTCGCCGGTCTCATGCAACAGCGCGACGCGGGCGTTGCCGAACCCGGTCCCGACGGCCTCGATCCGCGCCAACAGCTCAAGCAGATCCGCACCTGCGTCGACACCCTCGTCGAGGATCAATACCGCTGCTGGCGCGAGCAATTGGTCCCGGCCCTCGCGGCCGAAGGCATCCACTTTAAGACGGCCGGCGACCTCACCCCGCGCGAACTCGCCTGGGTGCGCTCCTATTTCCGGGAACAGGTTTATCCCGTCCTGACGCCTCTCGCCCTCGATCAGTCGCATCCGTTTCCCCAACTCGGCAACAAGGAACTCAACGTCGTCGTCACGCTGGACAATCCCGCGACGCCCCAGATCGAACACCTCATCGCCATTTTGCCCGTGCCCCGAATTTTGCCGCGGCTGGTGAGCATTCTGCCGGGCGGCCGCGGTCCGCAGCGCACGATTTTTCTGAGCGAGATCATCAAGCTCTGTGCCGGAGAACTCTTCCCCGGTTATCGGCTGACGGCGGCCTACGCGTTTCGCGTTACCCGCAACAGCGAGCTCTACATCGACGAGGAAGAAGCGGCGAACCTCCTCGTGAAGATCGAGGAGGAGCTGCGCAACCTCCGCCGCGGCGCCGCTGTGCGCCTCGAGATCGAGGACGGCGTGAACCCCGTGCTCTTTGCGACGCTCTGCCGCGAACTCGGTCTGCCGCCGGACCATGTTTTCCGCCTGAAGGGCCCGATTAATTTGATGCGCCTCCAAAGCATCGGAGACCTCGACCGGCCCGATCTGAAGTTCCCGGTCTTCACCCCGGTGAACGCCTCCGCGCTGCGCGACCCGGCGACCATCTTTGACACCCTGCGCACGCAGGATGTCCTGCTCCACCATCCCTACGACTCGTTTCAGCCCGTCGTCGATTTTGTCGAGCAGGCCGCCCGCGATCCGCAGGTGTTCGCGATCAAGCAGACGTTCTACCGCACCAGCGGCGATTCCCCGCTGGTCCGCGCACTCATCGAGGCCTCGCAAAACGGGAAGCAGGTCACCGCGCTGGTGGAGTTGAAAGCGCGCTTCGACGAGGCCAACAACATCCAGTGGGCCAAGCAGCTGGAGGAAGCCGGCGTCCACGTCGTCTACGGCCTCGCCGGTCTCAAGACCCACTGCAAGATGTGCCTCGTGGTGCGGCGCGAAGGCCGGCGCATGCGCCACTACGCCCACCTCGGCACCGGCAACTACAATCCCCGCACCGCGCGCTACTACACCGACCTGAGCCACTTCACCGCGCGCACCGACCTCACCGGCGACGTCGCCCATCTCTTCAACGCGCTGACGGGGTTTGGGCGCTCGCCCAAATTCCGCCACCTGCTCGTCGCACCCTACAGTCTGCACCGCCGGATCAACGCCCTCATCGCCGCCGAGGCCCGCCATGCCGCCGCGGGCCGGCCGGCGCGGATCATCGCGAAAATGAATTCCCTCGTGGACAAGGCGACGATCGATTCCCTCTACGCCGCGTCGCGCGCGGGCGTTCAGATCGACCTGATCGTGCGCGGCACCTGCTGCCTCGTGCCCGGCGTGCCAGGCCAGTCGGAGTCCATCCGGGTGCGCAGCCTCGTCGGCCGGTTCCTCGAACACACCCGGGCCTTCTACTTTGAAAACGCCGGCGGCGCCCCCGTCATCCTCGCCGGCAGCGCCGACTGGATGCCGCGAAATTTTTTCCGCCGCGTCGAAGTTGTCTTCCCGATCCGCGACCCGGGCCTGCGCCGGCGGATCACGGAGGAAATTTTCGAAATCGAGCTGCGCGACACGACGAATGCCCGGCTGCTTCACCCCAACGGAGATTACTTGCCCGTTTCGCGCCGCGCCAACGAGCGGACGTTTTCGTCCCAGGCCCACTTCATGGCCGCAGCCACCCGCCGGGCGCGGACGGCATCTCCGGCCCCCTAGGCCGGCCGCGTTCGACCGCCCATTCATCGTCAGAACCCCAGCCAACCGGCGGCGCCGATGAGAGGGCCGCTCCGTGTTGTGTCGAGTCCGGTGTCACCAGGTGAGCCGCGTGCTGCGCGCGCGGCTTTGCCAACCACGCCTCGCTCTGCCCTGCGCCGCCCCGCAGAGCGGCCAGCCCCCCTGGGGCGGCGCTGGCGGAAAGCGAGATGCGCCCCGCTGCAAAATCACCGAAACTTTCGGCTTCCGTTTTCCGCCCCACCCCCTACTCCTTGCGGTCCCTCAACGGAGAGGTGGCAGAGTGGTCTATCGCACCTGACTCGAAATCAGGAGTGGGGCAACCCACCGTAGGTTCAAATCCTATCCTCTCCGCCAAATTTTTTCGGGTCGCCCCGCGGTCACACGTTGTCGTCCTCGCCCGCCCGACCCTTGCCGCCGTTGGCCGGGAGGTGGTGCGGAAACAGCAGATAGTAGTTCATCAGCCACCAACTGCGCGACGAGCGGTAAAACAGCACCGGGAACCCGAGCGACCCGATGCCGGCGAGGAGGATGGCCGGTGTGACCCCGATGACATGATAAAAGGCCAGCAGCATCACAGGGACGAGGAAGAGCACGATGGTCATCCCGAAATTGAGCGAGGCGGAGCCGAGATAGAAACCCTCGTCGTTGTCGCGTTCGATGACGAAGCCGCACGCGGAGCATTCCTTGTTCACTTTGAACGGTGCGCCCGGCACGAACAGGGTGCGGGCGCCGCAGTTGGTACAGCGGTGGGTCAGCCCGCGAGCGATGATTTGGACACGGGAGACTTTCATGGCGGCAACAAAAAGGCGCTTCACTGTAAAAGTGAAGCGCCCTGATAAGGAAGAGACCGACCGGAGCTCAGGCGCCGAGCTGGTAACGGGTGAAACGACGGATCTGGATGTTCTCGCCGATGTGCGCGATCTGGCTGGCGAGCAGGTCTTTGATGGACTTGTCGTTTTGCTTTACGAACGGCTGGTCGAGCAGACACACGGTGGAGAAATAATTCTCCAGTTTGCCGTCCACGATCTTCTGCACGACGGCCGGCGGCTTGCCAGCCACAGACGCGGCGGCGATCTCGCGTTCCTTCGCAAGGTCGGCCTCGGGCACCTGGTCGCGGGTGACGTAGAGCGGATTGGCCGCGGCGATCTGGAGGCAGAGGTCCTTCACGAAGGCCTTGAAGGCTTCGTTGCGGGCGACGAAATCCGTCTCGCAGTTGACCTCGATCAGGACGCCGACTTTGCCGCCGACGTGGATGTAGCTCTCGATGAGCCCTTCCTTGGTCGCGCGGGACGAAAGCTTGTCCAGCTTGTTACCGAGCTTTTTGCGCAGGATCGTGGTGGCCGCGGCGACGTCGCCGTTGGCCTCGGTGAGCGCTTTTTTGCAGTCAAGCAGGCCGGCCCCGGTGGCGGTGCGCAGCTCGTTGACCATTTGAGCGGAGATGATGGTGCTCATTCGGAGAGATATTTTTTGGAAAATTACTCGGCCTTCACGGCGGCCTTCTTGGCGCGCACCGGTTTCTTGGCCAACACGCCGGGCTCGACTTCGCCTTCGACGACGGCGGCAATCTCGGAAGGAATCTCAACCTTGGACAGGTCGATGGCCTCGGCGCTGATCACGACAGGAGCCACCGGCAGGACGCCCTTGAGGTCGGCGGTGCCACGTTGCGCCCGGCGGGTGTCACGGAGGGCCAGGCCGCTCTGGATGGCAGCGGTGACAGCCTCGACGATGATGCGGATCGACTTCACGGCGTCGTCGTTGCCCGGGATGGGGTGCGAGACGGTGGTCGGATCGGAATTGGTGTCCACGAGGCCGACGCAGGGAATCCCGGCGCGGGCGCCCTCGGCGACGGCGATCTTATGGTGGTTGACGTCGACGACGAACATCGCGGACGGCAGGCCGCCCATGTCGGAGATACCGTTGAAATTCTTCTGCATGCGGGTCATCTCGCGCTTGATGGCGGACTCTTCCTTGCGGGGGAGTTTGGCCATCTCGCCGTTCGTTTCCATCGCCTGGTATTTCTTGAACTTGGCGACGGACTTTTTGACGGTCTCGTAATTGGTGAGGGTGCCGCCGAGCCAGCGGTCAACGCACATCGGCATGTTGACGGACGTGGCGGCCTCGCGGACGATTTCCTTCGCTTGGCGTTTCGTGCCGACGAAGAGCACATTGCCGCCGTTGGCAACGGTGTCTTCGAGGAAGGCACAGGCCTTGGTGAGGGCTTCGTGGGTCTTGCCGAGATCGATGATCGACACGCCCTGGCGGTGGTCGAAAATGAACGGCTTGGAGCGCGGGTTCCAGCGCTTGGTCTGGTGCCCGAAGTGAACGCCCGCGTCGAGCAGGTCTTTAGGAGTGAGGGTGAGGCTCATGGTGATCTAATGTATCTTGAGAAACACAGGTCGGCCGGAGGGCCGCCTTGCGATCGCAGGTTGATGGTGGTTGTAGAAACGAGGAACGACTGAACTAGCCGGCCAACACACCGAGCGCGGCGACGGCTGGCAAGAGCGAATTCCGGAAAAATTGAGAAAGGCGTTGACAGGGCGCGGCGACGCAAAGACCTTCCACCTCCCTTATTGCAGGGTGGAGCAGCCTGGTAGCTCGTCAGGCTCATAACCTGAAGGTCGCTGGTTCAAATCCAGCCCCTGCACCCAATTTATCCCTCGTAACCGCAAGGTTGCGGGGGATTTTGGTTTTCGTCGCCGGAGTCGCGATTCACCGCGAAACCGCGATCGCCCCGCCGTTTGAGGTGAGCGCTGGAGCGACCGTCGGTTTCCCCAAATCACGACCGCCCGTCACCCGACGCTGCGGCCGGCGGCACGAGGGAGGTGACTTAGGCCGTGATCGCGACCAAGTCATCCCCGTTCGGCTGCGCGACGACGGGCAACAAGAGAGGGGCGGAGGGTCCTCTCCGCGCGCCCTGCTGCGAATCATAGAGTTGCCGCACCCAATAGCTCGGCGACCTCCCCGCGGTCTAGGGCACATCGGCCAATCCCATGATTTCTGGTCCGTGGGACGTGGCGCCCGCGACGGTTATTCCCGGGCACGATCTCGCCGTCGACCGCGGCCATCCCTCCCGGTCGTGATCAGATTCGTTCTGCTCTAGATACTTTCCACCGGCACATCGGCCACGAACCCCGAGCGCGGATTGCGCAAGCCCTGGGCCTGCTCCTCATTTTCCGGCCGCTCAAGAGGCCCCCCGCAATGAGCTCGGCCTCCACTTGCTCAATCGCGACGAAGAGATTACCGACGATCCGCGTCTTCGGCACCAAGTCGGTTTCGATCACCCGCGTCCACGGCGTCCATTTCCTCGCGTCAAAATACTCCGCCGCAGCCGCGATTTCCTCGTCGGTCATGGCCTTCGCCAGCGCGCCCATGGTCGGCGTGTTGGGCTTTCGAGGGGCTGCCGACACACGCGCGCCGCTGCAAAAGCATCCCATTTGCCGGATGAAATAGGCCGCAGGTAGCCCCGTGACCGGAGCATTTTCCGGCCGCCCCTTGCCGGTTGGCCAGTGCCACGAGGCGCCCCCCACCCGCCCGGGACGCAGGCCCGAGACTGGCCGGGGCCGTGGGCGATGACATTCAACATCGGCCGATGGTCGCCGGGAAACCGGTCGATCAGGTTGCCTCCGTCGCGCACATCAACCCGCGGATCCGCCGCCGTGCTCCCGGCCACGTGCCGCAAGTCGGTTTGCCCGTCGGGATCTTCGTTTGGGCGTAATTTCCGCGACGGCATCGCTTGGCGAACGGCTTTGTCGCCCAGTGCGGGCGGCGTGGCGAACCCGTGGGCCCACAGCGGCTCGAGTTGGTCCGCCGCGCGCGGCGAGGACGATCCGAGCGCGAGCCCGATCAGGAAAATCAGGACGCCGACGGGGTGACTTTTCATGGATTTTTTTGGAGAGGGATCGGACAGCCGGGCCGCCGCCCGCCCCGACGCTCCGTCGCGGCGATTGCAGAGCTTGCGCAGATCGCCCGATGGATTAATCCCCGCGCCGCAGTCGGAGTGCTCCATTCGCGAGCAGGGGTTGGCACTACGCGGAGGCAGCACGCAGTCCCGCGCGCTTCGCAATGCGAATCCGGCCAGCCCGGCCGCCAGTCTCAGAAAAACGCCTTCGGCCCCCTCGTGAGCGCAAAATCGGCCGGTGGTGCACACAAAATGCGCTGGTTTGGAGCGCGCTTTCACCCATACCCTCATTAATCTCCTGACCAACTGACAGCAGACCACCCCCCATCCTTCCCTCCCCGTCCAACCCCACCACGCCGGCGCCGCGCCATTCGCATCCCCTCCGGCTCAGCGACCCCACGCCCTTTTTCCCATGTCCAGCATTCTAGTCATCGAAGACGACGATCCCATCCGTCGCGTAGTCGTCACCGCGCTCCAAAAAATCGGACACCAGGTGATCGAAGCGCCCGACGGACGCGCCGGTCTGAAAATTATTCGGGCCCAGCGCCTCGATCTTGTCATCACCGATGTGGTGATGCCGGAGCAGGACGGCCTGGAGGTCATGATGGTCATGAAACGGGAGTTCCCGTCCACGCCGCTCATCGCCATCTCGGGCGCGGTGCAAAATGCCCCGCTCTATCTCAGTTTCGCGTCCAAGCTCGGAGCCACGCACGTGCTCGCCAAACCGTTTACGCTGCACGACCTGTTCTCGACGGTTGAAGCCGCACTCGCCCCCAGAGTCGTCCCTCCGGCCAAGGGCGCGACGCCGCCCGCGGCCTGAACGGGCCGCCCCAGCCACGGCCGCTCGTCGCGCCCGGCCGGCCGCCTCACGCCGCACACGCCAGCGCGTTGCGTCCCGCAGTGCCGGCGTTCGCCCCGTGGAGATGATCGCGGTAGATCGAGGGCGACTCGCCCACGATCCGGCGAAACACCCGGTTGAACTGCGACAACGACTGGAAGCCCGCTTCGTAGGCGGCTTCGCTGACCCGCATGTGCGGGTTGAGCAGCAGCTGCTTCGTCTTTTCGATCCGCGCGCGGGCGATGTAGTCCGTGAAGGTGAGCCCCGTGGCGCCCTTGAAGATTTTGCAGAAATAAAAGGCGCTCATGTGGGCGGCCTGGGCGACCTGCTGCAGGGCGAGCGGTTCGCCGAGGTGCTCCGCGATAAACACCCGGGCCCGGCTCACCGCCGGCGGCTCGGAAGCGGCTTCCTTCAGCATCAGCTCGTTGGTCACGAGGGACAGGTGCTCGGCGAAACTGGCGAGCAGGCGCACCGTCGCGTCATAGTGCGTCTTCGTGAGCACGCGCGTCTGAAAAAACGCCTCCCGCAGCGCCGCGCCGTCGACGGTGACGTTCCATTTTTTCAACTGGGCGACGGCCGCACGAAATTGTTTTTCGGTCGGCACCTGCAGGAGCACCTGGCCCGTCTGGAGGTAGGCGATGATGCTTGCGCCCAGGTGAATGGGCACGAGCGACTCGCTCAACCCGGCAAAACACTCGAGCGTCACCGCCCCACCGCCCGCGTCCGCTTCGGCGCGCTGTTGCAGTTCCAAACAGGCCGCGCAGCTCCGGCTCTTCGCCGCCATCATCACGCAGAACGGACTGAGGTTCTTCGCGCCATGCAGCGGCTCCCGGAACGAACCCGCCGTCCGCAGGACGAGCGGCAGGCCCGTCGCGGTCTGGAACGCCTGCTGATAACTGCGGAAGATTTCCGACGAGCGCAGACGCGAAACCACATCGTCGGCACGGGGCGCCTGGGTGACGGGACTGGGAGCAAGAGTCGCGGTGTTCATGGGCCTGAGAGTAGCGGCAAACGCCGCGCGGCGCCATTGGAGCCACGGCGGCATCTCGCTAAGGGATTTGCTTAGTCCCGGCCCCCTCGCCCACCGGACGGCCTTTCCGACCTTGCGAAAGCGACATCCCGCCACGACCTTCCTGCCGTGCCCGACCGCGCCGCCATCGACCGAACCCGCCCCGACGATCCCGCCCGGGAACAGCTGGAGCGAAGTCTGCTCGCAACGGTCAAGGAACTGCACGATGTCAAAGCCGCCCTCGACGAACATTCGATCGTCGCCATCACCGACCCCGCCGGCCGCATCACCTACGTCAACGACAAGTTCTGCGCCATCTCCCAGTTTTCCCGCGAGGAACTCCTCGGCCAGGACCATCGCATCATCAACTCGGGCACCCACTCCCAGGATTTTTTCCGCCATCTTTGGTCGACGATCGGTCGCGGCCAGGTGTGGCGGGGCGAGATTCGGAACCGGGCGAAAGACGGGTCGTTTTACTGGGTCGAAACGACCCTCTATCCGTTTCTCGACGACGCCGGAAAACCGCGGCAATACGTCGCCATCCGCACCGACATCACGCAGCGCAAGGCCGACGAGGACGAACTCCACCGCGTCGCCGCCGAACTCGACGAGAAAAACAAGGAGCTGGAGGCCATCGTCTACACCGTCTCGCACGACCTGCGCTCGCCGCTCGTGAACGTCCAGGGCTTCGGCAAACAGCTCACCCGCGCCTGCGACGCGATCCGCGCGGCTGTCGCCGCCGAGGCCGGCGGACCGGTGCCGGCGGAACGGCTGCGGCAGCCCGTCGAAGTCGCGATTCCGCAGGCCCTGCGGTTCATCAACGCCGGGGTGAGCAAGATGGAAACCCTCCTCGCCGGCCTTCTGCGCTACTCGCGCCTCGGCCGCGTCGCCCTCACGATCCGGCCCCTCAACGTCAACGGCCTCCTCACCGAAATCCTCGCGGCCATGAAATTCCAGCTCGACGAAGCCGGGGCGGAAGTCCGCGTCGAGTCCCTGCCCACCTGCCTCGCCGACCACGCCCAGACGAGCCAGGTTTTCGCCAACCTGCTCGACAACGCCGTCAAGTATCGCGAACCCGCGCGTCCCCTGCGCATCGTCATCCACGGCCGAGTGCACGACGGCCAAGCCGTCTACGCCGTCGCGGACAACGGCATCGGCATCGCGCCCGAACACCAGGCGAAGGTCTTCGAAATTTTCCACCGCCTGAACCCCGACGCCACCACCGGCGAGGGGCTCGGCCTGACCATTGCGCAGCGCGTGCTGGAGCGGCAACGGGGCAAAATTTGGGTTGAGACGTCGCCCGGTGGAGGCTCAACTTTTTCCGTTTCACTGCCGGCGATCGACCCTCCGTCCTCTTCCACATGAATCAAGGTCCCACCATTTTGATCGTCGACGACGACGAGGGTCACGCGATCCTCATCCGTCAAAACCTCGAAATCGCCGGTCTGAACAACCGCATCGAGCATTTCCGCGACGGTCAGGCGATCCTCGACTTCTTTTTCACCCGCCGCGACATCGCCACCGAAACCTACCTCGTGCTGCTCGACATCCGCATGCCGAAAGTGGACGGCATCGAGGTGCTGCGCCGGCTCAAGGCCGACCCCGAATTCCGCAAGCTCCCGGTGATCATGCTCACGACCACCGAGGACAGCCGGGAAGTCGAACGCTGCCATCAGCTTGGCTGCAGCGTTTACATCCAAAAACCCGTCGACTACGACCGGTTCGCCGAGGCCATCCGGCGCATCGGCCTGATTGTGCCGTTGCTGCTGGTGCCGCCCCTCGGCACTCCCTGAGCGCCGCCGTGGCAGCCCCGGCCCATCTTCCGCAACTGCTCGTCGTCGACGACGACGAGGGCTTGCTCATTTTGATGACCGAAACCCTGCGCGCCGAGGGCTGCGCGGTGGAGCCCGCCCGCACCGCCAAAGCCGCCCGCGCCTGGCTCGACGAGCACACTCCGGAACTGATGATTCTCGACCTCAAGCTCCCCGACGGCAGCGGTCCCGCCCTCGTCGCCGAGCTGCAACGGGACCGCAATCCCGTGCCGTTCATCGTCGTGACCGGCCAGGGCGACGAGCGCGTGGCCGTCGAAATCATGAAACAGGGCGCGCTCGACTACGTGATGAAGGACACCTCGCTCATCGAACTGCTGCCGACCATCGTCCGCCGCGCCCTCAGCACGGTCGCCCAGGAAAAGGCGCTCGTGACGGCGCAGATCGAACACAAGCGGCTCGAGCGTGAAATCCTCGCCGTCGGCGAACGCGAACGCCACGCGATCGGCGCCGACCTGCACGACAACCTCGGTCAGCAGCTCACGGCGCTCGAACTCATGTGCGCCGCGCTAAAGGCCGACGCCGCGACCCAACCCAAGCTCGCCAAAGGCCTCGACTCGCTGGGCCGGATGCTGCGGGAAGCCATCACCCAGACCCGCGCGTTGGCCCGCGGCCTCGTGCCCGTCGGCAGCGATCCCGACGCGCTCCAAATCGGACTCGCGGAACTCGCCGCTCGCATCGACTCGCTCGGTCGCGTGCACTGCACCTTCGAGTGCCCGTCGCCGGTGCTCGTCGCCGACGGGTTTGTGGCCGGCCACCTCTACCGCATCGCCCAGGAAGGATTGAACAACGCCCTCAAGCACTCGCATGCCACGCAGGTCACCCTCCGGCTCACCCACGCGTATCACGTGCTGACCCTCGTGATCTCGGACGACGGTGTGGGCCTGCCCAAGAGCCGCACGTCCCGCCGCGGCCTCGGCCTCGGCGTGATGCAACACCGCGCCCGGGCGATCAACGCCGAGCTTGCGATCATTTCCAAACGCGACGGCGGCGTCAGCGTCGAGTGCCGCCTGGCCCATCCGTCATGAAAACCCCCGGTCCGAAAAAAACCGCGGCGCCCGCCGCCGGCGCATCGCCGCCACCCCGCCGCGTCCTGCTGATCGACGACCATCCCTTCATGCGCGCCGGGCTGGCGCAGCTGATCAACGCCCAGAGCGATCTCATGGTGTGCGGGGAGGCGGGCAACCCCAGCGAGGCCTTCCGTTCGCTCGCCAAAGTGAAACCTGCCCTCGTCCTATCCGATCTCACGATGCCGGGACGCAGCGGCCTCGAGTTCATCAAGGATTTGAAAGCGGCCGAGCCCGACCTCGCTGTGCTCGTCGTCTCGATGCACGACGAAGTCGTCTTCGCCGAACGCGCGCTCCGCGCCGGCGCCCGCGGCTACATCATGAAAGAGGCCGGCGGCGAAAACCTCCTCGCCGCCATCCGCCAGGTGCTGCGCGGCGAAGTTTACGTGAGCCCGCGGATGTCCTCGCGCATTCTCAACGATCTTTCCGCCCGCCGGCCCCGCGGGTCGACTTCGCCGATCGAGCGCCTCACCGACCGCGAGTTCGAAGTGTTTCAACTCATCGGCCAGGGCAAGAGCACGCGCGACATCGCGGAGCAGCTGCATCTGAGTTCAAAGACCGTCGACGTCCACCGCAGCCACATTAAGGAAAAGCTCGAGCTGAAAGACGCGACCGCCCTCATCCGGCACGCGGTGCGCTGGGTCGAAACGCAGTCGGTGGAATCCTCCTCGCTCCGTTAAGAACAAGAGTTGCGCAGAATTCGCCAACACGCGCGCAGCAGAGCCGGCCGCGGTGCGCCATAGTGGCATCATGCGAGAATCACTGGTGAACGCGCTGCGCACCCGGCGCCCCACGGTCAGGGGCCAATGGGAAGCGTTACTGCGCGCCGAGAAGGTCAACTCGCCGCTCGGGAACCCGGACGCGCTCGTCCATCTGATCGACTGGACACTCGACGAAATCTTCACCGCGCTCACGAATCCGCTTTCGCGCCACCGGCCGGCCGGCCCCCGCCTCAACTATATCGACCGTCAGGAATGCGCCTGCGGCCGCAATCCGCTCCTCGCCTACTTCGCCGCCGGCGAGCAGGCGCTGCACGAGGCCATGATCCTCGCCCAGTCCGGCTTTTCGCCCCTCGATCCCCTCGAACGCGACGCGTCGTTCAGCGAACTCAACCTCGCCCTCCAACATATCGCGCGGCGCGAGATCGAGGCCTTTTGCGGGGTCTGCCAGTTTCGGCACCCCTCACCGACCGGCCCCGTGCAGTCGCTCCCGGTAAGTTGTGGGTGACTCGCCGGCGATGCGCCGGAACACCCGGTTGAACTGCGACAACGATTGGAATCCGGCCTCATAGGCCGCCTCGCTGACGCGCTTGTGCGGATTGAGCAGCAGGTTTCTCACCTTCTCGACGCGCACGCGCGCCAGGTATTCGGTGAACGTCATGCCCGTCGCCTTCTTGAAGGTCTTGCAGAAATAGAACGCGCTCATGTTCACCGACTGGGCGACCTCGCCCAGCGAAAGCTCGTCGGCGTAGCGGTCGGCGATATACACGCGCGCCCGCGCCACCGCCGGCAGTTCTTCCGCGGCCTTTTCGACCATCAGCTGGTTGCTCAGCGTCGAGAGGTGCTGCGCAAAAATGGTGAGCAGCCGCAGGATCGACTCGTATTGCTTGCGCGTGACGACGCGTGTCTGGAAATAGGCCTCCTCCATCCGCTTCAGATCCACCTCGGAGCCGAACTTCACCAGCTCCCGCGTCGCCTTCGCGAAATCGGCTTTCGTCGGCGCATGCAGCAAAATCTGTCCGGTCTGGAGAAACGCAATCAGGTCGTCCCCCACGCGCACCGGCACGGCCGAGTCGCAGAGGCCGGCGAAACATTTCAGGGTCTTCGGCTCCAACTGCGCCTCGATCTCCACCCGTTTCTGCAGCTGGAGACACGCCGCGCAGGAGTGGTTCGACTGCGACATAAGCGCGCAAAACGGACCCTCCTTCGGGTCGCCGTGGTGCGGCAGGTCGAACGCCTCGACCGGGCGCAGATTGATCGGCAGCCCCGTGGTTTCGCGAAAGGCCTGCTCATAGTCGCGAAACACCTGTGAGCGCTTCAACTGCGCCACGACGGCGCGACTCTGGCGGGCCTGATTGCTTTCGGTCGACATGGTCAGACGGTGGGTTTCGCCGGAAAACTCCGGGCTTGCACAATGTCGCGCCGGAGCTCGGCGCGAAAATCAGGATGGGCGATCGTCACGAGCGCCTCGGCGCGTTCGCGCAGCGATTTGCCGTGGAGATTCACCGCGCCGTATTCGGTCACAACCCAGTGGATATGCCCCCGCGTTGTGACCACCCCGGCGCCGGCATTCAGTTGCACGACCAGCCGGGAAACGCTCCCGCCCGCTGCGGTCGAGGGCAGCGCGATCACCGGTTTTCCGCCGCGGGACAACGCCGCGCCGCGGATGAAGTCCATCTGCCCGCCGATGCCCGAATAGATCCGGTGCCCGATCGAATCCGCGCAGACCTGACCCGACAGATCGATCTGGATCGCCGAATTGATCGCGACGACCTTCGGGTTCTTCCGGATCACCGAGGTGTCGTTCGTCCAATCGCACGGATAAAACGCCACCAGCGGGTTATCGTGCACAAAATCGAAGAGGCGCCGCGTGCCGTTGATAAAACTCGTCACGATGCGGCCCGCGCCGACGGCCTTGAGGCGGTTGGTGACGGCGCCCGACTCGACGAGATCGACGATGCGGTCGGAAAACATTTCGGTGTGGATGCCGAGGTCGCGTTTTTTGTGCAGCCGCGCCAGCACGGCGTCCGGAATGCCCCCGATACCCATCTGGAGCGTCGAGCCGTCTTCGACGAGGTCGGCCACGAGTTCGCCGATGCGGGCCTCGACCGCGGTCTCCGGCTCGAAGTGGTGCTCCACCAACGGACGGTCCGTGGCCACAAAGGCGTGGATGCGGTCGAACGGTACGACGTTGTTGCCGTGGGTGCGGGGCATCTGCTCGTTGATTTCCGCGATCACGATCCGCGCCGTCTCCGCCGCGGCCTTCGCGGCATCGCAGGACGTGCCGAGCGAACACAATCCGTGCCCATCCGGCGGCGACAACTGGAGAAACGCGACATCGAGCTTCACCGCCCCGGAAAGAAAAAGCCCCGGAATGTCCGACAGAAAAATCGGGATATAATCCGCCCGATCCTCGGCGATGGCCTGACGCAGCGGAGCGCCCGTGAAGAGCGAAACCGAGCGAAATTCGCGTTCCCGCCCGCTCGCCGCAAAGGGCGCCGGCCCCGCCGTGTGGAGGTGATACAATCGCACGTCGGCCAGGTCTTTCCGCGCACACAGGGCGTCGAGCAACGGAGCCGGGGTGGCGCACGCACCGTGAACAAAGAGACGGTGCCCCGTGCCCACGACAGAAACCGCGTCGGCGGCGGACACGGCTTGGGCTTTCCAGTTGATCGTCATGGCGGGGTCATTGCTCGGCTCAAAGTGATCTTGCCGCCCAGTTGAGCAAAGCGTGGAACGTGCGCGCGCTCTGCGAATCACTGCGCATTTCTTGTTCGCGCGCGGCGCCGGCGCATCGGCGGCAGACGGCCGCCGAGTCAGCGGCTCCCGCGCCACCGCTTGGTCCGAGCGCTGGCGCTAAACGGGTTTCACTTTCCGCGGGGCCCTCCGGCCGGCTCCCTGCGGCACCACGACCACGGGACAGGACGCGTGTTTCAGCACGTGGCTGGCGGTTCGGCCCGCGATCAGGTCGTAGAGCGCCCCGTGTCCGTGCGAGCCGAGCACGATGTAGTCCGCCCGCAGCTCGTGGGCGCAGTCGACGATGAGCTGGCCGGGAAAGCCGACGAGCCGGGCCGTCTGGATCGTGATGCCTTTTTTCTGCAGCTGCTTCTGCAGGCGGACGAGCGCCGCGGCGGCCGATTCCCCCGCGAGGGCCGCGTATTGGCTGCTCATGAGTCCGCCGGCATCGCTGTCGCTCACCGGGGGCGGCTGGACCACATGGAGCACCACCAGGCGGGCCGCGATGGCCCGGGCGAGCGTGACGGCTTCAGCCACGACGTGCTTGCCGCCGGCGGAAAAATCAATGGCAGCGAGAACGGATTTCATGAAACGGAAGGTGCAAGGACGGCGGGTTGGCCGCTGACCATAGCCTTTCAGACCGCACCCCGCTGCGCACCGGTTGCGGTTCTGTCCCCATTCTTTGCGCTGCCCCCCATTCAGGCGCCCGCGCGCCCTAATCCCCGCATCCGTTCCAGCCATTTTTCCCGGCGCCGGACGTCCTCCGTTTCGACCAGCCCGATCAGGTTCTCCTTGATCGGACCGATGCCGCAAAACCCCAGACTGTTTCGCGCCAAACAGTTCAGGCTATGCGCGCCAAAATACCACCGGTAGAACCGCGCCGGCATCCCCATGCTCACGACGATGCGCGCGCTCTTCTCCGTTCGTTTTGCTTTCCGACCCGGCGCGAAGTCCGCCGCTCCGCCGGCCAAGCCCGGCCGAAACACCTGCGCCCAAAATTCCTTCAACCGCGCCGGCATCGCGCCCAGCCACAAGGGGGAAAAAATCACCAGATGTTCCGCGCGCCCGATGATCGTCTGCGCATCGCGGATCACCGCGGGTGGCGCCCCGTGATCAAACTCCGCTGTGAAACGGAGGGGCGGAAACTCAAGCCGGGCGACATCGATCACATTGACCTGATAGCCGGCCGCGACCGCCGCATCCGCATAAGCCGAGGCCAGCGCATGCCCGTAGTGCCGTCCGTCCGGATCCGGATGACCCTGCACGATCGCGATCATTTTTTTCATGGCAGGGCGGAGCGGAAATCGGTGTTGGAAAAACCACCATAGCCCGAACGCGCCAACTGTGCTGCGCGGGGCTTGCGGTTTAGTTCGCGCATTTTGCCGCGTCTCCGCGGCCGGACCCGCCCACGGCTCCGTCGAGCGGCGCGCAACCCGCGCGGGCAGCAAACAGACCGTCACCGGAGGGCGCGCGGGCTCCATGCTGCGCTTCACAAGCAATTCCATGGCCTGCTGTCCGGCCTCGGCGGCAGGCTGACGCACCACCGTCAGCGGCGGTTCCAGCGCCTCGGCCCACGGCAGGTCGTCGAAGCCCACGGTCGCCACGTCCTGCGGCAAGCGCAGACCGCGGTGGTGGATCGCCGCCAGTGCCCCGGCGGTGATCAGGTTTTTGGAGACGAAGAGCGCGGTGGGCGGGCGGCGCAGATCGAGCCGCTCGTTGTCCTGGAGCCGGCCGCTCGGCGGCTTGAAATCGCCGGACCGCATCAGGTCCTGTCGCACCGCGAAGGCGCCCTCGGCGAGGGCTTCGAGGCAGGCGAGGCGGCGTTCGCGGCTCGGGGACACCTGCGTGCGCCCCGCGCTGAGGCCGATGCGCATGTGCCCCTTGGCCGGGCGATACGTGATGGCCTCGAACGCACCCCGGGGGGCTTGTCCAATTTATTCAGGACGCGGGCAACGGTGGCGATGGCGACATTCCCCTGTCGGGCAACCTCCGGCAGACTGGCCGTCGGGCCGGGATGCATTCGGGTCGCGCCGGCGGTTGTCCATACATTTTTCGGTAGCCCGGCTCGGGCCGGTCGGTTACGGCCACTGGCCCGGACCGTATTATTTTCCCGCCGACCCGGGCGCCGCGAGCAGGAAGGCCTGCAAACCGGCGAGATTGTCCGTGTTGAGAACGTCCACTCCGGCCTCGAACAGCACCCGCCACGCGTCCGGCCGGTCCGGCGTATTCCAAAACCGGATCCGCCGGCCCTGCGCATGTGCGGCCAGGACGCAGCGCTGCAGTTTGACCCGGTCCGCCTCGGGCATTGGGCCGGTCCAGCGCCACGTGAAGACTTTCTGCCAGTTGTCGCTGATCCACGGCACGAGCGCGCTGGTTGTCTGGCCGTCGAGATCGTCGATCCGCCCGTCCATCGCCGCATAACGCAACGGCTGCGCCGCCATGACGACCGGGGCGCGGTTCCCGGAAACAATCACCGTGATCGCGCCCGGTGTAGCCACCCCGTCGCGAAACACGGTCAGCATCGCCGCATAGGCCTCCAGCGAAGCGTGGAGCGCCGCATAGGTCGCCCCGGCTCCGGACTTCACGTCCACCAGCAAAGTGATGGTCGGACCACCGCGGTAAACGCGGCCGCCATTTTGCGCGACGCGGGCGCGCAGCGGGTCGAGGTAAAGCGCCTCCAGCGTGCGCTCGGGCTTCACGTCCTTGAGATTGTGGGCCACGAGCAGCTGGCCGCCCACGAGGTAGACATCGGCCTCGATGCTGGCGAAGCCGTGATCCAGCGCATCGAGTAGTGGACGCGCATGCTCGTAGTCGTTATGCGCATGGGCCCGGACGAGCGGGGCTGGATCGGCGGCCAAGGCGGCGGCACCGAGGAAAAGAGCAAGGGCCAGCAGGCGAATTAGATTCATGGGGCGGGAGGAGTCGGACAAGGGCCTGTCTTCTTCGCCGCGGGCCCGGCGAGGGCAACCTCCAAACGCACGGCGCGAGCCGCCGCCACCCGCGCCCGGCCGTCACCACCGCGGCCGCCCCGCCGCGGCTACAGCGCCGCAAGGAGGCCGCCGTCGACGTAGACGATCTGGCCGTTCACAAAATCCGACGCCCGGGACGCGAGAAACACCGCGGTGCCGACGAGTTCGCCCGATTCGCCCCAGCGACCGGCCGGCGTTCGCGCCCGGATGGTGCGGTCGAACTCGGGGTCCACCGAGAGCGCACCCGTCATGGCGGTGCGGATATAGCCCGGGCCGAGGCCGTTGGTCTGGAGGTTGTGCGGCCCCCACTCCACCGCCATCGCCCGCGTGAGCATCTTCAATCCGCCCTTGGCGGCAGCGTAGTTCGCGATGGTGGGCCGGCTGATCTCCGAATTGAGCGAACAGAGGTTGATGATCTTGCCCGCGCCACGCCGGATCATCGCGGGGCCGATGGCGCGTGAAACGAGAAACGCGCTGGTCAGATTCACGTCGAGCACGGCCTGCCACGCCTCGGCGGACATCGACGCGAGCGGGGCCCGCGCGTGAATGCCGGCATTGTTGACGAGGATGTCAACGGGGCCGACCTCGGTCTCCAGTCCCGCCAAGCCGGACTCGACCGCGTCAGCCCGCGCCACGTCAAAACACCGGCCGACGGCGGAAAACCCCTCGCGCTGCAACTGCGCCACGGCCTGGGCGAGCCGCACGGGATCGCGATCGTTCAACACGAGCGAAGCCCCGGCGATGGCGAAACCACGCGCCAGGGTGAGCCCGATCCCCTGGCCGGAGCCCGTGATCAGAGCGCAGCGACCCTCCAGGGAAAACAGCGCGGAGCCTGAGGCGGTGGTCGGCGGGTGAGGCATGAGGCGAAGCAAGTCAGCGGCTCGCGGCGCGCCGTTACGCACCAGCGCAGCACGAGAGTTCCTTTGCGGCTACGAAAAAAGCCCCCGCAGGCAGGACCATCAGGGCGGCCGTTCCCCGCCGGTGGACGACAACCAGCGTCGTCGCCGCCCTGCGACCGCCCGAGGCGCCCCACACCGCGTCTCGAACGCCACGAAGGGGGAAAGCACGGGCTCGACGGCGGTCACCGCCTGATTCGCTGCGCAGCGGACCATCCCGCACCCGTTTCGCGTTTGCTCCCGGAGACAGCGGGAGCCTTGATTCCGCGCAGCCGGGCCCCCCACCGGCGCCCGACCCCGCATTTCCCCCGATCTCCATGAGCAAATCCGTCCCCCTCAGCATGGCCGCCGCGCTGGTGAAATTTCTCCAGCACCAATACATCCGCCGCGACGGGACCGAACATCGGCTGATCCATGGCGTCTTCGGCATTTTCGGCCACGGCAACGTCACTGGTTTCGGCCAGGCCCTCGAAGAATTCGGCGGCGCCAAGCTCCCCTATTTTCAGGCGAAGAACGAGCAGGCCATGGTCCACTCGGCCGTCGCGTTCGCCAAAGCCCGCCAGCGCCTCGGCACCTACGCGTGCACCAGTTCCGTCGGCCCCGGCGCGACGAACATGATCACCGGCGCCGCCGTCGCCTCGGTCAACCGCCTGCCCGTCCTCCTGCTGCCCGGCGACATCTTCGCCAACCGCCGGCCCGCCCCCGTGCTGCAGCAACTCGAATTCCCCAGCAGTCAGGACGTGAGCGTCAACGACTGCTTCCGCCCCGTCTCGAAATACTGGGACCGCATCAACCGTCCCGAACAGCTCCTCAGCGCCTTGCCCGAGGCGATGCGCATCCTCGCCGATCCGGCCGAAACTGGCGCCGTAACCCTCGCGCTGCCCGAAGACGTGCAGGCCGAGACCTGCCTCTATCCCCTGCATTTTTTCGAGAAACGCGTCTACACCGTCGAGCGCCCGTCCTGCTCCACCGAAAGGCTCCGCGCCGCCGTCGCCCTCTTCCGCGCCGCCAAGCGCCCGCTCCTCGTCGCCGGCGGCGGCGTGCACTATAGCGACGCCACGGCCGCGCTCGCCAAATTCGCCGAGGCCACCGGCATCCCCGTCGCGGTCACCCAGGCCGGCAAGGGCGCGATCCTCGACGCGCACGCCTCCTGCGTCGGCGCCATCGGCGTGACCGGCACTGCCGCCGCCAACGCCCTCGCCGCCGCGGCCGACCTCGTCATCAACCTCGGGACGCGTCTCAGCGATTTTACCACCGCCTCGAAGAGCCAGTTTCAACATCCGGGCGTGCGCTTCATCGGCGTCAACATCCACGCCGCCGATTCGCACAAACACGGCGCACTGCCCCTCGCGGGGGACGCCCGCACCCTCCTCACGCAGCTCACGCGCGCCCTCGCCGACTGGTCCGTATCAGCCGCCTACCGCGCAAGGATCGCCCGCGGGCGCGCCACGTGGTCCGAAACGCGCGCCGCCCTGGTCGCTCCGCGCCGCGACGCGCCGGGCCTCACGCAGGCGCAGGTCATCGACGCCGTGAACACCGCCTGCGGCCCCACCGGCACGGCTGTCCACGCGTCGGGCGGCATCCCCGGCGACATCCACAAACTCTGGCGCTCGCACGCGCCCAACGACTACCACTCCGAATACGGCTACTCGTGCATGGGCTACGAAATCGCTGGCGCCCTCGGCGTGAAACTCGCCGACCCCGCCCGCGAGGTCTTCGCCTTCCTCGGCGACGGCAGCTACCTCATGCTCCACACCGAGATCGTCAGCGCCGTGCAGGAGGGCTTGAAACTCATCATCGTCGTCATCGACAACCACGGCTTCGGCTGTATCCACAACCTCCAGCGCGGCAGTGGCGGGAAAAGTTTCGGCAACGAATTCCGCCACCGTCTCGGCTCGCCCGGCCGCCTGGTAGGAAAACCCGTCGAGGTCGATTTCGCCAAAAACGCCGAGAGCCTTGGCGCCACCGGCCTCCGCGCCGAGACCCTTGCCGAACTCACCGCCGCCCTCGGCACCGCGAAAGCCGCAAAAGGCACCGTCGTCATCCACGTGCCCGTCCGCGCGGATGTCGGCCTGCCCGGCACGTCGTGGTGGGACGTGCCCGTCTCCGCGACCTCGCAACTGCCCGGCGTCAAAGCGGCACGGGCCGCGTATGACCGGGCGTTGAAGAAGCAAAAATTTTATTACGGATGAAAAAGAAAAGACCCGAAGTCGCCGTCCGAGGTAGCGTGGTGCTTCAGCCCGCGCTCGAACGCCTCGAAGCGCGGGCTAAAGCACCGCGCTACGCCAACCCGCGCGCCTCGCTCCACCGCGACTGCCTTGTCGGCGCCAATCCCATCATCTGGAGCAACGACGATTTCAACGAACTCGCCGGCGACGTCCCGCTCGACACGATCCTCGGTGAAATGCGCGCCGCCGGTTACGCCGGCAGCGAACTCGGTCACGCCTACCCGCGCACACCGGCCGCCCTCGCCGATGCGCTCGGCCGGCACGATCTCCGCCTCGTGAGCGGCTGGCACTCCACCTTTCTCGCGACCGCCGACCTCGGGGCCGAAGAGAAAAATTTCCGCGCGCACCTCAACCTCCTGAAAACGCTCGGAGCCCGCGTCGCCATCATCGCCGAATGCAGTCATTGCATCCACGGCACCCGCGAGGCCGCCCTCGGTTTTGGCACCGCGGACCGCCGCGCCCTCAACGCCGCCGAATGGGTGCGCCTCGTCGCCGGTCTCAAGCATCTTTGCACCGTCGCCGCCTCCGAGGAGATGCGCGTCGTGTATCACCACCACATGGGCACGGTCATCCAGACCGAGGCCGAACTCGACCGCCTCCTCGCCGACGTGCCGGCGCTCTTTCTCCTGCTCGACCCGGGCCACCTCGCGTTCGCCGGCATCGATCCCGTCGCCGTCGCGCAACGCCACGCCGCCCGCATCGCCCACGTGCACCTCAAGAGCGTGCGCCCCGCCATCGCGGCGCGCGTGCGCCGCGAAGGCTGGTCGTTTTGCCGCGCCGTGACGGAGGGCGTGTTCACGATTCCTGGCGACGGCGGCGTGGATTTCCCCGCCATTTTCCGCATCCTCGCCGCCGCCGACTATCGCGGCTGGCTCGTCGTCGAAGCCGAGGAAGATCCCGTCAAAGTTCCCGCTCTCCCCAAAGCCCGCGCCGCCCGCGACTATGTTCGCGCCCACACCGGCGTGTAGGAGCCCGCTTGCGGGCAATTCAAAACCACTCGTCGTCTTCACGCCTCAACATCGCCCGCAAGCAGGCTCCGCCCCCGATCCATCTCCCCCTCTCTCCGGCTCTCTTTCTTACCATGATCTCCCGCATGTCCCAAATGACGGCGCTCGGCGCCGATTGGTGGAACGACTCCGGCGTCCCGGCGGAGCTGTCCGAAGCCGTTGCGCTCGGCGCCGTCGGCGGTACCTCCAATCCCGTAATCGTCGCGCAGGCCGTGAAAGCCCAGCCCGCGCTCTGCCATCCGATCATCGACCGGCTTCTCGTCGACCACCCCGCCGACACCGAGGACGACATCGCGTGGAAACTCATCCACACCCTCGCCATTGATGCGGCCTCACGCCTGATGCCGGTCTACGACGCGACGCGCGGCGTGAAAGGATTTCTCTCCGCGCAGGTGAATCCGAAATACTACCCGAGCTACGACCGGATGGTCGCACAGGCGACCCAGCTCGCCGCCCTCGCGCCCAACATCGCGATCAAAGCGCCCGCCACCGAGGTCGGCATCGCCGCGATCGAGGAAATGACCGCCCGCGGTATCCGCGTAAACGCCACGGTCAGCTTCACTGTCCCGCAGGCCCTCGCCGTCTCCGCCGCCCTCGCCCGTGGCCTCAAGCGCGCCCGCGCCGCAGGCCGTGACGCCGATGCCATCCGCCCCTACATCACGCTCATGATCGGCCGGGTCGACGATCAGTTGAAGCGCGTGGCCGAGGCCGAAACACTTTCCGTCACGCCCGGCACCATCGAATGGTCGGGCATCGCGGTCTTCAAGCACGCACACCGCCTGTTTCAGCAACGGGGTCTCCCCGGCACGCTGCTCGCCGCCGCCTATCGCCACGAGAACCACTGGTCGCAGATCATCGGCCGCGACGTGTTGCAAACCGTGCCCTACACTTGGTGGACGAAGTTCAACGTCTCCGGCACCGCGCCCTCCCTCACGCTCGAACAGCCCGTGGACGGTGCGATTCTCGCCGAACTCCGGGCGAAGTTCCCCGACTTCATCCGCGCCCACGACGAAGACGGTCTGAAGCCCTCCGAGTTCCTCGGCTACGGCGCGACCCAGCACACCCTCAGCCAATTTCTCGGCGGTTACGGCGATTTGATTTCGTCGGTCCGTTCGCGGATGCTGGCACTGTAGCGCGGCGCTCCACGCCGCTTTTTTCTCCATGCACACGCCCCTCGTCCCCCACTCCATCGCCGGCGAATGGCTGCGCTCGACGCAACTCGCGACGACGTCCGTCTTCAATCCGTCCACCGGCGACGTCATCGCGCAGTGCCCGGTCGGCGGTGCGGCCGAGGTCAACGCCGCCGTGGCGGCGGCGCACGCCGCCTTTCCGGCGTGGAGCGAGACGCCCGCCGTCGAGCGGGCCCGCGTTTTTTTCCGCTACCGGCAACTCATCGAACAAAACTACGAGGTGCTTTGCGCGACGGTCTCGCGCGAGCACGGCAAGACGCTCGCCGAGGCGCGCGGCGACGTGCATCGCGGCATGGAGAATATCGAATACGCCTGCGGCGTCCCCACCCTGCTCTTCGGTGACACGCTCGAAAACCTTGCGCGCAGCGTCGATTGCGAGACGCTCAACCAGCCGCTCGGCGTCTGCGTCGGGATCACCCCGTTCAACTTCCCCGCGATGGTGCCGCTCTGGATGTTTCCGCTGGCGATCGCGTGCGGCAACACGTTCGTCCTGAAACCGAGCGAAAAAGTCCCGCTCACCGCGGTCCTCCTCGCCGAACTCCTCGAAAAAGCCGGCCTGCCGAAGGGCGTGTTCAACCTCGTTCACGGTGGACGCGAGGCGGTCGATACGCTGCTCACCCACCCGAAGGTGCGCGCGATCTCGTTCGTCGGCTCCACGCCCATCGCGAAATACATTTACGAAACCGGCACCCGCCACGGCAAACGCGTCCAGGCCAACGGTGGCGCGAAAAACTACATCGTGATCATGCCCGATGCCGACATGGGTAAAACCGTCGAGGCGCTCTCCACCGCTGCGTTCGGTTGCGCCGGCGAGCGCTGCATGGCGGGCTCGACCGCCGTCACCGTCGGCGCTGCCGCCGAGCGGCTCCTGCCCGACCTCGTCGCCGCCGCCCGCGCGATCAAGATCGGCCGCACCGATCAGCCCGCTCCCGCCGCGCAGCCCGACATGGGCCCGGTCATCACCGCCGCCCACCGCGACCGCGTGCTCCGCCTCGTCGCGAGCGGCGAAAGCGAAGGGGCGAAGGTCATCGCCGACGGCCGCGGCCTCACCGTCGCCGATGCCCCGCGCGGTTTCTACCTCGGGGCCACCATCGTCGACGGCGTGCAGGCCAACATGACGCTCGCCCGCGAAGAGGTGTTCGGCCCCGTGCTGAACGTCATGCGCATGGACGACCTCGACGCCGCCATCGCGCAGGCCAACGCCTCCGCGTTCGGCAACGGCGCGGCCATTTTCACCGCGAGCGGACGCGCCGCGCGCGAGTTTAAACACCGCGTGAAAGCCGGCATGGTCGGCATCAACGTCGGCGTGCCCGCGACGATGGCGATGTTTCCCTTCACCGGCTGGGACGATTCGTTTTACGGCGATCTCCACATCCAGGGCAAAGAGGCCGTGCAGTTCTACACGCAGCAAAAAGTCATCACGACGCGCTGGTTCGGCGGCGAGGTGGGCGACGTGTGGAAGAAGTAAGTCGGCCGATCGCGTGGCCACCCTCAGCGGCTGACCTGCGGCTCGGTCCAGATGGACCAAGCGCCGTGGTTGTTTCCCTCGGCCCCCTCGGTGCGAAGTTCGAGCGTCCTCACGCCGGTTACGGCGACGTTTATTTCCGCACGGGCGCCGACCCGCAACACGGGTGACCGGTGGAGTTCCTTGCCATCGCCGAGGACGCGAAAAACCGCCGAGCCGAAATCGGGAGCGCCATCGCGCAGGCCCACGGTCGCGGTGAACGTTTGCCACTTGCCCGCGAGGTCGAAGACGTAGCGGGAGGGCGCGTGGGCGTAGAGGCCTTTGTCGAAAAACTGGCCGCCGAGCTGGAGAAAGACGCCGTTCTGAATCTTGGCGTCGAACCAGTAGTAGTTCCTCGCCACCTGCCCCCCCCCTACTTTTGCGTCGGTCCAGCCGGCGTCAGAAAGCGAGGCAAATTCGGCGGTCACTTTCCCGAGATCAATCGGAGCCGGCGGATCGATCACGTTCCGCAGGACGCGCAGCCTCCGCTGCTCCGGCGGAGTCGAGGCTTGGGCGATTGCCTCGTCGGTAAGGAGGTCGCGGGCGCCGCGCTCGCGTTGCATGACGGCCTTTTCCGCGCGCGCCACAACCCAGGGCCACTTGAACAGCACCGGTGTCTCCGGTCGGCCGGCCGCATCGAAGCCAAAGCGATAGTCTTCCCAGCTCGCCGCGCCGTTCACGTGGAGGGTCACCAGCCGCATGAAAAGGGAGTCACGCCGCAGTTCCGGTAGGGAGAGATCGAACTCTGCGCCGGTGAGCACCACCGGGAACGTGCGCGAGGCGTGGTCGGTCGTGCCGCTGGGCCACACATACGCGACGACGGCGTAAGCGGGGATGGCGCCGGCGACGCGACCGCGGATCCGCAGCGCGCCCCGCTCCGAGGCAAACGTCAGGCCCTCGATGCCGCCGCGGGTGTCGTCGTCGCGGCCGCGATTCGAACCCGTGAAAAACGGATGGGACGCGAGGTGCAGCGCGGACACGCGGGCGAGATAGGCGGGGGCTTTTCCACCCCAGACTTCATGGCGATAGGTGAGGTTGCCGGAGCCCATGAGCGAACGGCCCGACTCGTTTTCCCGTTTCATCCCGGCGTCGTGGAACAGGCCGAGGGCGTGGCCGAGTTCGTGCGCGGTGCCCCCGAGATACATGCTGTTGAAACCGGCCACGGTTTCTTCGATGCGCGGGTAGTAGTGCTCGGTGAACACCATTTTCTCGCGCGACTTCGTCAAGAGCTGCGGGTCGAGCAACTCGCAGTCCGCGGCGTGGCACAGGCCGTGGCGCTGCGAGCCGCTGCCATAGTAGGGCGCGTTGAAGACATAGCGGCCGTCCGGTTCGCGGTGGCACAGCGCGTAGATCACCAGCACGTGCTCGCGGTTCAGATCGAACGAGCCCTTCAGTGCGGCGCGGATTTCGGCGGCGGTTTTCTCGCCCGAATCGTAGCTGTAGGAACTCGCGGGATCTTTGCCGCGCACGACGTGCAGCACGAGGCGGCCATCCTTGCGCTCGAGCGGCAGGCCGTCGTTCGCGAGCCCGAAGCGGCGCAGCCCGTCGCGGTAGAAATCGCTCACGTCGTTCAGCACCCGGTCGAGCCGCGCGGCATAGTGCGGCAGCGGATCGCGGTCGCTGGGGTGAAAATAGACGACGCGGAGGACGGCGTCAGATTTGGGCTGTCCGGCATGATACGCGGCGATGGCGCCGTGCGCCTGCTGAATCAATGCCCGGCCCCCCGGGTCATCGGGCGGCGGTGCCGCGCGCAGTGAATCGGCCGCCGTCGCCGCAATCACCATCCCGCAGGAAACGAATCGGCGAAAGGAACGGGCGTTCATGGGGCGGTCAAAAGCAACCCGATGACGTGAATCGGCGAGGGACCTGTCAACCAACGATTCCCTTTGGCCTCACGACGCGGCGGTGCGTCCGCAGGGCGGCCGCGCGTGGAGCCGGCCAACGTCGCACCCTTGAGGCGCCACGCAGACCGACGGTGGGACGGCGCGGGCGCCGACGCGGTCCGACTAACGGACCTTGCGGCGGACAACCCGATCCACGGCGCCGCCGGGCTCGAAGCCATCTTCGGTGCCGAGCGCCGCGTGATAGCTGCCGGTGCGAACCGAGCCGTTCCTGAAGTTGTAGAGTTCGATCACGCGGGTGAGTTCGAAGATATCGATGCGGCCGTCGCGATTGGAATCGGCGGCGTGAGGCGTGGTGACAGCGCCGGGCCCGAGCGTAAAGCCGTCTTCCGTGCCGGCCAGCATGTGATACTCCCCGGTGCGGACCGTGTCGGCGCGGTAGTTGTAGAACTGGATGATCCGGGTGAGTTCAATCAGGCCGATGCGGCGGTCCCGGTCGGAGTCGGCCGAGTGAAATTCGGGCAACAGCTTAAACGTCCGCGCGGGGCTCGTCGCCGACGCCGCGCCGCTGGTGATGACGACGTCGTAGTTCGCGATGTCCGTCGGCTGGACGTTGTCGAGGCGGAAGACCGGATTGGTGGCGTTGGGGAAAGGCACGGTGTCTTTGCGCCACTGGTAGGTCGCGCCGGGTTTGGCCACGGCGACGACGCCGAATTCCACGCTCTGGCCCTGGAGTGCGACTTGATCGGGGGCCAGATAGGTAATCACCGGCCCGAAGGTCGCGGCGCGTTGGGCATCGGCCTCGAAGAGCTCGAAGAGCACGGTGCCGGATTCGCCCGAGGAATACGGCACGATCTGCACGGTGTAGACACCCGGGGTCACCGTCGGGACGAGGGTGGAGTCGAGCGTGCCGCCGGTCGGGCGCGCACCGACCTGGGCAAAGGCGGCCGGGAGCCCAGCGTCCGAAAAATACGTGTCGTCGCTGCGTTCGACATAGGTGCTGCCGCGGTAGAGCACGATCACGGGATCGGCCAACACCCCCACGGATGAGCCGAGCGATTCGCCCAGAGCGCGGATCAACACGTTTTTCTCCAGCGTGCCGTCGAGCGTAAAGCCGGCCGTGACGACCTGGTCGCCGGCGCCCACGGTCGCGCGGAGCGTAAACATCACGAGACGCGGACGCCCGTCGGTGTCGGCGTCGTAGACCTGAAGGAGCGCAGCGCCGCCACCGCCGTTGGCCCCGTCGAGCTTCACATGGTAGGTCCCGGGCGTGAGGGTCAGCAGAATCGCGGCGTCCTGTGCGCCCTCGCCCGTGGCCGTGAGCCCGGGTGTCGCGGCGACCTGGGCCGCGGCCGCGGTGAGCGCGGCGAGATTCGGCGCAGTGCCCCAGTCGTTGTTGAGGGCGAGCTGCGTCCCCGAAGCATCGGTCAGCGCGAGGCGTGGGTCGGCGAGACCGGTCGGAGCGGGGACAACCCCGGCCAGGAGGGGAATCTCCGCATTGCCGCCGGTGCCGGAAAAACCCGCCGCGGCGGCGCGCGTGCCGCCGACGCCGATGAGGAGCACCGTTTTGGACTGCGCCCCCTCGATGGTGAAGCTGCTTGTGACGCTGCCGAGCGGCGCGACGGTGGCCCGGGCGTAGAAGTTGATGAGATCGCGCGTCACGACGTCAAAGGGGACGGCCGCGCTGAAAACGGAACCGCCGGGGTTGCTCACACTGACACGATAAACTCCGACGTTGGCCTGCGAGGCCGACGGAACGGGGTAGGTGGCAGCGGTGGCACCGGGCAAGTCCGCCCCGTTGCGCTGCCACTGGTAGGTCAACGGGCCTGCGCCCGTGGCGAGGACGGTCAGGGACGCAGGGGCGCCAGCGGTGACGACGGTGGCGACGGGCGGCGCGGTGATGGTGGGCGCGGGCATCGCGATCAGAAACGCCAGAGCGTCGGCGGACGAGAACGGCAGGGTTCCGACCGTCGTGATCGCACCGGTCGCCGGATTGATCGTGATCAGCGAACCGTCGCCATTGCCCACGGCAAACAGTACGCCCGCCAGGTCGCTGGCCATGGCGTTGACGGTGCCGAGTGCCAGGGGCGCGCCGGACAAGGTCGCGACCGCCGTGAGTGCGCCGGTCGCGGGGTCGACCCGCGAAAGGCTGCCGGTCGGCGGGCCGGCCACATACAGCGAACCATCCGGCGCAAAGGCGAGGCCGTTGCCACCGGTGCCATTCAGGCTGGAACCGATCGGGGTGACGGCGGCGGTGCCGACATCGACCAACCCGAGCGGACCGCCGCCGGTCTTCCACGCATACAATTTCCCATTGGCGTCAAAACTGATGTCGGACGCACCCTCGGCCGTATCGCCGTTCACGGCCAGGCTCCCCACGAGCGTCGCCAACCCGGTCGCCCGGTCGATCGTCACGAGTTTTCGCGCCGGACCGTTTTCGTTGCCGGTCACGCCGTAGAGCACGCCGGTGAGCGGATCGAAGGCGAGCCCCGTGAGCGTGAGGGCACTCCCACTCAGCGTAATATTGCCGACGAGGGTCGCGGCCGCCGTAGTGGGATTGACGATATAAAGTTGGGCGTTTGAGCCCTGACCGGTGGCGACGTACAGGGTCTGCGCGACCGGCGTCGCCGTCGCGGTGTAGGTCACCGTCGCCGGGCTGGTGCCGCCGGGACCGGTCACCGTGACCGCCCCGGCGCTGACCCCGAACGGGACGGTGGCGGTGAGGGACGTCGCGGAGACCACGCGGAAGGCGGCGGCGAGGCCGCTGAACCGCACGAGGGTCGCGCCCGAAAAACCGGTGCCGGTGAGCGTGACGTTCGTGCCGGCGACAACCGCCGTCGGCGTGAGGGACGCGACGGTCGGCGCGGGGACGGCCACCGCGAGGTAGGCCTGCTGGACCTGCTCCACCAGGCTCGACGCGCCGTAAACGCCGGACGGCGCCGCGGCGCGAGCGCGCAGGTAGAACAACGTGTTCGCCGGCAGCGTCTGGCCGGTAAGCTGCCAGTGGGCCGTGGTACCGACGCGGGACGCGGTGCCAAGCGGGGTCCAACCCGTGGCGCCGTCGGCCGATTTTTCGAAGGTGACCCACGCAAGCTCCGGCAACGGACCGTGGCGCGTCAGCGTGACGGTGGACAGCGTGGCGGAGATCGCGGTGGAGGTGGGGCCGGTCGCGATGAGGCGGGCGATGCGGGCCCGGGCCTGACCGCCGGCGGCGGTGAAATCGCCGCCGACAATCGTCTTGCCGTCAGGTTGGACGGCCACGGAGGCACCGCCGCCGGCGCCGTTGACCGCGACGCTGAAGGAAGGATCGAGGGAGCCGTCGGCATTGAGCCGGACGAAGGTGCCGTCCGCAATGCCGGAGGCGGCAGTGAACGAACCGGTGGCGAAAAACCTTCCGTCGGCTTGCACGGTGTAGATCGCGGTCACGCCCGCGGCGGGGGTGAACGTCGGGTCGTTGCCGCCGGCGGACGTCAGGCGCGCGACGCCGGTGCGTGGCGCGCCGGCAATGGAGGTGAAGGCGCCGGTGGCGACAATTTTCCCGTCAGGCTGGACGATAACGAGCGCGACGTTGCCGTTGGCGTTGGGATCGAAGGAATCGACGGCACCGGCGGACGTGACGCGCGCGAGGCGGTTGCGGGTCTGGCCGCCGACGGCGGTGAAATCGCCGGAGAGCACGAGCGCGCCGTCCGGCTGGAGCGCGAGGCCAAAGACCTCCCCGTTGGCATCGGGATTGAAGGCAGGATCGAGGGTGCCGTCGGCATTGAGGCGCGCGACGCGATTGCGGGTCTGGCCTCCGACCACGGTGAAGGCGCCGCCGATGACGAGCTTGCCGTCGGGCTGGAGCAGGACGCTGTTGAGGAAGCCGCCGGAGATCGCGGCGTTAAACGCGGGGTCGATCGTGCCATCCGCGTTGAAGCGGGCGAGGCCGGGGCGCGACTGGCCGGCAATGGTGGTGAAGCGACCGCCGAGAACAAATTGACCGTTGGGCAAAACGACCGGCGCAATCACGGAGGCGTCGGGCGCGGGATTGAACGAGGTGTCGAGCGTGCTGTCGGCGTTAAGCCGCGCGACGAAATTGCGGGCGACGCCGGCGACCGTCGTGAAGTGGCCGCCGAGGAGGATTTTCCCGTTGGGCTGCAAGGCGAGCGCACCGACGACTCCGCCGGACGTATCGGCGACCAGGGCACGCTCGACCGAACCGTCGGGGAGAACGCGGGCGATGCGGTTGCGACCGTGGCCGCCAAGCGTGGTGAAATCGCCGACCACCACGAGGCTGCCGTCGGGCTGGAGGGCGAGTTGTCGGACGCCGTTGTTGGCGTCGGCAACGAAGCCGGCGTCGAGCGTACCGTCGGGGCGGAGGCGGGCGAGCCCGTTGCGGGTCCCGCCGGCGACGGTGGAAAACGTGCCGGCGACCACGATCCGTCCGTCCGGCTGGACGACGACGTCGTTGACCGCGAAGTTCGGCGCAGGGTCGAAGGCGCCGAGCACACCGGCGGCTCCGACGACGGCGAGGCCGCTCCGGGTTTGATTGCCGATGCGCGAAAAACTCCCCGCGAGGAGTATGGCACCGTCCACCAACGGGACGACGCGGGTGACCGCGCCGCCCGGCGACACGCCGGCATCGAACGCGGGGTCGAGCGTATCGGCCGGCGTGATGCGGGCAAAGCAGGCGCGGCCGGAACCGTTGACCGCGGCAAACGTGCCGCCGACGAGGAGCGCCCCGCCGGGTTGCAGGGCCAGAGCCGTCACGCGCGCCGATTCGCCGCTGTCGAAGGCGAGGTTGAGCGCCGCGTCGAGCGTGCCCTCGGGATTGAGGCGCGCGACGAACCGCCGCGCCGTCGGGCTCGCGGCCCCGTTGGGCTGGATGTTCGCAAACTCGCCGCCAATGACGATTTTCCCGTCGGGCCGGACCACGATCGCGTTGACGGGGCCGGAGGGCGCCGGGTCAAAGGCGGCGTCGAGCGAACCGTCGGCATTGAGGCGGGCGAGGTTGCGGCGGGTGACGCCGTTGACGGTGCCAAAGGAGCCGCCCAGAAGAATCTTGCCGTCGGACTGGAGCGCGAGCGAGGTGGCGGCGGCGTCGAGGCCTGCCGTCGCGAGGAACCCGAAGTCGAGCGTACCGTCGCGATTCAGGCGGGCGATCCGTTGGCGGACGGCCGGAGCGGCGGAGCCGAAAGGCTGCAGCGTGGTAAAGTGGCCACTGATGACCATCCGACCATCGGGCTGCACGACGACGGACAGGACCGTGTCGTTGGCACCGGGATCGAAGCGATCATGGGCGGTGGGGGCGGGAGCGGTGACCGAGAAGGGCACGGTCGTGGCGCTCACGCCACCGGGGGTGGTGACCGTGACATGGCCGGCGGTGGCGCCGGGCGGGACGACGGCGGTGAGGGCCAAATCGGATACGACGGTGAAGGACGTGGCCGCGGTACCGTGAAAGCTGACCGCGGTCGCGCCCGTGAAGCCGCTGCCCGTGAGGGTGACCGTGGCGCCGACGAAGGCGGGCGACGGCGAGATACTGCCGATCGCCGGCAGGCTCGTCCCGGCGATGCCGAGGACGACGTTGTCCAGTCCGGTCGTCTCCGCGCCGTTGGAATATTCGCCGCGCAGATAGAGGCCGGTGAGGTTGCCGAAGACGGTTTGAAAATCGGTGGTCGTGGCAAGGGCGCCGTCGGTGGTGCTCACGTGCCATTGGGCGGATGGGGTCAACGGCACCGAAACGCGGGTCCAGCTCGCCGCGGCCGGCGCGAGTGCGGGATGGCCCTGCCAGACGAGGCGCACGCCGTTGCCCACGAGAATCACGTCGGCGGCCTGATAATCCAGCCCGCCGACCGGATGAATCAAATCGTAGGTGAGCGTCGCGCCGATCGAGCGGGTGCGGTTGCCGAGATAGGCCGCCGGAGCGGAGAAGGTGAAGTCGCCACCGTCGGGGTCGTTGCTGGTGATGTAGCCGCCGGGATAGCCGCCGGTGGCGTTAAACGTGGCCGGATAGGTGCCGGCCACCGTGTAGGTGTGCGTCGAGAGGTTGGTGAAGCTGACCAGGCTCCAACCGTCCGCATCGGCGGCGAAGGGGCTGCCGGCCGCCCCGACGGTGAATGGCGCCGTGACGGTGCTCGTGCCACCGGGACCCGTGATGGCAAGGTTGCCGGCAGCGAGCGTCGCGGGCGCGACCGCCGCAATGCGGGTGGGCGAGACGACCGTGAACGAGGCCGCGGCGACACCATTGAACGCAACCGCGGTCGCCGCGGTGAAATTGGCCCCGGTGACCGTGACGCTGCCGCCCGCGGCGAACGTGGGGGGCGAGACGGACGCCACCTCGGGCGCGTAGGCCGGCACACCTTTGCGAATCGTCAGATTGGAGAAATCGGCAAGGTAGAGGGTGCCGCCGGCGTCGAGCGCGACGCCGGTGGGCCGATAGAAGCGGGCGTTGGCGCCTAGGCCGTCGAGGACGCCGAACGTGCCTGCCACACCGCCCAGCGTCGTGACAACGCCGGCCGGCGTGATCCGCCGCAGTGTGTGGCCCGAGTAGTCGGCGGTGAACACATTGCCCCCCGCATCGACCGCGATACCGTAGGGGGTATCGAAGCGAGCGGCGCCGCCCACGCCGTCGACCTCGCCGGCCACGCCCACGGCGCCCGCGAGCGTGGTCACCACCCCGGCCGGCGTGATCTTGCGGATCGTGTGGTTAAACGTGTCGGAAACGAACAAGTTCCCGCTGAGATCGAACGCGAGGCGATAGGGAGTGTTGAACTTCGCCGCCGGGCCCGTGCCGTCGGCGCTGCCCGCGGTGCCCATGGTGCCGGCGAAGGTCGTGACTACGCCGCCCGCGGCGATCCGGCGAATCACGTGATTGGCGGAGTCGGCGACGAAGATATTGCCGGCGGGGTCGACGGTGAGGCCCACGGGCAAATTGAAACGCGCGGCGGTGCCGGTGGCATTGTCGGTGCCGGCAGTGCCGGCGAGGCCCGCCACCGTCGTGACGACGCCGGCCGGAGTGACCTGGCGAATCGCGTGGTTCTCATAGTCGGCGACCAGCACGTTACCACCGCCGTCGAGCGCCAAGCCGAGCGGCTGTTTGAAGCGCGCATCGGGACCGGTGCCGTTGGCCGTGCCGGCCACGCCTGCGCTGCCCGCCAGCGTGCTGACGACTCCGGCGGCGGTGATTTTGCGGATCGTGTGACTGACATTCTCGCCGACGTAGACGTTGCCGTTGCCGTCCACCACTACGTCGTTGGGCCCGGAGAACCGCGCGGCGCTGCCGGTGGCGTCGGTGCCGCCCGCGGAACCCGCCAAACCTGCGAACGTGGAAAAATGATACGCGTAGCCGAGATTGAGCACGATCGCGCCGGTCGCTCCGCCGGAGCCGTCCACGGCGATCGGATAGACCGTGCCCGCCGTGGCGTTAAACGTCAGTTTGCTCGTGTTGGCCGGGCCGGAGTTGTCGTCGCTCGCGACGGTGGTGAGGGCGTTGACGGCGGTGCCAGTGTAGACGGCGAGGAGCGTATCGAAACGGCTGCCGGCGGTGTCCACGGTGACGACGCCGGTTTTGGGCGCGGTCCATTTCCACCACACCGAGGCGCCGCCGGCGTTGCCCGCGTGGCTGCCTTCGCCGGAATCCTTGCCCGCGCCCACATTCGCGCCCGCGAACGAATGGCTCGGACCCGGCAGCACCACCGCGCTGGCGAACGCATCGTTCGCCGGCGCGGTGGCCGAAGCCGTGACGGCGTAGGCGCCGTGGTTGTCGCCGGATAAGGTTTCGTTGACCGCCATGGAAAGGGTACCTCCGCCCGCCGGAACGGTCATCGTGCGTCCGGTGCCGATGAAAAACCAATCGGACCGGCCGGGGTTGGGGACGAACGTGCCCACGACCGCGCCGAGGCGAATCGTCCCAAAATCGGTCGTATCGGTGGTTTGTTTGCCGGCAAACGGCCACGCCCCACCATCATGGTCGTAGTTGGCCCCGCCACCGGCGAAGCGGTTCACGCCGTCGCCCGCTGGAAAGCCCGCGACCGCGGGATAGGCCGCCCCGAGGTTGGCGAAGGCCCAGGGCCCGCTCGCCGGCGCCGCGAGCGACCCGTCAGGATTCACCGACCAACGCGCGTCCGCGAGGTCTCCCGTCCCCGTGACGGCGATACTCAGGCTCGATCCGCCGACCAAGGGGCCGAGGCTGATCTTCCCCGTCTCGCCCGTCGTCAGCGGCAGAGAAAACGTCGTGGCGGCGAGGGTGACTTGGAGACCGGTGGCACCAAACGCATAACCGCCGAACACCGCGAAATTGAGCGTGTCGCCGGCGGTCACGTTGACCGAGAGATCGAAGGCCCCGGCATCCGTCGCGCTAAACCGCACCGTGTTGTTGTGTCGCACCGCCACCTGCATCGACCCGCTGTCGCCCGCGTGAAACTGGCCCACCACGCGCACCGTGGCCGTCCACGGCGCAGTCCAGCGCAGGACGGACGGCTCGTTGCCATTGCCCGGGTGTAAGAGCAGATAACCGGGCGGGATGCCGTTAATGGCCGTCGCAAGGCCGTTGAAACCGACGGCCGGCGTCTCGTCGCCCGCCCAGCCATACCAACTGCTATAACCGCCCGGGACGGAGCGCTTGTTCACCAAGGCGGTGAAGGTCGTGAAACCGGGGTCCATCCAACCGTAGCTCCACACCCCGTTCGGATTGCCATTCGCCGCCGAGAATTCCGCCATCGGGTTCGACGTGAGCGGCGCGGAGCCCACCGTCGCCGCCGTCGTCATCGACCGAACTCCCGCCGCCAGGAAAACGAGCAGAAGCACGAGGCCCCGAGGTATCGCGCGTCGCCGGAAGCCAGCCGGGTCCCGAAAAAAGGCAGCCCGAACGCAGGAAGAAAACAGAACGAGGGATAAGTTCATAGCGCGGGAGAGGACAAATGCGATGAATCCACGGCTTCTCCGAAGAGTTCCCGCCGGCGTGAAAGAGAGGCCTCTTCGGGACACGGAAAGCCTGAAAGAAGATTCGACGCAATCAGCCAGAAGCCCCGCGAGCTGACGAGCCGGAAATCGGCGCGCCCTCCCCCGCGCGACGACGCGCGAGCCCGATTCGAGCCTTGTGACCGAACAATTTCCTGCTAGTCACCTGCATCACAGTTCGGCGGGCGCGTTTTCGGTCCACTGATCGCATCCGCCACCGCACACTCGCCTCCCGTCCTCTACCCGAAATGCTGCGCCCATCGACCTTCGCTTCGCTTGCGGCCTGCGTGATCCTTGCGATCAACGCCGTGGCGCAGACCATTGTGCTCACGCCGAGCACGACCGTGATCAGCGCGGCCGGAGGCAGTCTGACGTTCA
>JBIKOK010000291.1:0-7677 GCA_044358025.1 Opitutaceae bacterium
TGCCGCAGGGGAGCGTGTTGGCGCTGTTGGGGTCGAACGGCGCGGGTAAATCGACGACGAATAAGACGCGCATGAATCCGATCGAGCCGACGAGCGGATCGGCGCGGGGGCTTGGCGTGGATTCGCGCAGGCTCGGGGAAAAGGAAAAGGCGCAGATCGGCTGCGTGTCGGAGAACCGGCAGATGCCGCTCGGGATGACGGTGCGGCAGTTTTTGGACCATGGCCGGTCGTTTTACCCGACGGGGATCGGGCGCTGAAAAAAACGCTGCTCGCGCAGTTTGCTCAGCTCGAGGATCGGACGCTGAAGCACCTCTCGCGGGGGATGACGATGGGGCCGGCGCTGTTGTCGTCGCTGGCGTACGGGCCGAAGCTGCTCGGGCTGGACGAGGCGTCCAGCGGGCTCGATCCGCTGGTGAGAGATGGGTTTATCGGGGCGTGCGAGAGGTGTCGGCGCTCGGGGCGTGGACGGTGCTCGACGCGCAGTGGGCGGAGCGGATGCGACTGGTGTTGTTGCACTGGGACCAAGTCGCGCGGGTGACGCGCGAGCGCGGCTAAAAAAAAAATCGTGACGCCGTGACGCGAACGGGCGGCGACGAGGACGTGCTGGCGCAGCGGATCGGGTTTGCGCCGATGGCGCGGGCCAAAGCGGACGTATGGTTTGCTCCGCTGTCGGAGGCGACGCGGGCGCAGTAGGCGTCGAAGGAGAAATTGACTGTGCTGATGATCGCGCAGGAGGAGGAGGCGCTTAGCGGCTTCCGGAGTGGCGCGTTGGGCAATGCCGAAGGCGGCCTCGCGTTCGCCGTTGAGGAGTTCGGCGGAGGCGCGTCGGGCGTGGAGTCCGGAGCGGTGGGTGAGGAGGTCGAACCAGACCTTGGTTTGTTCGCTGATGCGAACGCTTTCCTCGCTCTTGGCGGAGGCGGAGTCGATCTGGCCGGCGGTTTTCTTGGCTGCCTGCGCGGACCATTGGGCGAGGGCGCGGACCTCCCCGGCGACAGCCGAGAAACCGGCGCCGGCTTCACCGGCGGCGCTGAGGGCGAGGATGCCGGTCTGAAACGCGATCTTGTCGGTGGTTTGCACAATTTTGGCGACCTCGCCGCTGGCGACATGGAGTTCGGCTCCAGCGGGGTTGAGTTTGGCGAGCGAGAAGCAGCGGACGTCGGCGGTCTCGGGCGCGGTCTGGGCGATCGTGAGCGCCTCGGTGGCGTTGGCGGCGTTGCGCCGGGTCAAGCAGGCCATCGGTTCCATCGAGGCGCTGTGAGCCAGGCGAGAGGCCGCTTGTTCGCGGGCGCCGGCAGCCAGTCTCTGGGTGAAACTGGAGACCTGGCCGGAGGCGGCGGCGATGTGTTCGGAGCTGGCGATGCGAGAATCGGAGGCGGAGCGCAGCGGTTTGATGATGAGCCGTTGATTCGTCCACGCGACGCCCGCGAGGATGCTGCCGGTGAGGAGGCCGATCCAGGCGACGCTGGTCGCCATCCTTATGACGACGCTGGCGTCTATGCGGCTGAAGTCTCGTTTGAGGATAAAGGCACCGTGGACCTCGCCGACCCGCTCGTTTTCCATGGTGAAGCCGACGATGTCATTGCGGTCCTTGGACGGGCTTTTGGCGGGATCGGCGGGTCACGTCATGCAGTCCCGCGTGAGCGTCACGAGACGGGCGAGCACGATGGTGTCGGTGGCGCGGACGGCCCGGAAGTAATCCTCGGCGCCGGGCTGGTCGAGCGCATGGAGAATGGCCTCCTCGGGGGCGTGGGGGGGCGGGACTGGTGCTTGGCGGCGCGGAAATTTAAACCGTCCTCAGAGGCGGTCCTACCGGCGGCATCCCCTGCCGTGACGACGGAATGGTTTTGTAGAGGGTGAAGTTGCGGCGGTCGCCGGAAGGGCGGAATTCCTCGATGACCTTGGGGCGGTCGAAGGACTCGCCGACGCCGAGCTGCGAGATGCTCTGGCGGATACGCTGAGCCTCGACGACGGTGGCACGGATGGAATTGTACCGCAGGTCCACGCCTGATCTCTCGCGGGTTTTTTTGGGTGATGAACGTGGCGTCCGCGGCGAGGGTGATCGATCCAACGGCGGCGAGGATGGTTTTGGTGGCGAGTTCAGGGGTGTTGTTTGCGGCGCGGCGAAAGGGAGGCAGAGGCGGAGCGATGGCGGAATCGCGCCCCGTTTTGATGACCTGTTCGATCGACAAAAGGGTTTTTACCTGACCCTTGACCTTGGCGAGTACGAGCAGGCGGGAACGGTCGATCGGGCCGCCGAATTCAGGGATCGGCTCGATTTCCGCTGGGGTGATGGTTGTGACCTCGTCAACGGGGTCGACGATGAGGCCCATCGACCGGGCGGGTCCGGCGGACGAATCGACGAGGCCGACGACGACGCAGGTGCGGCTGTTGGCTTCGGCCACGAGGCCCCATTTCATGCGGCGGTCGATGAGGGGAATGACGGGGCCGCGGAGGTTGATCACGCCGCGCACGTGGTCGGGCAGCGGGGGCACGGGAGTGATGTTTTGGAGACGGATGATCTCGGGGGCGGAGCGGACGCTGAAGCCGTAGAATCCGTCGGCGATCAAGCCCGGTGAGGTATTTGCCGGCAAGTGGGGTGACGGGGGGGGGACGCGGCCGTGGGCATGGCTTTCCCCTCGGGTGGGCCGTCGCGGCCTTGAGCCACCTTGGGAGTTTCCCAGAAAGCGGTGGAACGACCGTTCCGGGCGCGACAAGGAAGGGGACGCCGGCGCGGGCAACGGACGCTTCCGGAAGAAGGGAGCGGGCCTGGAAGCCGGCGTGATTTACGGGACTTCGTAGACCTCGACCAGGGCGACGCCCGTGGTGGCGTTGACGCCGGTAACCTCGACGGTGTAGCCGCCGGGGGGAAGGGTGACCAGGAGGGCGGCGTCCTTCGAGGTCGCGGCGGGGAGGGCGAAGGCGCCGACCCGCGCGAAGGCGGCGGTGAGGGCGGCGGTGCCGGACCAGTTGTCGTTGGCGTCGAGTTTGCCGGAGGCGCTATTGAAGAGCGTGAGCTGGGGGTCGACGACGGTGTCGGGGACGCCGAACGCGGCGAGGCCGGGGCCCACGGCGCGGATCAGGACGTTGGTGGAGGCGCCGCCGCCGAGGACGAAGCCGGCGGTGAGGCCGGAGCCGAGGTGTTTGCGGACGGAAACGTTGAGGAGGCGCGGGGTGAGCGTGGAGAAATTCGCGGCAGGAGTGGCGTCGTAGATTTCGGCGATGACCTTGCCGGTGCCGTTGGCCGCGGAGGAAACGGCGACGGAGTTGTCGCGCGTGGTGAGGAAGGCGGCGACGGCGGCGTCCTTCGAGGCGGGGCCGCTGTAGGGGAACGCGCCGACGTTGGCGAGGGCGGCCGTGAGCGGGGCGGCGCCGCCCCAGTCGTCGTTTTCGCCGGTCTGGACGGAGCCGGCGAAGAGTTCGAGTTTCGGATCGGCGAGGGTGTCCGGGACGCCGAGGGCGCCGAGGGAGGGGCCGGCGGCGCGGAGGACGAGGGGTTTGCTGCCGACGGTGCCGTTGCCGCCGACGACGTAGCCGAGCGTGAAGGTGTCGCCGACGGCGGCGATGTCGGTGAGGACGGAGAGGTTGATGAGCCGGCCGGGATGGGCGGCGGGGGCGACGGTGAGGACGGCGGGGGCGCTGGTGACCTGTCCAAGGGAGTTGGAGACGGTCACGGTGTAGCTGCCGGCGGACGCGGGCTGGGCGGAGGCGACGGTGAAGGCGGCGGCGGTCGCGCCGGAGAGGAGGGCGCCGTTGAATTTCCATTGGTAGGCGAGGCCGCCGCCGGTGGCGCCGACGGAAAGGGTGGTGGCGGAGCCGGTGGCCGTGGCGAGGGAGGCGGGTGGGGTTGTGATGACGGGAGGAACGTCGACCTCGCCCTTGACGAGGAGGTTGAGGCCGGCCTCGACGACGTAGAGCACGCCGGCGGCGTCGACGGCGATCGCGCTGGGCGAAAGAAAGCGGGCGGCGGCACCGGGGCCGTCGGCGTAGGCGGGGGCGGTGGCGCCGACAGAGCCGCCGATGGTGGTGACAACGCCGGCGGGCGTGATGCGGCGCACGAGGTGGTTGCCGGTGTCGGCGACGAAGAGGTGGCCCGTGCGGTCGACGGCGAGGCCGCCGGGGGAGTTGAAGCGGGCGGCGGAGCCGGCGCCGTCGGTGTAGCCGGGAGAGCCGGCGAGTCCGGCGACGGTGGACAGGACGCCGGCGGGCGTGAGTTTACGGATGGTGTGGTTGCCGGTGTCGGCGATGAAAAGATTACCGGCGGTATCGAGGGCGACGCCACGGGGGGCGCTGAGGCGGCCGGGGGTGCCGTCGTTGGCGCCGGCGAGTCCTGCGAGTCCGGCGACGGTGGTGACGGCGGAGGCGGCGAGGCGGCGGATGACGTGGTTGCCGGCATCGGCAAGGTAGATCGTGTTGTTACGGTCGGCCGCGAGGCCCCAAGGGGTGTTGAAGCGGGCGGCGGCGGAGGGGCCGTCGGTGGCGCCAGCGGCGCCGGGTGAGCCGGCGATGGTGAGCGTGGTGCCGCGGTTGTCGGTGGAGCGGAGGGTGTGGAAGGCGGGATCGCTGATGACGAGCAAGCCGTTATCGATGAGGGCGAGCCCGGCGGGTGAGCCGAAGCGGCCGGTGCCGGTAAAGCTGTCGGCGTGGACGGCTTCGCCGGCGGCGCCGGCGACGGTGGTGACGAGGCCGGCGGGGGTGACGCGGCGAATCGAGGCGTTGCGGCTGTCGGCGACGAAGAGGTTACCGGTGGCGTCGAGGCCGAGGCCGAGCGGGCCGTTGAGGCGGGCGGTGGCGCGGTGGCCGTCGGTGCTGCCGGCGTTGCCGCCGGGGCCGGCGATGGTGGAGATGGCGAGATTCGAGGCGGCGCGGCGGATCGAGTGGTTGTTGGAATCGGCGATGTAGAGAAACCCGTCGGTGGAAATGGCGAGGCCGGCGGGGCCGAGGAAGCGGGCGGTGTTGCCGGGGCCGTCGAGGTGGCCGTGGGGATCGGCCGCGCCGATGAGCGGGCCGACGACGCCGGCGGCGGTGATGATGCGGATGGTGTCGTTGGCGGCGTCGGCGACGTAAATGTTGCCGTTGGCATCGCCGACGAGGGCGAGGGGGGCGGTGAAGCGGGCGGCGGGGCCGGTGCCGTGGGCGGTGCCGGTGAGGCCGGCGGTGCCGGCGAAGGTGGTGACGACGCCGGCGGCGGTGAATTTGCGGATGGTGGCGTTACCGGTGTCGGCGACGAAAAAGTTGCCGGTGGAGTCGGTGGTGAGGGCGGTGGGGGCGCTGAAACGGGCGGCAGGTCCGGTGCCGTCCGTGGCGCCGGTGAGGCCGGCCGTGCCGGCGACGGTGGAGACGAGGCCCTCGGGGGTGAGTCGGCGGACGGTGGCGTTGCCGCGCTCGACGATGTAGAGGTTGCTCGCGGGGTCGAAGGCGAGGCCCCACGGTTCGTTGAAGCGGGCGGTGGCGGCGGGGCCGTCAGCGGAGCCGGCGACGCCGGGCTGTCCTGCGATTGTGGAGACGCTGCCGTCGAGGGCGAGGCGGCGGATGAGGTGGTTCAGGCGGTCGGCGATGTAGAGGGAGCCGTCGCGGGCGAGGGCGAGGCCGGCGGGGGAGTTGAAGAGGGCGGCGCGGCCGTCGGTGCTGCCGCTCCGGCCGGGAGAGCCGGCGTAGGTCGAGACCGTGCCGGCGGCGGTGATGCGGCGGACGGTGTGGTTGGCGGAATCGCAAACGTAGACCGTCGCGAAGGAATCCGCGACGAGGCCGGTGGGAAAATAAAAGCGGGCGGCGGCGCCGGTGCCGTCGGCGGTGCCGGTGGCGGGGGGCTGGCCGGCGAGCGTGGTCCACGAGTAGGTCTGGGCGGCGGCGGGGGCGGCGAGGGCGGCGAGGGTGAGCAAAATGCGGACGGCGGGCCAGAGCGGCGGGCGGAAACTCATGGGGACGAGGTCACCATGAAACCGGGGAAAGACACGAAAAAATTCGGGGCGGGGCGCGCGGGACAAGGGCGGGGCGGGGGGGGACGAGGGGCTTAGGGCCCCTCGTAGATTTCGACGAGGTCGGTGCCGGTGGTGTTCGCGGTGCCGGTGACTTCGATGGTGTCGTTGCCGGGGGCGACGGTGGGGAGGAGCGCGGCGTCCTGGGAGTCGGCGGGGCGGTGGAATGCGGCGATGGAGGCGAAGGCGGCGATGGAGGCGATGGAGGCGAAGGCGGCGATGGAGGCGGGGGCCCGGACCCGTTGTCAGTGGGGCCGATCACAGCGTTGCCCGAAAAGAGGTGGAGCTGGGAGTCGACGACGGTGTGGGGGACGCCGAAAGCGGCGAGGCCGGGATCAACGGCGCGGCTAAGGATTCGCGCGGAGGAGCTGCCGCCGATGACGAACCCGGCGGCGAGGCCCGGGTGGAGAGGGTTGCGAACGGAGACGTTAAGGAGGCGCGGGGTGAGGGGGGGATTTGCGGCGGGAGGTGGTGTCGGAGATCTCGGCGATGACTTGGCCAGTGCCGCGGTCGGCCGCGGAGACTTGGGCGGAGTTGTCGCGGGTGGTGAGATGGGTGGCGACCGCGGCATCGAGAGAGGCGGGGCCGGTGTAGGTGAAGGCGCCGACGTGGGCGAGGGCCGCGGTAAGCACGGCGGAGCCGCCGACGTTATCGTTTTCGACCGTGCGGTCGGAGCCGGCGAAAAGTTCGGGGCGGGAGCCGCGAGCGTGCCGGGGACGCCGAGGGCGCCGAGGAGGGACCGGCGGCGCGGAGGACGACGGGTTTTTGCCTGACGGTGCCGGAGTCGCCGACGACGGTGCCGAGGGTGAACGTGTCGCCGGGGGCGGTGAGGTCGGTGGGGACCGAGAGGTTGAGGGGAAAGGAGGCGCCGAGGTCGCTCGATGCGACGCTGTCGGTGGACTGCAGGTCGCGCGTGGGCGAGAGGAGGGAGATGAAGCGGCCGTGGAGGTGGCGCCGACGATGAGCCGGCGACCGTCGCCGAAGGCGAGGGAGAGAGGCGTGGGGGCGGCGGTGGACCGGGTGAAGGAGACGCCGACGGTGCCCGTGCAGAGGCGGGCGTCGGTGGGGAAGCTGCCGGCGAGAAACCAGCGGCCGAGGCCACCGGCGGGGGAGCCTTGGTCCAGGCGGTGCCGCCGTGGTTGGACGGGACGAGGGATTTGTTCTGGCCGTCGGCGACGAAGCGGGTGCGGTCTCCGGTGGCTTCGGCGACAGGCGGGATGGGGAAGCTGCCGGCGGTGGCGTGGGTCCAGGTGAGACCGTCGGCACGGGTGCGGAAAAGGGCGGTGACGATCGTGTTCCCCGGGGACACATCATTGAGAAAAAAATTCTCGTGGACGAAGCGGACGGGACTGTTGGGGGAGGTGGCGTTCTGGGCGCGGACGAGGGGCTCGCACCACGTCGCGCCGTCGGGCGAGGAGAAGACGCGGAGCGATCCGGCCGTGGCGGTGCTGACGACGAAGGTGCCGCGGCCGGAGGAGACGCCGCTGAGGGGGCCGAGGGTCAGGCCGGTGTCGGCGACGGCGAATTTGAACGGCGGGATGCGTGCGTTAGGTCCGGATACGACGGCAAGGCGCAGGAAGAGGAGGAGGCGGAGAAGCCGCACGGGAGCGTGCCGCAGGGAGACACGGACGGAGCCGCAAGCGACGTCGTGATCGTCAACGGACCGAAAAGAGAATTGCGGCAAGCTCGGCGCACGGCTGGC
>JBIKOK010000292.1:0-7646 GCA_044358025.1 Opitutaceae bacterium
GTCGCGCGCCGCCTTGGCCCTGGCCGGCGCCCGCGCGCTCGCCGCCCTCGCGGCCGTAAATCCCGCCTGCCGCTCCGGCCTGTGGATTCGCGCCAATTTTTTTCGTGCCGGCCTTCGCCGCCTTGATTTTCGCCCTCGCCCGGTTCGAGCAGCGCTCCGCCACCCGCTCCGGGAACACGGGAATCGGGCGCTTCTTCGTGGATCTCGGCGAGAGTTCCTGCGGCCTTTTTCTCGCCCAATGGGTGCCCCTGATAGGGTTCGATTCCCCCGCCGGCAAAGCTTGGCTCGGCCACACTCTTAACCCGACCAGCCCGGCGCCGATCTGGTGGCGCCTGATCGGCCTCACCGCGCTCGGCGCGCGGCTCTTGCACGAACTCGTCGAAAAACCCGCGCGCCGGGCGCTGCTGCGCGACGGGCCGCGGCCCGCCGGCGCGACCGCCTGATCGCCGCCCGTTCGTCAGAGCAGAATCTTGACTCCCCTGCGCAGGTAGGTCGGCACGTCGAGATCCTGGCCGTCAAACAGGTTGCGGTCCGTCTTCTCAAAGTGACCGCGCCGTTCAACTTCGCCGAAACCGAATTCGTCCTGAGCCGCCTTCGCCGCGAGCACGTTCCGCGCCTCGGCGCTGTCGCCGACCGACAGGGCGAACCCCTCCGGCAGGGGGGCGGTCGGCCCGTTGTCCGGCATGGGCGCCGCCGGGCTGTCGCCGCGCGGGACCGCCGGCGCGGTCGATTTCACCCGCGCCACGGGCACCGACCGGCGCGACGTGACCCCGCGGCCGCCCATGTCGCTCGTACCCAGCACGCAGACCTCGACGCGCCCGGCCATCGTCTCGTCGATCACCGCACCCATAATGATGTGCGAGTCGCGGCCGAACTGCTCGGTGATTGCGCTCATCAGTTCGTTCACCTTCGGGAGCGTGAGATCCGCTCCGCCCACAATGTTCACGAGCAGGCGGTCGGCCTTTCGCGAAAACTCCGGCGTATGCAGCAGCGGACACAGCTTGAGGCTCGCGATCGTGTCGGCCACGGCGTTATCGCCCGCACCTTCGCCGAGACTGAACAGCGTTTTCCCGCCCCGCTGCTGGAACGCCTGTCGCAGCGTCGCGAAATCCAGGTTGATCAGCCCGGTCTTGAAGAGCATCGCCCAAATCGATTTCACGCCGCGGCCAATCCACTCGTCGGCCCGCGCAAACGAATCGAGCACCGTCTCGTTGTCCGCCGCTTCCTGCAACAGCACGTCGTTGGGCAGCGGGATGACCGCGTCGCACACCTTGCGCAACGCCGCGAGCCCTTCCTCGGCCTGTTTCAACCGCCGCCCGCCCTCGAAACTGAACGGCATCGTGACAAACGCGATCACCAGCGCCCCCGTCTCCGCGGCGATTTCCGCCACCGTCGGCGACGCGCCGCTGCCCGTGCCCCCGCCCATGCCGGTCACGATAAACACCAGATCGCAGTCCTTCACCACCGCGGCGATTTTCTCGCGGTCGGCCTCCGCGGCCACCCGCCCCAGTTCGGGATCGCCACCCGCCCCGAGGCCGCGCGTGACGCCCATGCCGATGAGGACCTTGTCCTGCACCGGCGAGCTCGCGAGCGCCTGATAGTCGGTGTTGATCACCGCCATCTGCAGGCGCTCCAAATTTTCCATTTTCAGGCGGTCGACCGCGTTCGAGCCCGCACCGCCGACGCCGACCAGTTTGATCGCGATGTTGCGGTCCGTGAGGAGCCCGTGCTCGAGGGGAAGTTCGTGAAGATTCATGGCGGTCGGCTCAGGAATTGGCGAAAAGGCGTTTCATACCGGACAGGAATCCGCCGGAGCGCCGCACCGGCGCAGACTTTTCCGACTGCGCGCTCACTCCGTAATAAAGCAAGCCGAGGCCGGTGTGGAATCCAGGGTCCCGGAGGTTTTCGCTCACCCAGGTCGGCGCTTCGCCGAGATGCGCCGGCACGCCGAAAACCTTGGCCGCGACTTCGGCGATGCCGGCGAGCTTGGCGGTGCCGCCCGTGAGGACGACACCCGCGGCGCACGTCTCGGGCGTGAACGTGTTGCCCAGTTTTTTCTTCACCACTTCGAGCAACTCCCACGCGCGCGCCGCCGTGATCTGCTCGATCGCCTGCTGGGGAAACTGGCGGTCCCCGATGGCAAAATTACCGTCGAGCATCACCTTCGTGGCCTTGTCCTTCGTCGCCACGCTCGCGCGGCCGAAGCGGACCTTCAGCTTCTCGGCCTGCCCGTCGGTCAGCCGCAGTCCGATACTGAGATCGTTCGTCAGGTGCGTGCCGCCGACCGGCACCACGCCCGTCGTATGCGGCGCCCCGTCGCGGTAAATCACGTAGTCGGTCGTGCCGGCGCCGATGTCGAGCACGAGCACGCCATGCTGGCGCTCCTCGGGCGACGTCACCATGTGCCCCGCCGCCAGACTCGCCAGCACCAGCTCGCGTACCTCCAGGTTGAAGCCGCGGATCACGTGAATATTGTCCGCCAGCCGCTGCTCCTGCCCGTGTACCGTCCAGTAGCCGACTTCCAGCCGCTGCCCCACGAGATTCTCCGGCAACGCGGGAATGAGCCGTCCGTCGACGCGGAACGGGCGGCGGATGTGGTGCACCACCGCGCGCCCCACCGGCAGTTCCTTCGACTTCGCCAAATCACACACCGTGCGGATGTCGTCCCGCTCGATCATGTTGTCGGCCGCCTTCACGTTCACCGACGCTTCGTTGTAAAAACCCTCCAAATGCCCGCCGGTCTGCGCGAGAAACACCGTGTCGATCCGCTCGCCCGCGTCGCGCTCGGCCTGCTCCAGCGCGCTGTGCGTGCATTCGCTGGCCGCCTTGTAGTCGACCACGCTGCCCTTGATCACCCCGCGCGAGGAGCATTCGCCGCAGCCGATGATCGCGAGCTCGCGCCCGGTGTATTCGCCGATGAGGACGCTGATTTTGGAGGTGCCGATTTCGACGGCACCGATGAACGTGGGTTTGGAGCTCACAGTTTCGGTTTGGGCTGGGAATGGGAGAAAAAAGGGTGGGCCGGGGCGGCCGCCGCGGCTTTCGCCGGGCCCGCCGGCGCGGTGCCGATTGTGACCAAACCCGCCGGTCGAAACGCCACCGACACCTCGCGGCCCAGCGACAGGTCGATCTTCGCCGGCGGGGTCGGCATGTTCGCAAACGCATCCCACTGGTAGTCGAGCTTCGCGAGCTGTTGGAAAAAATCGCCGTTCGCGCCGAAGACCAACGCCGTGCCCGCCTTCGTCCGCACCTCGACCTCCCCGTCGGATTGCAGCCGCGCGAGCGACACGACCTGCCACGTCCGGTAAAGATGCTCCGCATCGAGCCGCGCGCGACCGAGCAGGTCGGCCACGATGCCCATGCGCTCGATCGGCTCGAACCGGTCCCCGGTGCGCACCAACTTCACCCCGTCCAGCCAGGGCAGCGTTGCGAGCAGCGCCGGGTCAAACCCGACCCCGTCAAACACCACCCCGTCGCGCGCCACGAGCAGGGCCGTCTGCGCCCCGCGCCACTCCGCCATCACGCGCACGACCGGCGAACGTTCCCCTACCTGCACCTTCAGCGTATCCGGAAAACTCTTCGTCAGACTCGCCGCATTGACCTGTCCGCTCGCCAGCAACCGCCGCCGCAGGCCCTGCAGGTCCAGCTCCATCAGGGAAACATTTTTCGGCAACACCAGCGTCCGGGCCAGCCACTCGTTGCTCAGGACGCCGTCGGTTTTGAGTTCGAGATGCTTCACCGCCACGACCTTCGCCGCCGCCGGCATCGTCCGCGGATTCTCCTGCAGCGTCCGCGTCACCTCCCACGCGCCCCAGGCCGTGCACCCGACCACCGCGACGGCGCCCGCGACACGCAGCACCGACGTCGTCAGCCGCCACTGGCCCTCGCGCGACATGGCGCGCGGTTTCACCGGCTGGGGAATGTCTCTCCAGGTGCGGGCCGTGGGGGCGTTAACGATGTCTTTGCTCACGATGGTTGGGCAGGCGCCGCCCAGGGGAAACGCAGCAGCGCAGGCCTGACCAGCTCCCGGACCAATCCCGTGAAATCCATCCCCGCACACCGCGCACTCATCGGCAGCAAACTGGTCTCTTTCATGCCGGGCAGCGTGTTGATTTCCAGCAAAAACGCATCGCCCTGCTCCGGTAAAATGAAGTCGACCCGCGCATAGTCGCGGCAGCCGCAGGCCGCGAACGCCGCCTCCGCCGCCGCCTGCACCCGCGCGGTCGTCGCCGCGTCGAGCGGCGCCGGCGCGAAATACTCCGTCAGGCCCTTCGTGTATTTGCTGGTGTAGTCGTAGACGCCGCTCTTCGGCCGGATCTCGACCACGCCCATCGCCCGGCCGCCGAGCACCCCCACCGACAGCTCGCGGCCGACAATCCGCCGCTCGATCAGCCACGACCCGCGCGTGATCGACGCGAGCTTCTCCGCCAGCGCGGCGCGGCTCGCGATAACGCTCAGCCCGACACTGCTGCCCTCGTTGTTAGGTTTCACCACGACGTTTTCCCCCAGCTGGGCCACGACCGCGTCGGCCGCGGGCTTCTGGTCGGCCTCAAAATGGACGGCCTCCGCGACCCGCACGCCACGCGTCGCAGCGGCCTCCTTGGTGCGCGTCTTGTCCATCGTCAGCGCGCTGCTCGCCGCATCGCAGCCCGCGTAGGTCACGCCGGCCGCGTCGAGCAACCGCTGCATCCCGCCGTCCTCCCCGAAGGTCCCGTGCAAGGTCGAAAACACGACGTGCCGGCGCGGGTCGAGCCCCGCGGGCAGCGCGTCGGCCGTCAGCTCGAACAACCGGGTTGGAAACGAACGCGCGAGCGCAAGCGCCGACGCTTTGCCGGAGCCGACCGAAACGTCGCGCTCGGCCGAAGTGCCGCCCGCGAACACGGCGATGATAGGGAGGGGTGTGCTCATAAAACGTCGTGCCAGCTCTTGCCGTAGAGCAACGCCTCGGGCTCGAGGTCCACGCCCGTGGCCTCCTTCACGCGCGCACGCACGCGCCGCACCAGCTCAAGCACGTCGGCGCCGCTGGCCCGCCCGCGGTTCACGATAAAATTTGCATGCACCCGCGAGACCTCCGCGTCCCCCACCCGCTCGCCCTTCAACCCGCTTTCGTCGATCAACCGGCCGGCGGAGTGGCCCGGCGGGTTTTTGAAAATGCAGCCCGCACTCGCCTCGCGCGGCTGCGACTCATGGCGCTTCCGGGCGTAGGCGTCCATCTGGCGCTTCACCGCCGCCGCATCCGCTTGCGTCGCCGGCCGCAGTAGCGCGCCGAGCGCGACGGCGTCGTACAGTTCCGCGCAATGCCGGTAGTCCACGTGCATCGCCGCCTTCGCCAGCGTGCGCACCTCGCCGTCCCGGGTCATCAGCCGCACCTCCTCGACCACATCGAACATCCAGCCGCCCATCGCCCCCGCGTTCATCCGCAGCGCCCCGCCGACATTGCCGGGGATGCCCTCGAGAAACTCGAACCCCACGAGCCCGGCCTTCGCCGCGAGCCCGCACAGATTTTTCAGCCGCAGCCCCGCCCCGGCCCACACGCGGCCGTCCCCGGTCGGCGCGAATCCCGCCCATGCCTCGTGCGCGAGACTGATCACCAGCCCGTCGACGCCCTCGTCGGGCACGATAAGATTCGATCCGCGGCCGAGCAGGAAGACCGCGACCCCGTGCGCCTTGGCCTCGCCGAGCAAAATCTGCAAATCCGCCACGGACGCCGGCTCCGCATAGACGCGCGCCGCCCCGCCCACGCGCATCGTCGTCTTGTTCGCGAGCGACTCCTCGCCCGTCAATTTCACGCCCGTCGAAAGCTGCGGCCGCAGCCGGGCCAACAGCTCGTCCCACCGCCGCCGGTCCGGCGCGGTCCCCGGCAGACTGCGATCGGAGGCGGTCATGTCGTGGCGGGCTGGGCGCCGGGCGCCGGCGCACCGGCGGCGGCGGCCAGCTGCTCGAGATCGTGCAGCATCAGCTCGAGGGAATTCGCGCGGTCCATGCGCTGGAGATTGCCGCGAAACTGCCGCAGCAGCGAGTCGTTGAACATCATGTCCAGCACCTCGGCCCGGAGGCCGGCGAGCCCCGTCTGCTCGACGACGATGCCGCCGCCCTGCCGTTCGAAAAATGCCGCATTCGCCCGCTGATGGTCGTCCGCCGCCTGCGGATACGGTACCAGTATCGCCGGCGTCTCGCAGCGGATCAGCTCGGCGAGCGTGCCCGCGCCCGCCCGCGAAACGACGAGATCGGCCGCGGACAGCAGCGCGCCGATCCGGTCGCTGAAGGCCACGAACTCCGCGCGCACCGACGCCCCAGTTTTCGAGGTGAACATCGCCCCGCCGTCGCGTCCCTTGCCGAGGCCCGTCACGCAGTAAACCTGGATCCCCTCCGCCGCGAGCGACGCAACGTGGGCGCGGACCCAGTCGTTGAGCGCGCCCGAGCCCTGGCTGCCGCCGAGGATCACCAGCACTTTTTGGTGGGGCTCCAGTCCGAGAGCGGCCCGTGCCGCCGCCGGCGGCTGGCGGGCGAATTCCCGGCGCACGGGCAGGCCGACGTGGCGGGTCGCCGCGGGGCGGATACCCGGCAGACGGATCCCGGGGGGCAGATAGACCCGCTGCGCCAGGCGCCCGAGGGTGCGGATCGCCAGCCCCGGCACCCGGTTCGATTCGTGCAACGCCACCGGCACACCCAGCAGGCGCCCGGCGACCACGATCGGCGCAGACGTGAAACCGCCGAAGCCCACGAGTCCGTCGGGCCGCATCGCCCGCACCCGCCGCACGCAAAAAACAAAGGCGCGCACCTGCGACACAACACACCGGAGGAACTGCCCGGGATGCAGCGAAAAACCGGTGCCGGGCATGCGCTCGAAGCGCAGGTGCGGATACTTTTCGAGCAGCCGCGCATCGACTTTTTTCTGGCTGACCAACAGCACGGCCTCATGACCGCGCGCCGCCAGCCCCTCGGCGAGCGCGATGCCGGGCGACAGATGTCCGCCGGTGCCGCCGCAGGAAATCAGGAATTTGCTCATGCGAGAACCTCCCGCATCGAGCGCGCACCGTCCGGCAGGACGACGCGCCCCCAGGTGCGTTGCGTGTTGAGCAGAATGCCGAGCAGCAGGCCCATGAGCAGGAGATTGGAGAGACCGGCGCTGATGAACGGCAGCGACATGCCCTTGGTCGGAAACACCCCGGTCACCACGCCCAGGTTGATGATCGCCTGCAGGCAGATCAGCAGCAGGCAGCCGGTCACGAGAAGAAAATGAAACAGGTTGGGCGCGCGGCGCAGATGGACCAGGCCGGCGATAAACATGACCGTGAACACCACGACCACGCCGAGCGTAAACCACAGGCCCAGTTCCTCCCCGACAATGGAGAAAATAAAATCGGTGTGCGCCTCGGGCAGATAGCTGAGCTGCTGGCGCCCCTGGCCGAGTCCGGTGCCGTCCGTGCCGCCCGCTGCAAACGCCGCGAGCGCCTGCCGCAGCTGGTAGGATTTCTCCTCGCTGAGGAACTCCGTCATCCGGCGCAGCCGGTTGGCATTGAAACTGACGAGCAACGCGAAGGCCGAAACGACGAGGGCGAGCGTGGGCAGCGTGTAGCGCCACTTCGCGCCCGCGAGGAACAGCAGCAGCAGGCCGACGGCGACCATCAGCGCGGCGGTGCCGA
>JBIKOK010000293.1:0-7641 GCA_044358025.1 Opitutaceae bacterium
CCTCGGTTGCGTGGTTGCGGCGTCACTCCGCGCGATTCGCACGGCCCGACGCCCGAGTAGGCGTGGAGGGAGGTGGAGCGCGTTGACCTCAACGCGCTGCAGGATTCACGGCGTAGCCGCAGCGCGTTGGGTCAACGCGCTGTAGGATTCACGGCGTAGCCGAAGCGCGTGGGGTCAACGCGCTGCACCTCGGCTGCGTGGTTGCGGCGTCACTCCGCGCGATTCGCACGGCCGACGCCGGCGGCGGCGGCGCTGGCGTCGGGCGGCGGGGTGGCGGGGCGCGCGAAGATCGACGACCACACCCGGCCGACGAATTCGCGGAGGTCGTCGAGCAGGGCGTAGAGGAGGGGGACGATCACGAGGGTGAGGAGCGTGGCGGCGAGGAGGCCGCCGATCATCGTGCGGCCGAGCGGGGCGTAGGGCAGGCCGACGGCTTTCGAGGTGCCGAGCGCCATGGGGATGAGGCCGCACACCGTGGTCAGCGTCGTCATCATGATCGGCCGGAAGCGGTGGCGCCCGGCGTCGATCAGCGCGGAGAAGCGGTCCATGCCCTCGGCGCGGAGGCGGTTGGCCATGTCGACGAGGACGATGGCGTTGTTCACGACGACGCCGACGAGGATCACGATGCCGATGCGGGCCATCATATCGAGAGGCGTCTCGGTGAGGTAGAGCGTCCAGACGACGCCGAGGTAGGCAAACGGCACGGCGATGATGACGGCGAGGGGCAGGACGAAGGATTCGAAGAGCAGGCCCATGAGGAGAAACACGAAGGTGATGGCGAGGGCGCCGGCGAACAGCATGGCTTTTTCCTGCTCAGAGGCTTCGCGGAATTCGCGACCTTTGTCCCAACGGTATCCGCGGGGCATTTCGAAATCGGCCATGGCTTTGTCCACGGCCTCGAAGAGGCGGCGGGAATCGGCGCGCGGGGCTTTGGCGGTGATCTGGATCATCGTCTGGCGGCCCTCGCGGCGGATCTGGCCGAGGGTGCGGGAGACGCGGAGATCGGCGAGGGTCTCGAGGGGGATCTCGATGCCGGTGTCGGAGCGGAAGGTCATGCCGCGGACGTCGTCGAGGCCGGCGCGGTCGGCTTCGCCGAGTTGGGCGAAGATGCGGAGTTCGCGGCCGTCGGCGCCGGGGAAGCGGCCGACCTCCTGGCCGCGCATGGTGTAGCCGATCCCGCTGGAGACGGCGCGCGGATCAATGCCGAGACGGCGGGCGCGGTCGCGGTCGAGTTGCACTTGGAGTTCCTGGCCACCGCGCTCGCTATCGATTTCGACGGCGAGGAGGCCGGGGATGCCGCGGAGGCGGCGGATGGCTTCCTCGGCGATTTGGAGGAGGGTGCCCGTGTCTTCACCGTAGAGGTTGATCGACATACCGCTCTCGGTGCTGCCGCCGCCGCCCGTGGGCCGACCGAGTTGGGTGATGCCGGCGGGCATTTTGAATTTTTCCCGAAAATCGGCCTCGATGTCGCTGCGATCCATGGGGGCGGGTTTCGGTTGAAAATTGAAGAGCCCTTGCACGCGGCGGGCGAGGTCGGTGCGGACGAAGGAGTTCCACGCGCTGATGAACCATTGCTGGCTGGTGTCATCGCGGAGGCGGAGTTGGATCCGGCCGTTGTTGTAGCTGAAGCGGGTCTCCATGCGATCGAAGTTGTAGCGCGTGGCGTTGGCCGTGAGGAAGGCCTCGACCTCGGTGAAAAACGCGTCGGCGCGCTCCATGGTCCCGCCGGTCGGGAGATTGAAGTAGAGATAGAAGGTGGTCTCGCCGCTGCCGCCGAGGCCGCCGGTGGGCATGCGGATTTTGCTTTGGGCGTAGGGGAGGGTCGCCATGGCGGCGACGACGACGAGGAGGGACTCGATGCGATGGTGGAGCACCCAGTGGAGGGCGGCGACGTAGCGGTCGCGCACCCAAGTGATGACGCGCAACTCGGGGTGTTGCCGGCCGCGCGAGAGGCGTTGGGCGGCGAGGGGCACGAAGATCAACGCGATGAGGAGCGAGGCGAGGAGCGAGGCGATGACGGGCAGGCCGAGGCGGAGCATCCAGAACGAGAAATCGCCGCCGCCCTTCATCAAAATCAGCGGGAGGAAGACGACGATCGAAGTGAAGGTGGACATCACGACGGCGAGGCCGACTTCGCCGGCGCCGACGACGGAGGCGCGGGTGGCATCGAGGCCCTCCTGGCGGAGGCGGTAGATGTTTTCGACGATGACGATGGAGTTATCCACGACCATGCCGACGGCGAGGAGGAGGCCCATCATGGTGGCGACGTTGAGGGACCAGCCGGTGAAAAAGAGGGCGATGATGGTGCAGAGCAGCGAGAGCGGGATCGAGAGCGTGAGGATCGCGGTCATGCGCGGGGCGCGCAGAAACAGGTAGATGATGAGCGCGGCGAAGATGCCGCCCCAGAGCCCGGAGTCGGCGAGGTTGTCGATGGACTGTTTTACCTGGATGCCCTGGTCGAAGAAGATGTTGAAGTTAACACCCTTGAGCTGCGGGAGTTTTTGCAGGTCGACGAGCGTGGCGCGGACCTCGCGGCTGATGCGCTCGATGTTGCCGGTGGAATCGCGGGTGATCTGGATGCCGATGGCGGGCTGGCCGTCGACGCGGTAGACGTATTCGCGGCGCGGCGGGCGGAAGCGCACGAGCGCGACATCGCTGAGGCGGAGGCGGCGCTCGTTATCGACGATGATGGCGGCGATGTCCTCGATGGTGGTGAAGCGGCCCATCGAGCGGACGTAGATTTTGCGGCCGCCGTCGATCACGTAGCCGCCGGAGATGGCGAAGTTCTGGTTGCGCAGGGTGCCCAACATCGCGGCGACATCGATGCGGTGGCTGCGGAGGCGGTCGTCGAGCAGCTCGATCTGCACTTCGCGGGTGGAGGTGCCGTAGATTTCGACGTTGCCCACGCCCTCGATGCGCTGGAGGGCGGGCTTCACGAAATTCTCCAGGCGGTAAGCGGCGTCTTCGATGGTGGGCGGGACGGAGGCGATGAGGTTCATCATCGGGGCCTGGCTCTGGTCGAAGCGGCGGACGTCGATGCGGTCGACATCGTCGGGCAGGAGCGGCTTCACGCGGTCCATGCGGTCGGTGATGAGCGCGTAGGTGGCGCGCAGGTTGGTGCCGGTCTGGAGCTCGACGCGCACGTAGCAGGAGCCGTTACTGGAGTAGCTCGTGAGGCGCTTGATGTTGGGGACGGTGCCGAGGATGTCCTCGATTTTGCGGGTGACCTTTTCCTCCACGTCGCGCGGCGAGGCGTTTGGGTAACGGGCGGTGATGTAGAGCTGGTTGCCCTCGTAGCCCTCGGGGAAAAGCGCGAGCGGGATGCGGCCGAGCGCGATGAAGCCGACGACGAGAATCGTCGCGAGGATCATCACGATGGTGACGGGGCGCGAGACGGCGAAGCGCGGGATGGCGAAGGCCAGCGGCTCGCGCGGGGGCGAGGGGGGCTCGGCGTCGGCGCTCATGGGGCGACGGGCGCGGAGGCGGCGCGCTCGGCGGCGGCCGTGGCGGCCGCTTCGATGGAGGTGATGCCGCGGCGGCCGGGAAACATGAAGTAGAGCGTCGGAATCACGACGAGCGTGAGGAGCGTGGAGACGCTGAGGCCGACGATGACGGTGATGGCCATGGGCGCGCGGATCTCGGCGCCCTCGCCGATGCCGAACGCCATCGGGATGAGGCCGACGACGGTGGTGAGCGCGGTCATCAAAATGGGGCGGAGGCGGGCGCGGCCGGCTTCGGCGATGGCGGTGGAAAGCTCGAGGCCGCGGTCGCGCAGGGTGTTGATGTAGTCGATGAGGACGATGGCGTTGTTGACGACGATGCCGGCGAGAATGATGAGGCCCAAGAAGACCATGATGCTGATCGGAATGCCGCCGATCCAGAGGGTGAGCGCGACGCCGATGAGGGCGAGGGGCACGGTGACCATAATCAGGAGCGGTTGGAGCAACGACTCGAACTGGCTGGCCATGACGATGTAGACGAGGAAGAGGGCGAGGCCGAAGGCGAGGAGCAAGGAGTTGAGGGAGGTCTGCATTTCCTTGTTCTGGCCGGCGACGACGTAGGCGAAGCCGGCGGGGAAGGCCATTTTGTCGAGCGCGGTGACGATGTCGCGCGAGACGGTGGCGAGGTCGGCGTCGTGGAGATTGGCGGTGATGAGGGCGGTGCGCTGCTGGTCGACGCGGCGGATTTCGCTCGGGCCCTCGTTGATGGTGAGGTCGGCGATGACGGAGAGCGGGATGGGGACGGCGCCGTTGGGGTTAACGATGAGGCCGCGGAGCTCCTCGATGCCGAAGCGGTCTTGCTCGCGGAGACGCACGACGATGTCGATCAACTGGTCCTCTTTGCGGAATTCGGTGGCGATGCGGCCCTGGACTTTGTTGCGCACGAGGTCGGCGACGGTGCGGAGGTTGAGGCCGTATTCGGCGAGGCGGTCGCGTTTGTAGACGACCTGAATTTCCGGGTGGCCGCTCTGGAGCGTCGAGCGCACATCGGCGAGGCCGGGAACGGTTTCGGTGAGGAGCGTCTCGGCCTCGCGGCTGAGGCGTTTGAGGGTGGCGAGATCGTGGCCGCGAATCTCGACCTCGACGGGGCTTTTGAAGCTGAAGAGGGTGGGATAGGAAACCTCGAGTTTGGCGGCGGGCATCGCGCGGAACCGGTCGCGGATGCGCTCGATGAGCCGGGGCTCGGCGAGCGGCGGGAGGCCGCCCTTGAGTTTCACGGTGAGACGCGCGGTGTGTTCGCCGGCGGAGATCGCGGTGCTGGCACCCTCTTCGGCGCCGACGGTGAGGGCGGTGCGCTCGACTTCGGGCTCGGCTTGCACGGCGGCGTCAATCTGGGCGACGACCTCGGCGGTGCGCTCCAACGGCGTGCCGATGGGCAGGGTGACGTCGAGGTTGAACTCGCCCTGGCTGACCTGCGGGATGAGTTCGCGGCCGATGCGTGGCACGATGACGAACCAGCAGAGGAGGAACGCGACGGTGGAGCCACCGAGGACGGCGTGGCGCTGGCGGAGCGAGGCGGAGATGAGGGCGGGGTAGCCGCGTTGCAGAATCTGGTAGCCGCGCTCGAACCATTCGAGGCCGCGGCCGACGACACCGCCCCCGACCGAGGCGATGCCGCGCCAGAGGCCGATCCCGGACATGCCGACCGCCAACAGCCCGGCGAGGATGACCGTGCCGGCGAACCGCAGGACGATTTCCAAGGCGGCGCGGGCGACGCAGAAGATGAGCGGGACCGCGCCGGGCACGAACAGGAGCACGAGCCACCACCACGGTTGCACCACGAACCAATGCCACACGGCAAGGTGCAGGGGTTTCAAGGGCGACAACGCGGAGGACGAACTGCCGAAATTGGGTGCCGGCACCGGGACGCTGACGCCGCGCGAGAACCAAACGACGGCGGCGACGCCCAGCGCGGGGAGGACGAGCAGGCCGAGCCAGCGCCAACGGCGGGCGGTGAGCCAGGTCCAGCCGCGCACGAGGCCGGTGCCGAGCGTCTCGGGCGCGACAAAGGCGAGGAGGCCGGGCCAGACGCGGGCGGCGTCGAGGCGGCCGAGGCGATCGGCGGCCGACCAGGCGACGAAGGGCGACCACGCGAGGCCGATTTTTTTCCAAGCGAAGCGGGTGACGAGCCAGAGGAGCGGCCAGACCACGATGAAGAGGGTGACGGCGACGGCCTTGAGGGCGACGGCGAACAGCAGCACGACGGCCCAACCGAGGCGGCCGGCGGCGAGTTTGCCGACGGCGAACGGGCCGGTGGCGACGGCGGAAGGGAAGCGCAGATAACCGCTGGTGCGGGCATCGACGCCGAGCGGCGATTCGAAGCGGCGCGAGGCGAGCATCGGAATCAAGAACAGCGCGGCGATCAGGGAGGCGACTTGGGAGAAGACGACGGTCAGGGCCATGTCGCCGAACATCTGGCCGGCGACGCCCTCGACGAAGACGATGGGGAAAAACACCGCGACGGTCGTGAACGTGGAGGCGACGACGGGCATCGCGACCTCGCTCGTGCCGCGGACGACGGCGGTGATGTGATCGTCGCCCTCCTCGCGACAACGGAAGACACTTTCGAGCACGACAATGGCGTTGTCCACGAGGTTGCCGATGCCGAGGGCGAGGCCGCCGAGGGAGATGATGTTCAGCGAGACATCGGCCATATACATTGGCGCAAACGTCGCGAGGACGGAGATCGGGATGCAGAGGCTGACGATGAGGGTTTGGGTGACGTTGCGGAGGAAGAGGTAGAGGACGGCGATGGCGATGATGGCCCCGGAGATGCCGTTTTCCTTCACCTCGTTGATCGAGTTTTTGATGAAGACGGATTGGTCGGCGAGGAGCTCGACGGTGGCGCCGGGCGGGAGCTGTTGGCCGATGAAATTCGTCATGGCGCGGCGGGTGATGACTTCCTGGGCGGCGGCGCGCTGCTTCTCGGCTTCGGCTTGGGCGGTGGCGAGGGCGAGGCGGCGGGCTTCGAGCTGGGCTTCGGTGCGCTGTTTCTCGGCGGTGGCTTTGTCGGTTTTCTTTTTGTCGGCGGCGGTGCGTTTGGCGTCGGTGGGTTTGCCGGAGGCGACGGCCTTGGGGTCGAAGAACGAGCCGGCGGCGGAGCGCTTCGCGGGGGCGGCGGCGGGATTTTTTTCGCCGGCTTTTTCGCGGGCGAGGTAGGCCTGCTGCTCGGGCGTGCCGAAGAGGGCGTTCCGGACGGTTTCGGCGACGACGAGGATGTTGGCGTCGGCCTCCTTGAAGATTTCGATTTCGACGCTCTCGCGGCCGTTGACGCGGGTGATGACCTCGCGGTCCTTGTGGTAGCGGGTGACGGTGGCGATGTCGCGGAGGCGGATGTCGACGGCGTTGTTGGTGCGGGAGACGATGAGGGCGCCGATTTCGTCGATGGTTTTGAATTCGTTGAGGGTGCGGATGACGTATTCGGTCTGGCCCTCGCGGAGATTGCCGCCGGGCATGTTGACGTTGCCGGCCGAGAGGCGTTGGCCGATTTGGGTGATGTCGAGGCGGAGTTGGGAGAGTTTGCTCTCGTCGAGGGCGACGAGAAATTCCTCCTCGAGGCCGCCTTTGACCTGCACGGCGGCGACGCCGTTGAGGGATTCGAGGCGGCGTTTCACGTCGTGCTCGGCGAGGTGGCGGAGTTCGAAGAGGGACTGCGGGCCGGCGAGGCCGACGCGGAGGATCGGGTCGAGCGAAGGATCGAAATGGAGGAGGAGCGGGCGTTGGGCGCCCTCGGGGAGGCGGAGGCGGTCGATCTTTTCGCGGACCTCCTGGGAGACGAGGTCCATGTCGGTCTTCCACTGGAACTCGAGGGTGACGTCGCTCTGGCCGGCTTTGGAGACGGAGCTGATGGAGACGAGTTTGGGGATGACGCCGAGTTGTTGTTCGAGGGGGCGGGAGACGACGCTCTCCATTTCCTCGGGGGCGGTGCCGGGGTAAACGGTCCGCACGGTGAGGGTGGGGTAGCTCATGTTGGGCATGAGCGTGAGGGAGAGGCGCTGGAGGGAGACCCAGCCGAACACGACGACGGCCATCACGACCATGAGGATCGAGACGGGGCGCTTGACGGTGAAGGCGTAGAACGAGTCGTCGGCCCGGAATTTCGGGGGGCGGGTGCTCATGCGGACGGGGCGGCGGGGGCGGA
>JBIKOK010000085.1:0-25069 GCA_044358025.1 Opitutaceae bacterium
GGCGCCGGCTTTTCTGCCTTCCAGCGCGGTGGCCGGCGGCGGAACGGCGACGGCATCCGGATCGGCGGTTTTCCGGCCACCGTCCGGCGCCTGGCCCGCCGGGCCGCTGCCCGTTCCCGGGAGCGGCGGGAGCGGCGCGAGCGCCTCGCGCACCGCCGCGATCACCTGCGCCCGGTAGGAATCGCCCGCCAGCGGCCGGTTCAAATCCACGCGCGCCGCCAGCGTCCCGTCCGGCTCGGCGATGATCAGCGCCGGATAGGTCGTCACCTCATAGCGCTCGCGCAGCTCCAGATTTTGCGACCGCAGCGCCTTCAGCTGCGTCGTCCGCGTCGGGTAGTCGAGTCGCACCAGCACAAAATTCCCCAGAAACGCCGTCAGAAAATCCGCCGACTCCGCCACGTCCGTCAAAAATTGTTTGCTCGGCGGCGACCAGTCGGAGCCGACGAACAGGACCAAAACCCGCACGCGGCGCCGCTCCGCCTCGCGCAGCGCCTCCGGCCAGTTCGTATACCACGACTCGCCCTCGCCCGCAGTGCCCGGCCGCGGCCGCGGCGCCGGCCAGGGCGTCTTGAGCGAAAAGTCCACCCGCTCGACCCGGCCGTTGTCCAACAGCACGCGCCCCTGCGGATAGATCAAAATTTCCTTGGCGCCCGCCTGGGACTGACCGGTCGGCCAGCCATACTCATCGAGCACCTCCTCCTTGGTCGCCCCCGGTCCGACCACCGGCCGCGGGTCCGCCGCCCAGACCGCCCCCGCCACCCACATCATCGCCAGCCAGACCACCCACTGCGGCGCGCCCGCAATGCAACGGTTCCGAAGCGGAGCGATGGAGGGCGATGACATCCGCTGTTCAATCGGCCATGGGCTCCCTCTTGGCAACGTCAAGCTGCGCGGCTGCGTAAAAATCCCACCGGGCTGGGGCCGGCCCCAACGCGCCCTTTCCCGCGCCGCCCGCGGTTCAGCGCAACATCATCAGCGCCGCGTCAGTCTCGATCCCGTCGACAGGAACTGCACCTGCATATTTTCGTTTTCCGCGTGCTGGTTGTTGTCCGCATTCACGACCGGCACCGTGAGCAGCTTGGCCCCGAGCATCTCCTCGATCGTGATCAGCGGCCACGTGCCGCCCAACGACGGCAACTGCACGACCGCATAAGCCACTGTCGACTGCACCGCCGCGACCACCGCCTGCGCGAGCAGCAGATCCATCGCCGTGCGCTGGGGATTCGTCCCGCCCGATTTGGCCTCGAGGCGGAGGATCCGCGCGTGCTCCGCTCGCTCCGCCTCCGTCGGCTCGCGGTCCAACACCAGCCAGCCTCGGTCCTTCATGTGGGCAACCACCTTCGCCACCTGCCGCGCCGCATCGTTGCCCGGCACGAGCCGCCGATCGAGCGTCGCCCGCGCCACCGTCGGAATGACGTTCGCCGCCAGCGCGCCGACGTTCGCCCCCTGGGTCCCGTTGCTGTTGAGCGTGGGCAGATTGAAGCCCGCGAACAACGTCCGCCCCCGCACCTCCGCGCGCGCCAATCCCAACTCGCGCTGCAACGCCTCCTCCACCGGCGGAATCGCCGCCACCGCCCGCGCTTCCGTCGCCGTGAGCGGAATCACGTCATCGTAAAATCCCTACACCAGCACGCGCCCCTCGTCGTCCTTCCTCGACGCCAGCAGGTTCCCGAGCGACTGCGCCGGGTTCGGCGCCCAGTTGCCGTAGTTGCCGCTGTGCAACGGCCGTTTCGGTCCGAAAACGGTCAGAGGCCCGTTCACGTCGCCGCGCACTCCGAACCCCACCACCTTTTGGCCCGACGGATGACACGGCCCGTCGCGAATGAGCCACCAATCCGCGCGCAACGCCGCGCGATGTGCCTCGATCGTCGCCCGCAGACTGGGCGAACCCAACTGCTCCTCGCCGTCGAAGAAAAACTTCAGATTCACCGTCGGGGTCGCCCCCGCGGCCGTCAGCGCCGAGTCGGCGTTGAGGATCGTCATCACCCCCGCCTTGTCGTCCGCGCTGCCGCGCCCCGTGAGCCGCCACGCCGGATCGACGCGATCTCCGGACGTCCAGCCCGCGACGATCTGCCCGCCCTGCTCGACCGGGCCCGTCGCAAATTTCGGCGCAAACGGCTCCCAGCCCGCGGCCCATTGCGCCGGGTTCACCGGCTGACCGTCGTAATGCGCAGAGAGCATCACGGTCCGCGTCGCCCCGGGCACCTTCACCTCGCCGAACCCGGCCGGACTCGAATTCGGCGACGCCACGGTGAGCCACCGCGCCTCGCTCCCGCGGCGCTGCATCATCCCGACGATGAAGTCGGCGTTGCGGCGGATGTTCGCGCAGTCGACGGTCAGGTTGGGAATCGCGAGCAGCTCGCGCTACTCGTCGATCACTTCGCGCTCATGCGCGACGCGCCACGCGCGGACTCGGTCCTGCCACGGCGACGCTTCCAGAGCCGACCCGACGACCACCAGCGCGCCACCCACCGGGGCGCGACAGAAAATCTTCCCCCCTCCCGTCGCACACCCCCGTGCCCACGCCAAGACCGGAAAATTTTTCGTGCGCTCGCTGCGCTCCCCCGGCTAAGTCCTCCGGTCCATGCCCGCCGCCACGCCCGATCTCGCCGCGCTCCTCCAGCGCACGTTTGGCTACTCGACGTTTCGCCCGCTCCAGCGCGAAATCATCGACGCCACGCTTGCGGGCCAAGACGTGTTCGCCCTCCTCCCCACCGGCGGCGGCAAATCCCTCTGTTTTCAACTCCCCGCCCTCGCCCGGCCCGGCCTCACCGTCGTCGTCTCCCCGCTCATCGCGTTGATGAAGGACCAGGTCGACCAACTCCAGGCCAGCGGCGTCGCCGCCACCTTTCTCAATTCCACCCTCAGCGAGAAGGAAGCGCGCGCCCGCCTCTCCGGCCTGCATCGCGGTCAGTATAAACTCCTCTACGCCGCCCCCGAACGCCTCATGCTCGAGGGCTGGGTCGAGAACCTGAAAACGTGGAACGTCACGTGCATCGCCATCGACGAAGCCCATTGCGTCTCGGAATGGGGCCACGACTTCCGCCCCGAGTATCGCCAGCTCGCGAAACTCCGCACCGCCCTCCCCGGCATCCCGATGATGGCGCTCACCGCCACCGCCACCGGCCGCGTCCGCACCGACATCATCAAGCACCTGAAGCTGCACCAGCCGCAGACCTTCGTCGCCAGCTTCAACCGCCCCAACCTCACCTACCGCGTCATCCCGAAGGACGAGCCCGCCAAACAGATCATCGATTTCGTCCGCAAGCGCGAACACGAGAGCGGCATCATCTACTGCGCCAGCCGCGCCACCGCCGAACGCGTCGCCGAATCCCTCGCCGGCCGCGGCTTTGCCGCCCGCGCCTACCACGCCGGCCTCACCGCCGAGGAGCGCGGCCGCAACCAGGAACAGTTCCTCCGCGACGACACCCGCATCATGTGCGCCACGATCGCCTTCGGCATGGGCATCAACAAGCCCAACGTCCGCTGGGTCATCCACCACGATCTCCCGAAGAATATCGAGGGCTACTATCAGGAAACCGGGCGCGCCGGCCGCGACGGACTGCCCGGTGATTGCCTGCTCCTCTTCAGCCCCGGCGACATCGCGAAACAGACGCATTTCCTCGACGAGATCACGAACAAGCAGGAGCAGGAAATCGCCCGCGCCCAGCTCCGCCAGATCGTCCACTACGCCGAGAGCGCCGGCTGCCGCCGCGTCGAACTGCTCGCCTACTTCGGCGAAAAATTCCCCCTCGATAACTGCGGCGCCTGCGACAACTGCTCCGAGCCCCGCGAAACCTACGACGGCACCCTCGTCGCGCAGAAATTCCTGTCCTGCATTTTCCGCATCCGCCAAAACGGCCGCTTCGGCGTCGGCCTCAACCACGTCATCGAGGTCCTCGTCGGCGCCGTCACCGAGAAAATCACGCGCTGGGGCCACGACCAGCTCTCGACCTACGGCATCGGCCAGGACCTCTCCCGCCCGGCGTGGGCCGCCGTCGGCCGCGAGCTCATGCGGCTCGGCTACGTCGGCATCGACGAGGGCGAATACGCCACGCTCCACCTCACCGCTTCCGGCATGACGGTCCTCCGCGCCCGCACGCCCATCCCCCTCACGAAAACCCTCGATCGCCCCAAGGCCAAACGCGTCACCCGCCGCGAGGGCGACGTCGAGTGCGACGAGATCCTCTTCGAGCGCCTCCGCACGCTCCGCCGTAAACTCGCCGACGAACGCGGCGTCCCCGCGTATATTGTTTTCGGTGACACGACGCTCCGCGCGATGGCGCGCCACTACCCCGATCGCGTCGAGCGCATGGAGGGCATCCCCGGCATGGGCGAAAAGAAACGCGCCGAATTCGGCGAACCCTTCGCCAACGAAATCTTCCTCTACCTGCGGTCGAATTCGAAGCAGGCCTTCGATTGAAGCGGGAACCGCGCCCCATGCTCACGCCCTTCCGCTCCGGCCCAGGCGTAAATTTACGCACCATCTTGGGCTCGTTCTGCCGCCCGAAGCCAACCAGCCTGCTCCGCACCGCATGAAGACCACCCTTCTTGGCTGGACGGCCGCGGCCGGCTGGCAACCGCCCGTTTCAGCCTGGCCGGACACGGCGAACCTCGTCCTTTACTTCGGGGCCACCGCCCTGCTGGCAGCCGGCTCGGCCCCGCTCGCGGAATTGCGCGCCCGTTTTCCGACGGCCGTGTGCGCCGGCTGCAGCACCGCCGGCGAAATCCTCGGCGCCACCGTCCGCGACGATTCGCTCGCCGTGCTGTGCGTCAGCTTCGACCTCGCCCGGGTCCGCGCCGAGTCGGTCATCGTCGCCGACGCCGCCGAGAGCGCCGCCACGGCGACCGAACTCGGCCGGCGCCTCGCCGCCCCCGACCTCCGCCACGTGCTCGTCCTGAGCGACCGCCTCGCCGTGAACGGCACCACCCTCACCAGCGGCTTTCGCTCCTCCCTGCCTCCGGGTGTATCCGTCACCGGCGGACTCGCCGGCGACGGCGCGGCGTTCAAGCGCACGCTCGTCGGCCTCGGCGCGGAGATCGGCCCCCACCGCGTCGTCGCGATCGGATTCTACGGGGCAAACTTGCACGTGGCCTTCGGCTCGGCCGGCGGCTGGGCACCGTTCGGGCCCCGCCGCCTCGTCACGCGGTCCGCCGGCAACGTCCTCTTCGAACTCGACGGCCAGCCCGCGCTCGCCCTCTACAAGCGCTACCTCGGCGAACGCGCCGCCGGCCTGCCCGCCACCGGGCTGCTGTTTCCCCTCAGTCTCCTGCCCCACCGCGAGGCCGACGACGGTCTCGTCCGCACCATCCTCGCCCTCGACGAAACGCGGCAGTCGCTCACCTTTGCCGGCGACATCCCCCAGGGCGCCTACGTGCGGCTCATGAAGGCCGGCTCCGACGCCCTGGTCGGCGGGGCCCAGACCGCCGCGCGCAACGCCGGCAACCAGCCCGGGGCCGCCTTCGCCGTCCTGGTCAGCTGCGTCGGCCGCAAACTCGTCCTCGGCCAGCGCGTCGAGGAGGAGGTCGAAACCGTGCTGGCCCACCTCGGCACCGCCACCGCCGCCGCGGGCTTTTACTCCTACGGCGAAATCTGCCCGAGCGGCCTGCAGCACAGCTGCGATTTGCACAACCAGACGATGACCCTCACGGTCTTTCGCGAAACACCGCCCGCGCCTTGAACCCCCTCCTCGCCCGCCAAATCCGCAAGCACCTGCCGCACGTCGACCCCGACGATGCGGCCTGGCGGGACTTTTTTGCCGCGGTCGGCTCCGCCTACGGCGAGCTCGAAAACGACCGGGATTTCCTCGAACACACCCTCGAGGTCGCCTCCGACGAACTCACCGAGGCCAACGAAAAATTGCGCCGCGAGTCTGCGCGCCAGCTCGCGTCCCTGATCCGCTACTACGAACAAACGCTCGAGTTTCAGCAGGGCATGATCCTGTGTGTGCACCACACGCCCGCGGGGTTCCGCCACACGCTCTGCCGCGGCCAGCTCCTGCAACGCCTCGGCTTCACGCCCGGCGAGATCGAGGGCAAACTGGTCGACGAAGTCAGCAGCCCCGGCCAGGCCGCCCTGCTCAACGGCGCGTTCACCCGCGCGTGGGCCGGCGAACAGGTAGCCCTCAGTTTCGCCAACGAAGAGGGCATCGAGCTCTTCACCGTCATGCGCCCGCGCGTCGAAAACGGCACCGTGCAGGAGATCATCGCCTCGTGCATCGAGATCACGCCGCTCAAGGAAGCCGAACGCGAACTCCGCTCGGCCAAGGAGCGCGCCGAATCCGCCGACCGCGCCAAGAGTGAATTCCTGGCCGTGATGAGCCACGAAATCCGCACCCCCCTCAACGCCGTCCTCGGGTTTTCCGAAATCCTCAAGGACTCCCCGCTCACCCCGGAGCAACTGACCTGGGTGAACACCATCTGCGTCGCCGGCGAATCGCTCCTCTCCCTCATCGACGACATTCTCGACTTCTCCAAAATCGAGGCCGGGCGCTTCGCCCTGCACATCGCCCCGGCGTCGGTGCCGACCTTGCTCGAGGCCGTGGTCTCGCTCTTCCACCAGCGCGCCACCGCCAAAAACATCACGCTCACCACCGCGGTCGACCCCGCGGTGCCCACCTCCATCGCCACCGATGGGCACCGCCTCCGCCAGATTCTGGTCAACCTGGTCGGCAACGCCGTGAAATTCACCCCGCGCGGTTCGGTCCACATCGCGGTCGAACTCGTCACTCCCGCGCCGGCGCCCGACGAACCGTGCGTGCTCCGTTTCACGGTCGCCGATTCCGGCATCGGCATCCCGCTCGAGCGCCGCGAGCGCCTCTTCAAACCTTTCAGCCAGGTCGATTCCTCGACGACGCGCCATTACGGCGGGAGCGGCCTGGGGCTCGCGATCAGCCATCGCCTCGTCCACCTGCTCGGCGGCCAGATCGGGGTCGAAAGCGAACCCGGCCGCGGTTCGACGTTCAGTTTCACCCTCCGCGCCCCGGCGGCCGCCCGGCCGTGGGCCCCCGCGCCTGCCGCCGCCCCCCTCCCCGGGCCCGCGAGGCCCTCCACCCGCATCTTGGTCGCAGAAGACCAGACCGAAAACCGCCTGCTGATCGCGACCTATCTGCGCGAGCACGGCTACACCCCCGACCTCGTCGAAAACGGCCGGCTCGCGATCGAAGCCGCGGTCAACCAACCCTACGACTTGATCTTGATGGACATTCTGATGCCCGAACTCGACGGCTACTCCGCCACCCGCGCCATCCGGCGGCATTTCGCCGGCGGCGTCCAACCGCGGATCTTCGCGCTCACCGCCAACGCCTTTCCCGAAAACCGGGACCGTTGCCGCGAGGCCGGCATGGACGGGTTTCTGACGAAACCCATCAACATCAAACAGCTCCTTCAAGCCGTGCAGGGGGACAGTCCGAACCCCGAAACGTAAACCCCGGCGGTGTCACCCGCCGGGAGGAGGTGTGCCTTCAGAACGTCCACTCCGCGCCCGCAAACGCCCCGAACCCCAGCGCCGGGTAGCCGTTCACTTCCTCATAGTTTTCGTTGAGGAGATTTTCGATCCGCACTTTCAGCGCGAGCCGCGCCGTGGCCTGCCACGCACCGTAAACGCGCGTGACCGTGTAGTCCTCGCCATCAATCTGCCGAAACGTCTTCGCATCCACGTCGCGGCGGTGCGCCGCAAACGCCACCCCGGCACCCGCACTCACCCCTCCGCCGAAATCGCGCCAGGCATCCACGCTCCCGCTCTGCCGCGGCCGCCGTAACAGCCGCACGTTCGCCGTCCGGTTCTGCGCTTCGAGATACGTGTAGCTCGCGCGCACTTCGAGGCCGCCGGGCCACGTCGTCTGCACCGCCAGCTCCGCACCGCGCGTGCGCGCCCGCTGGATGTTTTCCACACTGCGGAAATTCGCCGTGCTCGCGATCAGGTCCGTGAAATCCGTCTCAAACCAGGTCGCGCTCAGCGTCCCGCGCTTGGCCGCCAGATACCAGTCCGCCCCGGCATCCCAGCCCCGCGCCCGCTCGGGCCGGAGGCGGGGATTCCCGACGTAAAACGCGCTCTGCCCGTACAGATCCAAAAAACTCGGCGAACGAAACGCCGTGCCGTAGCTCCCGCGCACCTTCACCGCCCGCTTCGCCACCAGCCACGCCGCCGTCGCCCGCCCCGTCGTCGCCCGGCCAAACGTATCGAAGTCGTCGTCGCGCAGCCCCGCCGTGAGATACACGTCGTCGACCGGCGAAAGCTCGTCCTGCACAAACACCGCGAGCAGCCCCTGCTTCTGGTTGATGTCGCCGAAGCCCGTGTTGCGCGCGTGATTCGACTCGGCCGTCACGCCGGCCGTGATCCGCTGCCGCTCCGCCCCGGTATAGGTCGTCTGCGTGTCGAGCACGGCCCGGCGGTTCTTCACCACCGTAAACGCCGTCGCCCGGCCCGCCCGCGGGCTCTCCGCAACGAACCGCCGGTCCTGCCCGCCGAGCACGGCGCGCGCCGTCCACGCTTCCGCCAACTTCAGGTCGGCAAACGCCGTCGCGAGCACGTTTTCCTCGCGCGTCGTGTTGTCAGGATCGTTTGTGTGTCGGTCACCGGGATCGCCATACACGCCGTGAAACCAGCGGACCGTGCCGCCCACCGCCACGCGCTCGTTGAGCGTGCGGTCGAGCCGCAGCGTCGTCGTCGCGGAATCAAACCGGTTGTTCGCCCGGTCGTTGTCCGTGTGGCCGCCGGTCGTCGCAAACGAATAGGCGTTCACGCCGACCGCCCCCTGCGCAGCGACCGAACCCTGCACCGTCCCAAAACTCCCCGCTTCGGCCGCCACCCGGGCGGTCGGCGCCCCCGTGCCCCGCTGCGCCCGCAACGACACCACGCCGCCGACCGCCTCGCCGCCGTACAGCGTGCTCTGCGGCCCATGCCCGACTTCCAGACTGTCGCAGGAACTCACGCACGCGCCGCCGAGAAAGACCTGGTAGTCCGTGTTGGGGTCGTTGAGCCGCAGCCCGTCGACCAGAAACAGCGTCTGGTTTGAATTCGCTCCGCGCAAAAACAGCGAGTTGACCGCCCCGCCCGCCCCGGTGGCAAAATGCGGGGCGCCCGCAATGATGCCGAGGGCCGAGCCAAGCGAGGTGACCTGCCGCCGCGCAAGATCCGCCGCGGAAATCACGTCGACCACCGCGCCGATCGTCTGCGGTGCCGCCGGGGTGCGCGTGGCGGTCGTGACCACCGGATCGAGTTGGGCGACCGCCGGCGTAGGTTGGGCGCACGCGGGCGCAGGCGACCACGCGACGGCCGCGAGCGCGGCCCCGGCCGGAAGAAACCGGCGCGAAAACCGCGCCGACAGGAGGGATGATTTCATGGGTGTCTGCTTTCCAGGTGGGGCAAGAGCAGGCGCACCCGGCCGGAAACCGGCGCGGCCATGACCACTCTCACGCTTCATTTTTGCGATGAAGATTTCGTGCACCGTCGCGCGCAATCGCGACGGACGCGTGAGCTTTCCCGGAATAGGTCTTCGGACTCCGCATGTGTCGTCGCGTCGCCACCCGGGCCCCTGGGCCCGCGTGACGGGACTGTTCCTCCCCCCTCGCCTTCACCGGGGTGAGCGCCCCGATTGACTTTGCCCGGACCGACTGACGGACGGCCCGGTGTGGGTTTGTGATGCGATACCGCAGCGCAACTGTGGCCGGTTCTCACGGCCTTCCCTGCTTCCCGAAAAATTCCAAAGAACGCCAGTCGTCGGCAGACTTCGCACTTCGTTCGGCCGCGCGAGCCTAATTCCCGTCTTACCCCGGGTCGGCCGTTTTCGTTCTGTTCCCGCCAGCGGGCCTCATGGCTCCACCCGCCTCCCGTTTTTTCACTCACATCAACGCATAGCGATGCATCGATACGTTGGCTTGCAATGCCGCCGCCGCACCCTACCGTCCCGCCCCATGTCCACGCCCGCCACACCCGCCGCCGATCCCGCCGCCACCGCCGCGCGCGCGGCCGCGTTCCGCGCCCTCTTCGCCGAGCGCATCGCCGTCCTCGACGGCGCGATGGGTTCGATGATCCAGACCTACCCGCTCGAAGAAGCCGACTTCCGCGGCGCGCGCTTCGCCGCTTTCCCGCACGACTTGAAGGGCAACAATGACCTCCTCTGCCTCACCCGCCCCGATATCATCGAAAAAATCCACACCGACTATTTCGCCGCCGGCGCCGACATCGTCGAGACCAACACCTTCAGCTCTACCTCCATTGGCCAGGCCGACTACAAACTTGAGCGCATCGTCACGGACCTGAACCTCGCCGCCGTCGCCTGCGCCCGCCGCGCCGCCCTCGCCGCCGAGGCCGCCACCCCGGGCCGCCGCTGTTTCGTCGCCGGCGCCATCGGCCCGCTCAACCGCACGCTCTCGATGTCGCCCGACGTCAACCGGCCCGACTACCGCGCCGTCACCTGGGACCAGGTCGTCACCGCCTACACCGAACAAATCCGCGCCCTCCTCGACGCCGGCGTCGACGCGCTCCTCGTCGAAACCATTTTCGACACCCTCAATTCCAAAGCCGCCCTCTTCGCCATCGAAAGCATTTTCGACGAACGCGGTTCCGCCGCCCGCGTGCCCGTGATGATTTCCGTCACCATCACCGACGCCTCGGGCCGCACGCTCTCCGGCCAAACGATCGGCGCGTTTTACCACAGCATCCGCCACGCGAAACCGTTCTCCGTCGGCATCAATTGCGCGCTCGGCGGCAAAGCCATGCGCCCCTATGTCGAGGAACTCGCCAAGATCGCCGAGTGCTACGTGACCTGCTACCCGAACGCCGGCCTGCCCAACGCCTTTGGCGGCTACGACGAAACCCCTGCCGACATGGCCGCCGTCCTCGGTGAATTCGCCGCCAGCGGCTTCGTCAACATGGTCGGCGGCTGCTGCGGTTCCACGCCGCCCCACATCGCCGCCATCGCCCAAGCCGTGCGCCCGTTCCCCGCGCGCCCGATCCCCCGCCCAACGCGCGCCATGCGCCTCAGCGGCCTCGAACCCCTGCTCGTCGCCTGAACATTTCGCGCTGCGCGTCCAACATGGCCTCCGTCAAAGACCACTACGACCGCCACCTCGCGCCCATTTACACGTGGATGCGCGGCGGCGCGGAAGCCCCCCGGCGCCAATTCGCCGAGTTTCTCCGCGCGCATTCCCTCGCTCCCTCCCACCCCGACGCGACCGCCCTCGACCTCGGGGCCGGCAGCGGCTTCCAGGCTCTTCCTCTAGCGGAGGCCGGCTACGCCGTCACCGCGGTCGATCTCAGCGAAACCCTGCTCGCCGAACTTGCCCGCGATGCCACCGCCGCCCACCTCACCGTTCAGACGGCGTTCGGCGACATGTGCGACATCACCTCGCATACCACCCAGCGCGCACCCGACCTGATCGTCTGCGCCGGCGACACCCTCACGCACCTCGCCTCGCTCGACCAAGTCGCCCGACTCCTCTCCGACAGCGCTGCCGCCCTCGCGCCCGGCGGCCACCTGATCCTCTCGTTCCGCGACTACTCCCCCCCCCGCACCGGCCCCGACCGCTTCATCCCCGTGCGCAGCGACGCCCACCGCATCTTCACCTGCTTCCTCGAATTCGGCCCGACGCACCTCACCGTTCACGATCTCCTTCACACCCGGGACTCCTCGGCCTCCGACTGGTCAATGACCGTGAGCACCTACGAAAAAGTCCGCATCGCGCCCGGTTGGGTCCGCGCCCAACTCGAGGACGCCGGCCTCACGCTCATCCACGACGAACTCACCGCCGGCCTCGCCACCTTCATCGCCCGCCGCCCGTCAGCCCTCGGGGCCTGACCTCCGTCCACGGTCTCTCGTCCTCCGTCTCCCCATTTCCCGTGTCCACCACCGCCTCCTCCGCCGCCTCCAGCTTCCTCGTCATCGGCGAGCGCACCAACATCACCGGCTCCCCGAAGTTCGCCAAGGCCCTCAAGGCCGGCGACTGGGACGCCTGCCTCGCCATCGCCAAACAGCAGGTCGAGAGCGGCGCCAACATCATCGACATCAATGTCGACGAAGCCCTCATCGAGGGTGAGTCCACCATGGTGAAGTTCCTCAACCTCATCGCCGCCGAACCCGACATCTGCCGCGTGCCCGTGATGGTGGACTCCTCGAAATGGACCGTCCTCGAGGCGGGCCTCCAATGCCTCCAGGGCAAAGGCATCGTCAACTCCATCTCCCTCAAGGACGGCGAGGCCGAATTCCTCCGCCGCGCCAAACTCATTTTGCGCTACGGCGCCGCGGCCGTCGTCATGGCCTTCGACGAACAGGGCCAGGCCGCCACCCGCGACGAAAAGGTCCGCATCTGCACCCGCGCGTATCGCCTCCTCGTGGACACCCTCGGCTTTCCGCCCGAGGACATCATTTTCGACCCCAACATCCTCACCGTCGCCACCGGCATCGAGGAGCACAACAACTACGCCGTCGATTTCTTCGAAGCCACGCGGATCATCAAGGCCACCCTCCCCGGCGCGAAAGTCTCCGGCGGCGTTTCCAACGTCTCCTTTTCCTTCCGCGGCAACAACCCCGTCCGCGAGGCCATCCACACCGCCTTCCTCTACCACGCCATCCGCGAGGGCATGGACATGGGCATCGTCAACGCCGGCATGCTCGGCAACTACGACGAGATCGAGCCCACCCTCCGCACCTACGTCGAGGACGTCCTCCTCAACCGCCGCCCCGACTCCACCGACCGCCTCGTCAAATTCGCCGACGACCTCAAAGCCGCCCAGGGCGGCGCATCCAAGACCGAACTCAAGGAAGACCTCGCCTGGCGCAACGCCCCCGTCGAAGCCCGGCTCTCCCACGCCCTCGTCAAGGGCATCGACCAGTTCGTCGACCTCGACACCGAGGAGTGCCGCCAAAAATATTCTCGCCCGCTCGAAATCATCGAGGGCCCGCTCATGGACGGCATGCGCGTCGTCGGCGATCTCTTCGGCGCCGGCAAAATGTTTCTGCCCCAGGTCGTGAAATCCGCCCGCGTGATGAAGCGCTCCGTCGCCTACCTCACGCCGTTCATGGAAGCCGAAAAAGCCCGCGCCACCGCCGCCGGCGAAGCCACCCGCGCCCAGGGAAAATTCCTCATCGCCACCGTCAAGGGTGACGTCCACGACATCGGTAAGAACATCGTCGGCGTCGTTCTCGCCTGTAACAACTACGAGGTGACCGACCTCGGCGTCATGGTCTCCTGCGACAAGATTCTCGCGAAAGCCAAGGAACTCGACGTCGACCTCATCGGCCTCTCCGGCCTCATCACGCCCTCGCTCGACGAGATGGTCCACGTCGCGAAGGAAATGAAACGCGGCGGCTTCACCATCCCGCTCCTCATCGGCGGCGCCACCACCAGTCCCGCCCACTCCGCGGTCAAAGTCGCCCCCGAATACCCCCACGGCGTCGTCCACGTCCTCGACGCCTCCCGCGTCGTCAACGTCGTCAGCTCCCTCCTCTCCCCCGATCAAAAACCGGCCTTCATCGCCGAAAACACCGCGAAACAGGAACGCCAGCGCGAGGAATTCGCCGCCCGGCGCAACAAGCGCCCGCTCCTCACTCTCCAGCAGGCCCGCGACCGCAAGCAGCACTACGACTGGGCCACCGTCGACCGCCCCCGCCCCGAGTTCCTCGGCACGCGCGTCTACTCCACCGCCCCGTCCGAGAACGCCACCTTCCACCCCGCACCGCTGCAGCTCGCCGACATCGTCCGCTACATCGATTGGGCTCCGTTCTTCAGCGCCTGGGAACTGCACGGGCGCTTCCCGCAAATCCTCGACGACGCCGTCGTGGGCGTCGAAGCGAAGAAGCTCTTCGCCGACGCGCAGAAACTCCTCGCACAGATCATCGCGGAGCAACGGTTCACCGCCAAAGCCATCATCGGCTTCTGGCCCTGCAACGCCGTCGGCGACGACATCGAGATCTACTCCGACGAGTCCCGCACCGCCGTGCGCACGCGCTTCCACCAGCTCCGCCAGCAGCTCGACAAACCCGCCGACCAGTTCAACCACTGCCTCGCCGATTACCTCGCCCCGCGCGACAGCGGCCTCATCGACTACTGCGGCGGCTTTGCCGTCACCGCCGGTCACGGCGTCGAAGCCTTCGCCGCCGAGTTCCGCGCGCAGCACGACGACTACAACGCGATCATGGCGCAGGCCCTCGGCGACCGCCTCGCCGAAGCACTCGCCGAAATGATGCACCATCGCGCCCGCGAGTTCTGCGGCTACGGCAAGACGGAAAACCTGCCGATGGAGGACCTCATCCGCGAAAAATACCGCGGCGTCCGCCCCGCCCCCGGTTATCCCGCGTGCCCCGACCACACCGAGAAGCCGATCCTCTTCAGCCTCCTCGGGGTCGAGGCCGCCACCGGCATCACCCTCACGGAAAGCTGCGCGATGTCCCCGGCCTCCTCCGTCAGCGGCTGGTATTTCAACCATCCCGACTCAAAATATTTCGGCGTCGGAAAACTCGGCCGGGACCAGGTCGCCGACTACGCCACCCGCAAAGGCCAGACCGTCGCCGCCACCGAAAAGTGGCTCGGCCCGTGGCTGGACTACGATGCGGGTTGAGCCGCGGGCTTGCGTGGGCGCCCGGATCGCCGGGTATCATTTTCATGCCGGCGCACGCGTGGATGGGCGCGGGCCCGAAGCCGCCGCACCCGAACGTCACGGCCGGAGAACGGCGCCGGCAGATCGTGCGCCGTATCCCGCCTCCCCGTACCCGCTTTCATCGTGATGGTCGGCCGCGCCCCCTCCACCCCGCGCGGCCTGGGCCGGGCCACCCGTTCCGCGGCGCTGATCCGGGCGGGACGACCGGGCGACACCGCCCGGTCGACCCGGCCCACTGCCGGCGCCCCGCCTCCCTTACGTCGTCACGAAATCCAGCACCATCGGCTTCACCAATTCGGCGAAATCCTCATACGCCATCTGAATGACTTCGCTGTGCGTGCCGGCGTTGAAGGCGATCTCCGCTTCGTCTGCCAGGCTGGATTCGACGTAGACCGGCATGCCGTAGAGATTGCCGAACGGCGGCATCGCGCCGAGCTCGCAGTCGGGAAACGCCCCCTTGAATTCCGCCTCCGTCGCGAGCCGCAATTCGACGCTGCCGAGCATGTCCCTCAGGTCGTGCAGCACGATCCGGCGGCTCGCCGGCAGCACCACCATCGCCATGACCGAGCCCATCTTCACAATCACCGTCTTCGCAAAATCGCGCCCTTTCACATGGACCGACTCCGCGACTTCCGACGCCGTAAACGCGACCGAATGCTGGATGCTCACGTAGCGCACCCCGTGACTGTCCAAGAACGCCTTCAATTTCATGGCTGGCATAACGCCTCCTGTGGTTTCGATGTTTGACTGGGCAATTCGTCGGGCGCGGGGCACTCGGCCTTGCGGGCGGAGCGCCACTCGTCCGACGCCGATGACCGGAGCGTAACCGCCGCCCGTCGAAAGTAAACGTCGGCGAAGCCTTCGCCGCGGTCCTCCGCCGCACCGGCTGGCAGGCCCCGGCGATGCGCCCGGCCGGCCCGCGCCCGCCACGCCCCGGGCGCGACCCACCCGTCCTTCCCCGCGTCAACGTCCCGCGCTCTTCTTCAGCATTTCCGCCCGCGCCTCGTTCAGTTTGGTGCGCTCCTTCTCCGTCAGACTCGCCAAACCCGACCGTGCGATCTTGTCGAGCAACCCGTCGATCTCCGCCATCGTGGCGGTCGGCGCGGCCGCGCTGCGGACCGCCGGTTTCGCGGGCAGATCCGGCAGCACCCGGAGGTTCGGTTTGCGTTGCCAAAACCGGAAGCTCGGCAGCGCAAAGGCCCCCTGCTCGTGCCGCACATACGCGTAGGCCCATCCGCACGTCCCCCACAGCGCGATCAGCCCGGCCGAATCGTGATAGGCCAGCGCCATCAACGTGAAGATCGCGACCAGAATCAGCGCCGCCCATTTGGCGAGCACGTCGAACATCATCACCGCGTTGGGATAGAGCGTCGCGAACGCGATGAAGAGTGCAAACGCCCCGATCTCCCCCGCCCGCTGCATCGGCACCCACAGGCCGATCAGCGTGAACAGCAGGGGCGTCACCAGGTAGATGCCCGCGTAGAGCCACAGAAATTTCCGACGGCCCACAAACTTCTCCACCTCCCGGCCGAACCACGCGATGAACAGCAGATCGAACACGAGCTGCAGGCTCGGCGGATTCACCAACCCATACGACAGAACCCGCCACACCTGTCCGCGCAGCACGAGTTCGCTGTTGAACGGCAGCCACGCGAGCAGCAGTCCGACATTGAAAAACATCGTCAGCGTCGTGACGACCACGGAGGCCGCAAACACGAACGCGATGAGATGCGCCGCGTAAATCGCATAGCCTCCCAGCCACATCACCGGCTGGTGGTCGTCGTCAGGAGTGCCAAATCGGTTCATAGGATCGGAGGATCGGAGGATCGGAAGGTGGCCGCCCCCCTCCGCATCCGCAAGCCGCGAGCGACCTCGCGCGCCAGCTGCCTCAATGAGCTCGGGGTTTCAGCCACCCCGACGCCTTCAACCAATCGCCGACCCGATCCGGCCACGTCGTCACGTCATCCGCCGTCCGCCGCAGACCGTAGCCGTGGCCGCCCTTGGGATAGAGGTGCATCTCCGCCGGCACCTTTGCGTTCTTCAGCGCGGCGTAATAAAACAGCGCCGTCTCCACCCGGATCGGATCGTCCTCCGCCATGGCGAGGAAGGTCGGGGGCGTCACGGTCGCACTCACCGGCAACTCCGGCGCGACCGCGTCGCCCTTTTCCTTGATCGTCAGATACGCGGGATAAATCAGCACGGAAAAATCCGGGCGGCAGCTGACGGCATCCGCCGCGTCCACCGGCTCGTAGGTGCGCGTCGCGTGCGTGTGGCTCAACACCGCGGCGAGGTGACCGCCCGCCGAAAACCCCAACACCCCGATGCGCTGCGGGTCGACCCCCAGTTCCGCCGCGCGCTGCCGCACGAGTCCCATGGCCCGCTGCGCGTCCTGCAACGGCGCCGCGTGCTTCTCCAGCCCCGCCCGCCGCGGCACGCGATATTTCAAAAGCACAGCCGTCACGCCGAGCGAGTTCAGCCATTCGCAGATTTCCGTGCCCTCGAGATCCCACGCGAGGATGTTGTAGCCGCCCCCCGGGCACACGAGCACGGCCGCACCCGTGTTTTTCCCCGCCGCGGGCGAGTAGACCGTCAGCGTCGGATTCGCCACCTGGCCCAGCCGCACGACCGCTTTGCCCGCGACCGGGCGATCCGTGGGCTTCGTCATGTCGCCCTCGGGCGGAAGTTCCTTCGTCTCGCCCGGCGCTTTCCCTGGCCAGAGCGCGAACGGTTTCGGCTCGGCGGCAAACGTAGAGACGGCGACGCCCAGCGTCGCCACCAGGAGGATAAGGCGTGAAGTCATTGGAAAGGAAAAGGACTGCCGGCGGAAATTTCCCGCGCGGAAAGCAACGAGTCACGTCCTCCGCCGCACCGCAACGACAACCTCGCTTCCGCTCCCCGCGCTTTGCTCGCCCCGGCGCCGCATCTACCCGAGCGCCGCGTCTAAACGCCGCCCGCCCTGCGGCTCCGGCGCCCGACGCTCTCCCGTCACCGCAGGTTCGCCCACAGAAACGCATACGTCCGCGCCAGCCGCGTCGCGAGCTGCTCGTTCGTCACGCTGCCGTGGTGCCCGCCCTCGGTGTTCTCGTAATACTCCACCGCGTGGCCGAGCGACTCCATTTTGGCCGCCATTTTTCGCGCGTGGCCCGGATGCACGCGGTCGTCGCGCGTCGAGGTGTAGAACATTACCGGCGGCAGCTTCGCGCCCGCCTGCACGCGTTGGTACGGCGAATAGCTCTCCAGAAACGCCCACTGCTCCGGCACGTCCGGATCGCCGTATTCCGCCACCCAGCTCGCCCCGGCGAGCAGCTTGTGATACCGGCGCATGTCGACCAGCGGGTTGCCGCACACCACCGCACCGTAAAGGCCCGGATACCGCAGCATCGTCGCCGCCACCAGCAACCCGCCGTTGCTGCGCCCCTCGATCCCGAGGTGCGCCGCCGCGGTGATTTTCCGCGCCGCCAGATCGCGCGCCACCGCTTCGAAATCCTCGAAGCACTTGAAGTGATTTTCCTTCAGGACCGACGTGTGCCAGGCCGGGCCGAACTCACCGCCGCCCCGGATGTTCGCGAGCACAAAAACCCCGCCGCGCTCCAGCCACAGCTTCCCATACGCGCCGCTCAGTTTCTCGTACGACCCCGAATAGGAGGGCGTCAGCGCGTTCTCAAAACCACCATACGAAAACATCCACGTCGGCGCCGTGCCGTCGCGTTTCAGCCCTTTCGGCATCACGACGAAATACGGCACCCGCGTCCCGTCCGCCGACGCCGTCCAATATTGCGCCACCTCAAACCGCCCGCCGTCGAAGGCCGGCGCCTGCGACTTCAACAGCACCGGCTCGTCACTGCCCGCCGTCACCGCATAGAGCGACGGCGGCGTGAGAAACGACTGGAATTCCACCACCGCGTCGCCGCTCTCGTCGTCCGTCGTCTTGATGTCGATCGCCCCGTTGTCCGGAAACGCCACCGTCGTCCGCGTCCAACCGGCGGCGCCCGCCGCCCCGGGCGTGAAACGCAGGAGCCGCCCGCGCACGTCATCGAGCGCCGCGACCAAGATCCCCGCGGGCGTCGGCTGGACCCCCTTCACCACCGCGTGCGCGGTCGGCTCGACCACCTGTTCGATGCGCCCCGCCTCGCCGCGCAACGCCGCGGCGTCGGCCACCAGCACCGCCCCGCTCGGATACAGCACGCCGCCCGTCCGCCAGTCCTCCTTCAACCAGAGCACCAGCCGCCCGCGAAACCCGCCCACGATCCGCGCCGTCGGCGGCAGCGCGAGCGGCCGCAAGGCCCCGCCCAGAATCTGATAGTGCTGCTGCGTCCAAAAGGTCAGCCCCTCGCTCACCAGATCGATATCGCCTTCCTTGGCCCGCACGCGCCGCGCCTCGGTCGAAACCGAGCCTTCGGCCCCCGTGTGCAACGCCACCGCCGCCGCCAGCGGCGTGCCGCGCGTCCACCGCTTCACGCTGCGCGGATAACCCGATTTCGTGAGCGAACCCGCCCCGAAGTCCGTCGCCACATACAGTGTCTCGGCGTCGCGCCACGTGACCCGCGACTTCGCCGTCGGCAGGAAAAATCCGTCCGCCACAAAGGCCTTCTGCACCGCGTCGAACTCGCGCACCTCCACCGCATCGCCGCCTCCGGGCGCCAGGCGGATCAGACAGCGCCGGTTCTCCGGCGGCAACCAGACCGCGCCGCCAAACGCCCACGGCCGGCCCTCCGTTTTCGCCAGCGCGTCGACATCGAGCACCGTTTCCCACTTCGGCTCCGCCCGCCGGAATTCGGCGGGCGTCGTGCGCCGGTAAAGACCGCGCGGATGATCGCGATCCTGCCAGAGATTGTAGAGATAACCGCCGCGTTGCACGACGTCGGGGACCCGCGACGCCGCGTCGAGCACGGCCAGCGCGTCACGGTAAAGCGCCGCGTAGTCCGGCGTCGCCGTCAGCGTCCGCTCCGTCGCCTCGTTGTGCGCCTTCACCCAGTCGAGGGCTTTGGGGCCGTCGATCTCCTCGAGCCAAAGCCACCGATCCGCCTCCGCCGCGCCGGCCCCAAGCCATCCGCAGCACCCCGCCCACCCGATCCACCGCAACGCGCGCAAAAATTGGTCCATCGGCTTTTGCTAGCCGCCCGGCCCCCGGGCGCAACGCCCAACTCCCGCCCCCGTCGACGCCAGTTGACTTGCCAGCGCGGGCAAGCCCCGCACGGTGGGTCGCATGCCAAGTTCCACCCTCGTCCCCCTCGCCCGGCGCCCGGCCCGCCGGGCCCTGCTCCTCACCGCCCTCAGCCTCGCCCTCTCCGTTCGCATGCACGCCCAGCCCGCCGCTCCGGCCAACCCGCTCCTCACCGAGAGCACCCTGCCCTATCACCTGCCGCCGTTCGCCCAGATCAAGAACGAGCACTTCGCCCCCGCCTTCGCCCAGGGCATGGCCGAGGAACTGCAGGAAATCGCCGCCATCACGGCCAACACCGCCGCGCCGACTCTCGAAAACACCGTGATCGCCCTCGAGCGTTCCGGCGAAACCTTGAAGCGGGCCACCGGCGTGTTCGGCATCCTCACCGGCGCCGACACCAATCCCACGCTTCAAAAACTCGAGCGCGAGATGGCGGGCAAGTTCGCCGCCCACCGCGACGCCATCCGCCTCAACCCGGCGCTCTTCGCCCGTCTCCAAACCTTGCACACGGCCCGCGCCTCCCTCGGCCTCGATCCCGAATCCGACCGCCTGCTCGACCGCTACTATAAAGACTTCGTCCGCGGCGGCGCCAAACTCGGCGAGGCCGACAAGACCAAGCTCCGCGCCCTCAACGCCGAACTCGCCAAACTCTCCACCGAATTCAGCCAGCGCGTCCTCAACGAAATCAACGCCTCCCTCGTCTTCGTCGCCACGCGCGAAGAACTGGCCGGCCTCCCCGACGCCGCCATCGCCGCGGCCGCCGCCGCCGCGCAATCCGCCGGCCGCGACGGCCAGTTCGCCCTCGGCCTCACCAATACCAGCGGCCAGCCCCCGCTCACGCTGCTCACCAACCGCACCGTGCGCGAACGCCTCATGCAGGCCTCGCTCGCCCGCGGCAGCCGCGGCGGCGAATTCGATACCCGCGCCACCGTCGCCGCCCTCGCCCGCCTGCGCGCCGAACGCGCCCAGCTCCTCGGCTACGCCAGCCACGCCGCCCTCCAGTTGGAAGAACAGACCGCCCGCACCGTCGACACGGTCAACCGCCTCCTCACCCAGCTCGCCGCGCCCGCCGTGGCCAACGCCCGCAGGGAGGCCGCCGACATGCAGGCCATCGTCGACCGCGAAAAAGGCGGCTTCACCGTCGCCGCCTGCGACTGGGACCTCTATTCCGAAAAAGTCCGGCAGGCCCGCTACGCCTTCGACGAGTCCCAGCTCCGGCCCTACTATGAACTGCGCCGCGTGCTGGTCGACGGCGTGTTCTACGCCGCCACGAAACTCTACGGGATCACCTTCCAAGAACGCCCCGACCTCAAGGGCTACCACCCCGACATGCTCACGTTCGAGGTCTTCAACGCCGACGGCTCCCCGCTCGCGCTCTTCCTCGGCGACTTCTACGCCCGCCCGACGAAAAGGGGCGGCGCCTGGGCCAACGCCTACGTCCCCCAGTCCGGCCTCCGCGGCACCAAGCCCGTCATCGGCAACCACCTCAACATCCCGCACCCGCCCGCCGGCCAGCCCACGCTCCTCACCCACGACGAGGTCAACACGCTGTTCCACGAGTTCGGCCATGCCCTGCACGGGATGTTCTCCGCGGTGAAGTATCCCCGCTTCGCCGGCACCAGCGTCCCGCGCGACTTCGTCGAATATCCCTCGCAGGTAAACGAAATGTGGGCCACCTGGCCCGCGGTGCTCACGCACTACGCCAAACATTACCAGACCGGCGCCCCGCTGCCGCCCGAGTTGCTCGCGAAGGTCGCCGCCGCCGCGAAGTTCAACCAGGGCTTCAAGACCACCGAATACCTCGCCGCCGCCCTGCTCGACCAGGCCTGGCACCAGCTCAAGCCCGACGAAGTGCCCTCCGCCGACGGCGTGCTCGCGTTCGAAGCCGCCGCGCTGAAAAAAGCCGGCGTCGATTTCGCCCCCGTGCCCCCGCGCTACCGCAGCACCTATTTTTCCCACGCCTTCGCCGGCGGCTATTCCGCCGGTTATTACTCCTACCTCTGGAGCGAAGTCCTCGATGCGCACAGCGTCGACTGGATCACCTCCCACGGGGGCCTCACCCGCCAGAACGGCGACCACTTCCGCGCCACCCTGCTCTCCCGCGGCGGCAGCGACGAGGCGATGACGCTCTTCCGCAACTTCACCGGCGCCGAGCCCGACATCAAGCCGCTGCTCCGCCGCCGCGGACTCGAGTAGACGCGAGCCTCTGCGCCGCGCCCTTCTCCGCGTAATCGCCCGGCCCGGATACACGGACGGGAGAGACCCGCTCCCCCCTGCTGCCGCCCTTTATTGACGTATTTTTTGCAGCCCGAAGCGTGCAATTCCCGGCCAATCGTGCCTTATCCCGGCGTCACCTCCCATGCCTGTGCCGCCGCCCAACGAGCCAACCCGCCGAGGAAGAGCCCTGCGCATTCTCTATGCGGAAGACCTCCGCGATCTCCGCGAGGTGGCGCGCATCGCCCTGACCCGCGACGGCCACTCCGTTGAGTGCGTCGCCGACGGTGAGCTGGCACTCGCGAAAATCAAAGCGGCACCGCACTCGCTCGACCTGCTGATCACCGACCACCACATGCCGAAAATGAACGGCCTGGAGCTCGTCACCGCGCTCGGCGCCGAGCCGTTTGCCGGCAAGATTATCGTCTTCAGCTCCGAACTAAGCCCGGCCATCGGCGCGGCCTATCTGAAACTCGGCGTCGACCGCATTCTGCCCAAGCCCATTTTCCCGTCCGAACTGCGCCAGGTGTTGGCGGAGACCTTCCCGCCCGACGCATCGCCGCCCTGACCGACCCCGCCGCATCCGGCGCAAAGCCCACCGACAACCACGCGACCAGCGCGCCGAACGCACCCAGCCACGGGCTCCGGGGCGGCGCAAATTGCATGGACGACCCCACCCGACCGGTCGCGACCGCATTGGCGAAGGCGGATCATCGCGCCCTCCGACGCGCAGCGCGGCGGCCCGCTGGCCGCGCGATCCGGCGCCGGTCGATGGCGCGCCCCGGCTCGAACGCCGCGCCCCACCCCGCCCACGACCGCGCGCGCATTTTCCCCGAACCAACCGCCCGGCCCGCCCGTCTGGCGGATTTCCTGCGTTTTGTGTCTCGCTCCGTCGCGCCCGCCTCCGTAACGAAGTCGCGCGCCCTCGCCGAGCCTCCCCACCCTCCACCTTCATGCTCCCCTTCGCCCTCAGCATTTTCACCGGTGCTTTCCTCCTCTTCCAAGTCCAGCCCCTCATCGGCAAATACATTCTCCCCTGGTTCGGCGGGAGCCCCGGCGTCTGGACCACCTGCCTCCTGTTTTTCCAAACCCTGCTCCTCGGCGGCTACGCCTACGCCCACTTTTCCTCGACGCTCCTGAAGCCCCGCGGTCAGGCCGCCCTCCACTTCGGCCTCCTGCTCCTCTCCCTCGCGCTCCTGCCGATCACCCCCAACGACAGCTGGAAATCCCACGTCACCGGCGATCCCACGTGGCAAATCCTCCTCCTCCTCACCGTCACGATCGGCCTGCCTTACTTCGTCCTCTCCGCCACCGGACCGCTCATGCAACAGTGGTTCAGCGTCACCAACCCCGGCATCTCCCCCTACCGCCTCTACGCCCTCTCCAACATCGGCTCGCTCCTCGCGCTCCTCAGCTACCCAGTCTTCTTCGAGGTCCGGTTCTCCCGCCAGGAGCAGGCCGTGATGTGGTCCGTCGGCCTCGGCCTCTTCGTCCTCCTCTGTGGTTTTTGCGCCCTCCGCGTCTGGCAACACCGGCCCGCCCCCCCCCCCGCCGACTCCGCCGATCCGTCGCCCCATGCCCTGCCCGCCACGCCCAACGCCCCGCTCTCCGACAAACTCCTCTGGATCGCCCTCCCCGCCCTCGCCTCCGTCCTCCTCCTCGCCATCACCAACAAGCTCTGCCAGGAGGTCGCCGTCATTCCGTTTCTCTGGGTCCTGCCGCTCGCCCTCTACCTGCTGACTTTCGTCGTCTGCTTCGACCACGCCCGCTGGTATCACCGCGGCGTTTTCTCCGCCCTCCTCATCGTCGGCATCGCCTGCCTCGTCCGCCTCCTCGACGCCGGCAGCGACGCGCCGATGAAACTCCAGATCGCCGGCTACACCGGCACGCTCTTCGTCGTCTGCATGATCTGCCACGGCGAACTCTACCAACTCAAGCCCGCCCCGCGCTACCTGACGTCCTACTTTCTCTTCATCTCCGCCGGCGGCGCCCTCGGCGGCCTCCTCGTCGCCGTCGTCGCCCCCGCCGTCTTCCTCGAATACCGCGAACTCCAGGTCGGCCTCGCCGTCCTCGCCGTCGTCTTCGCCGTCGTCTGCTTCCGCCACCGCAGCCGCACCCTCGTCCTCGGCGCCGCCGCCGGCGCCATGCTCGCCACCGTCGCCGTCCCCGCCCTCGAAGCCACCTTCGACGGCAGCGCCGGCGTCGGCCCCGAGCTGATGACGTTCTACAAGGACCACGCGTGGAAAATCGCCGCCGCCCTCGCCGTGTTTCTCGCCTGCGCCTTCGATCTGAAGCGCCGCCGCGTCGTCGCCGAATGGCGTCTGTCCCTCGGCCTCGTCGTCGTCCTCCTCGCGGGCGGCCTCGGCTACCAGCTCTTCGAGCAAATGCGCGACAAGGAGTCGACGTCCGTGATCCGTTCCTCCCGCAACTTCTACGGCACCCTCAAAGTCTTCGACTACTCGCCCGAAAATCCCGACGAGCACTATCGCCTCCTCATGCACGGCGCGACCACCCACGGCCTCCAGTTCGTCGGCACCGACCGCAGTTTCGTCGCCACCTCCTACTACGGCCCCAACAGCGGCATCGGCCTCGCCTTCGCCCACCTGCCCGAACAGAAGAACAAACGCTTCGCCGTCGTCGGCCTCGGCACCGGCTCGCTCGCCGTCTACGGCAAATCCGGCGACTACGTCCGCCTCTACGAAATCAACCCCGCCGTCGAAAAACTCGCCCGCGACCCTTTCACCTACCTCGAGCAGTGCCCCGCCAAACTCGACGTCATCATGGGCGACGCCCGGCTCGAGATGGAGCACGAACTCGCCGCCAACCAGCCGCAGAACCTCGACCTCCTCGCGCTCGACGCGTTCAGCAGCGATGCGATCCCCGTCCACCTCCTGACGAAGGAGGCCTTCGCCATCTACCTCAAGCACCTCAAGCCCAACGGCGTCATCGCCGTGCACATCTCAAATCGTTACCTCGACCTCCAGCCCGTCGTCGAGCGCCTCGCCGCCGAATTCGGCCTCGGCACCGCGTGCATCTCCGACGACTACACCGAGAGCTGGTATTACTACGACACGACCTGGATGCTGCTCACG
>JBIKOK010000086.1:0-24801 GCA_044358025.1 Opitutaceae bacterium
GAGCGTGCCTTCGAGGCGCAGGCGGGACGAGGGGTTCGCCGTGAGCCGCAGGCGGGCGGAGAACTCGTCGCGAGCGTTCGTGTCGCGGTTGAGCGTCACGTTGCGGCGGAAACCGTCGCTGTTGCTCCGGTGGATCGCCACGCGGGCCATGAGCCGCTCCGGCTGGCTCGGCGAGAGCGAACCGCCGACCGCGAAACCGCCCTCGCGCAACGCATCACCGCCCGCATTGGCCTCGACCTGGCCGGTCCAGAATGGCGTGGGCGCATTCGTGAGCAGGCGGACGACGCCACCGGCCGCGTTGGCCCCGAACGCGCCGGCCTGGGGGCCGCGCAACACTTCGACCTGCCGGACATCGAACGTGCCGCCGAGCGTGCCGAGCCCGGTGAAATCGAGGTCGTCGACGAAGAAGCGCACCGTGGAATCGGGTGTCTCGCCCTCGTATTGGGAATTCTCGCCGATGCCGCGGATCTGGAAATAACGCGGACGCGAGGTAGCGCCCGTGAACGTGAGGTTGGGAATCTGGTCGGCGAGGTCGCCGAAGTGGCGCACGGCGCCGGCGCGCAAGGCCGGCTCGTCGTAGACCGTGACGCTGGCCGGAATGCGCGCGAGCGGCGATTCCCAGAGATCGCTGCTGACGCGGACCGGGCCGAGTTGCACGGTTTCGCCCGCGGGTGCGGGCGGCACGGGTGCGGCGGTTTGGGCGCGGGTGACTTCACCCGTGACGAGCGTCGCGGCGAGGAGGAAGAGGTGGCGGTGCGGGATTTTCATGGTGGCGGAGCGCCTGCCCTGAACGAACTCCCGACAGAAGGGGCGCCGGACGCCCCCAGAATGGCGCATTTGCGGCGCCTGCTGTTTCCTTCGTCGGCATGATCCGTCCAGGTTCGAAGGGTCGAGCGGTCGAGCGCACCGCAATCTCAGTCCTCCGCGGAGGACACCCCTACAGGCAGGCGCACCCAAGGGCCCGCGCGGACGCGGCGCAAGCGCAATATGTGTCAGGGTCGCGCCCCGCCGCGCGCCCGCATCGCGCTCGCGGCGCCGGCCCGCGCCGCCGCCGACCACCGCCGATTTTTCGGCCTACCCCTTGCGAATTCGCCGCGCTGCTTATGTTTTTGACCAAGGCATCGACGAAAAGCCAGGAGGCCACCTGCGGAATCCGAAACGTCTGCGCAACGATGACTCAATCGCGCTGGAGAATCTTCCCAAAACACGCGCTGGGCTGGGTGAGTGTGCTGCTGACAGCCTTCGGTTCCACCGGCGCGGCGCAACCGGCGATCACCGAATTCATGGCCGCCAACACGGCGACCTTGGCGGACGAGGACGGCGTTTTTTCGGATTGGATCGAAATCCACAACCCCGACGCCCGCCCGATCAATCTGGCCGGCTGGTATCTCACCGACACCGCGTCGGCGAAAACCAAGTGGCAGTTCCCCGCCGTGACGCTGCCCGGCGACGGCTATATCGTGGTGTGGGCTTCGAACAAGAACCGGCGGATCCCCGGCAGCCCGCTCCACACCAATTTCGCGCTCAGCGCCGGCGGCGAATATCTCGGGTTGATCAAGCCCGACGGGGCGACGGTGGTCTCCGACTACGCCCCGACCTTTCCGGCCCAGTCCAACGATCTTTCGTATGGACGCCTTTTCTCGGCCGACGGCGACACCCTCGACGCCGGCTATTTCCGCCAGCCGACCCCGGGCCGGGCCAACGGCGAGTTCATGCTTCTCGCCTTGGTGACGCTCTCCCGCCCGGCCGGCCCCTTCCTCGATTCGTTCCTGCTCCAACTAGGCGGCGCCGGCGCGGGCGAACACATCCGCTACGTGCTCGCCCCGCCTTCGCCACTGGGCGCGACCCCGCCGGAGCCCGACGCCACCTCCCCCGAATACCGCGCGCCGATTCCGATCGCCGCAACCGTGATCCTGCGGGCCTGCGTCTTCTCCGCCGACGACACCCGCCGCGGGAGGCCCACGACCGCCCACTATCTGCAGATCGGTCCGGACGTCGCCGGGTTCACAAGCCAAATGCCCGTGATGGTCATCGACCACCACGGCTACGGACCGCTCGAAAAAGACGGCGTGGACCACCCGTCGTGGCTTTACACCTACCGCGCCGGCAACCCGGGTTCGCCCGTGTTCGGCAGCCCGCCCGACCTCGCCACGCCGCTCACCTCCACCGTGCGCGGCTCCTCGTCGGCGTCGTTTCCCAAGAAAAGCTACAATCTCAAGCTCACCGACGCGTTCGGCAGCAAACGCGCCCAGCCGCTGTTCGGCTCCGCCTATGCCTTCGAGAAATGGGCGCTCGTCGGCCCCTGGACCTTCGATCGCTCGTATCTTCACAACTCCTTCATCTACACGTTGAGCAACCGCCTCGGTCGCTGGGCGCCACGCACCCAACTCACCGAAGTGTTCTCCAACTCCAACGGCGACGGCCTCGGCCAGACGGACTACGACGGAATCTACATCCTGACCGATCGCATCGAGATCAACGCCGGGCGTCTTGCCCTGGCCCCGCTCGCCACGTCCGACCTCACCGCCCCCGCCGTCACCGGCGGCTATATCCTGAAGCTCGACCTCAAGGATGCCGACGAATACGGGTGGACCACCGACCACGGCATCCCGCAGAGCAATGAAACCTGCATCGTCCTCGCCTATCCGAAGCTGGACGAATTGGCGCCCGAGCAACGCGACTACATCCGCGGCTACGTCCAGAAAATGGAGAACGCCCTCTACGCCGATTTCGACGGCCATTGGGTCACGCGCACCTATCTCGACTACCTCGATCGCAGCTCCTGGGTGGATCACCACCTCCTCAACACCTTCGCCAGCAACCTGGACGCCTTGGAACGGAGCGCCTACTTCATCAAGGACCGCGGGGGCAAACTCGTCGCCGGCCCCCTCTGGGATTTCGACCGCGCATTCGGTTCCGCCGACCTCCGGGGCATGCGCTGGGACACGTGGTTTAACGAGGGAAGCTCCGACGTCGCCGATGTCTGGAACACCGGTTGGTGGGGCCTCCTCGCCCGCGACCCCGAATTCATCCAGGACTGGATCGACCGCTGGCAAAGCCTGCGCGCAGGCGAACTGGCCCTCGCCAACCTCACCGCGCTGGTCGACGCCCTCGCCGCGACAGTCGAACCGGCTGCCGCCGTCCGCGACACCACCCGCTGGCCCGACAATTCCTCCCGCTACAGCAACGGCTACGCCGGCGAAGTCGACGCCCTGAAGTCTTGGCTGGCCAACCGCACCCAATGGATCGACCGGCAGTTCCTCGCCCCTCCCGCAGCGGTTTCAGACGGCGCATCGCTCACGTTTACCCCGCCGCCCGGTGCGCAACTCGCCTACACCCTCGACGGCTCCGATCCCCGCGCCCTCGGCGGCGCCGTCGCCCCCGGCACCCCACTGATCTCCGACCCGCTCATCGTGTCGGCCGACGCCAACGTCCACGTGCGCAGCTACCGGAACGATCCCGTCGCCACCGTCCCCGGCAGCCCGTGGAGTTCGGCCATCGGCGGCCCCCGCTCCTCCCCGCTCGCCCCGAAGGCAAAACTAATCAACTTCTCCAGCCGCGCCTTTGTCAGCAACCGAACCCCGGTGTTCGCCGCGGTCCTCACGGTCGCCGATACGGAAAGCAAAACCTTCCTGACCCGCGCCGTCGGCCCGACCCTGCGCACGTTCGGCGTGGACCCGACGGTGCCCGATCCCGTCCTCGGCCTCTTCCGCGCCAACGGCACGGAGATCGCCGGCAATCGCCGCTGGGGTGAAGGCCCCGACGCCGCGCAACTGCCCGGATTGGCGGTTTCGGTCGGCGCCTTTCCGCTGCTCCCCGGCAGTCACGACGCGGCGATTGTCGCCCGACTGAGCACCGGGGCCTACACCGTGCAGATCACCAGTGAAAGCGCCCAGCCGGGCATCGCCCTCGTCGAGCACTACGCCCTCGACGACAACGGTCGCACCGTGCTCGCCTCGGCGCGCGCGCCGGTGCGCGCCCGCGACGGCGAACTAATCGGCGGCTTTGTCGTACGCGGGCCCGCCTATAAACGCGTTCTCCTCCGGGCCGTCGGACCCACGCTCTCGACCCTCGGCATCGCCGATGCACTGGCGGACCCGATCTTGACCCTTTACTCCGGCCCAAACGTCGTGAGTTCCGTCGACGACTGGTCTTCCAGCCCCACGTCCGCTGCCATCGCGGCCGCCACTCAGGCCATCGGCACATTTCCGCTGCCGCTCGGAAGCAAGGATGCGGCGTTGCTCATCACGCTGGCACCGGGCGCCTATACCGTCGAAGTCAGCGGCAGCAACGGAACCGAAGGCACCGCGCTGCTGGAAATTTACGAGGTGCCTTGATTGCCCCGGCACGCAGGCGAGGCACGTCGGCCGTACTCGAAAACCGGCCCGGCGTTGAGCAACGACCCGGCCGTCGCTCATCTGCCCCCCAACACCCGCGCGTCGGCCCGCTCGAACCCCTAAAACACAAGAACCGCCCCCGTGAGGAGGCGGTCTTGTGACCTAACACCAAGCAAACCGTAAGAACTACAAACAAACCACTGTCTTACCAGGACAGTGCTGACTACACGGCGATAGATGCGCCAGGAGGCGAAACGCTCAAAAATCGCGGAAGTTTTTTGAGAAAAGAAACGGCATGCCTTAAAACACTAGATAAAAACAGATTACAGCATTGCGAATGACTCTTTTTCGACAACCGGTCGGCGCCCACCGAGAGCTCCGAACGAAATTGGTTCACTCGGGAAACCACTCCCGCCCGTCCGCATCTCTTCGGCCTGCTGGCCGGCCTGTTTCTCGCCGTCGAACTCGGCGTCCCCGCGCTCGTCGTCGCCGGCACGTGGACTCGGATCGCCGAGTCCCACGTCATCCACCCCACCGGTTCCGCCCACAAAAGGGGCCGTCGGACCGCGCAGTCGGGCGCTACCCGTTCTTCGTCGAAGCACCCTCGTGGCCCGCACCGAACGACCGCCTGAAGGCCGACTTCCCCGAGGTGGAGCGTTTTCTGCGCGCCCACGCGGTGACCGACTCGAGGCTTGCCCCGGGCCAGATTCGTAAAATCACCCACCGGGCCAAGACCCAGGACGGCGAAGCGGTGGCGCAACGCATCGGCGACCAGCTCACCCAGACGATCGGCCTCCGATCATCCGACATTGCCGGCGTGCTCCGCCTGAGCCGGGAATGCGCCGAATGGCTCGGCGAGGGTGTGGCGTTCGTGCCCGGCGCCAGCGATTTCCTCTACCCCAAGGCCGGCGGGGCGAAAATCATCATGGTGGCCGAGGCCACGCGCGACGCCCGCGCCCGGGCGGAGCGAATCGCGATGCAGGGCGGACGAACCCTCAAGGAACTCCGCACCACCCGCGTGGGTGTCGGCCAGATCAACCCGCTTTACTCCGCCGCGACGCGTTGGGCGGGCAACAAGGACACCGCCTCGATTGAAAAAACCTTCACCGCCACGATCACCCCATCGCTCCCTTGGCGGTCGCGGCCCCCCTCCGGCTCCCGGCTGCCCCGCCCGCGCGTGCCCGGACCCGCTCAGTGCACGACAATCGACTCGAAACCAGCCGGAATCGGCAACCCGGTCGGCGCCGCCTCCTCCGCTGTTTTCACCGGCGTGCTCTTGAGTGGATAGCTGAACGTCTGGCCCTCGTAGTTGCGGAAGACCACTTCGTCTTCGGTGATTTTTTCCACGTAATCGGGATTGATCGGCACCTTGCCGCCGCCGCCCGGGGCATCGATCACGTATTGCGGCACCGCGTAACCCGTCGTGTGGCCCCGGAGCGACCGGATGATCTCGATGCCTTTCCGGACATCGACCTTGAAGTGGGCCCCACCCGTGATCAGGTCCATCTGGTAAATGTAGTAGGGCCGCACGCGCATCCGCAGCAGCCGGTGCACGAGCGCCTTCATCACGTCGACGTCGTCATTCACGCCCGCCAACAGCACACTCTGGTTGCCGAGCGGCACGCCCGCAAACGACAGCCGCTCGCACGCCGCCTTCAGCTCGGCGGTGGCCTCCTTCGGATGGTTCACGTGAATGCTCATCCAAATCGGCCCGTATTTCTTAAAAATCTCGCACAGCTCCGGCGTGATGCGCTGCGGCAAAAACACCGGGATGCGCGAGCCGATGCGGATAAACTCCACGTGCTTGATCGCCCGCAGCCGCGACAACAGGTGCTCCAGTTTCTTGTCGGACAACAGCAGCGGATCGCCGCCGGACAGCAGCACATCGCGCACCTCCGGGTGCGCTTCGATGTAGCGCAGCCCCTGCTCATATTCCGGGTGAAAATTATAGTCCTGCGCGTTCGACACCAACCGGCTCCGCGTGCAGTAGCGGCAATAGGCCGCGCACCGGTCCGTCACCAAAAACAGCACCCGATCCGGATAGCGGTGCACCAGACCCGGGACCGGGGAATGCTCGTCCTCGCCGAGCGAATCGAGGCGCTCCTCCTCGCTCAGCACCATCTCGCCCGCCCGCGGAATCACTTGCTTGCGGATCGGACAATGCGGATCGCCACGGTCGATCAGGTTGAAAAAATAGGGCGTGATCGCGAGCGCCAGCTTCTGGTTGGCGAAAACGCAGCCCGCCTTCTCGTCGGCCGTGAGCGTCATCACCTGCTCCAGCTGCGCCACCGTCGTAATCCGGTTCTTCAACTGCCAGGTCCAATCGCGCCAATCGCTCTCGGGAATGTGTTGCCAGAGTCCCTGGCCTTCGAACCAGGTGGCGCGATCTTCAATGTAGGGCATCGTTTTGCGGACAGTTAGGGAGCTAACCACCTGCTGTCAAACCGTGCGCGCAAATCGCCGCCCGGCGGCCCCGCCCGGAAAACGAAACCGCCGCCACCCCCGGCGGCGCCGCCCGCCCCCGTCCCCGCGGTTTTTCGCGGCACCGCACGCGTTTCCCCTTGGCAGCGGTGGGGCGACGCCTTTTCGTTCGGCTTTAATGTCCACGTCCAAACCCGCAGTTCTCGCGCTCGAAGACGGTTCCATTTTCCGCGGCCTCGCCTTCGGCGCCGATGCGACCATCGCCGGCGAGTGCGTGTTCAACACCTCGATGACCGGCTATCAGGAGATCCTCACCGACCCCTCCTATTTCGGCCAGATCGTCACGATGACCGCCGTGCAGATCGGCAACTACGGAATTTGCCCCGCAGACACCGAGGCCGCCGGGCCCAAGGCCAGCGGCTTCGTCGTCCGCGAACTCTCCCCCATCGTCAGCAACTGGCGCAGCCAACTTTCCCTCGACGCTTACCTCCGCCAGCACGGCATCCCCGGCATCAGCGAGGTCGACACCCGCGCCCTCACCAAGAAACTCCGCGTCGACGGCGCGATGAAGTGCTGTCTCAGCACCCTCCCCCTCTCCGACGCCGAAGCCGTGCAGCGCGCCCAAGCCTGGCAGGACATGGCCGGCGCCGACTACGTGAAGGACGTGACGTGTCGCACGCCCTACCTTTGGCGGGCCGATGATCCGGCGAACTACAACACGCCTTACCTGCCCGTCGGCACGACGATGAACGCTCCCGCGGTGCCCGCGAAAAAATTCCGCGTCGCCGCCTTCGACTACGGCGCGAAGCACAGCATCTACCGCAAGCTCGTGAACCACGGGTTCGAAGTGCAGGTTTTCCCGGCCACCGCGACCGGTGAACAGGTCCGCGAACACCAACCCGACGCCGTCTTCCTCTCCAACGGCCCCGGCGACCCCGCCGCGCTCCCTTACATTCACCAGACGGTTACCAACCTGATCCCCGACTACCCGATCTTCGGCATCTGCCTCGGCCATCAGATGCTGACGCACGCCCTCGGCGGCTCGACGTTCAAGCTCAAGTTCGGGCACCGCGGCGGCAACCAGCCCGTGAAAAATTTGGAGACCGGCAAAGTCTCCATCACCGCGCAAAACCACGGTTTCGCCACCGATCCGAAATCGCTCGAGAAGACCGGCGCGAAAGTCACCGAGATCAACCTCAACGACCAGACCGTCGAGGGCCTGCGCCACACAAAACTCCCCCTCTTCAGCGTCCAATACCACCCGGAAGCCGCCCCCGGCCCGAATGACGCCGACCCGCTCTTCGTCGATTTCTACAAGATGGTCGAGGCCCGCAAAGCGGGCACGATCTGATCCGCGCGGCCGCGCTGCGACCGCTCACGGAGCCTACCACAGCGACCGCCAATCGCGCGGCTCCACCGCATACGGGTCGAGCGCATCGGCGGTCGACTCGCTGCCCGCCGGCAGGACCCCGTAGCGCACCCTCTCGCGCACCCCGTCGCGCCGCGGCTGGAATCCCGGCCTGTCGAACCGCTTCACCCGCGCGAGGTGTTCCTGCCCCGCGACGGTCAACGCGAGAATCTTCCGGTAGTCGGCGTCGCCCGTCTCCGCAAACACGGCGACGGGCCGTTTCGTCTTCGGGTCGCGACAGATCCCCAGCCTCCGGCCGATTCGGCCAACGGCGCCAGCAACATCAGCGACTTTTCCGGACGCGAGAGATTGGGCACCATGTGCCGGCTGGTGATCGGCCGCGGATCGTCCCAGTCGGGCCGCCAGAACGGCTCGCCGCGTTCATCCGCCAGGCCGAGCGGCCACCGTCGCCCCTTTTCCGCGGGGCACGCCGCGCCACGGCGCGCGATGGCCTCGCCTGCGGACCGCTTGGCCGGCCAGTCATCGTCCGTGTCAACGGGCGTGTTCTCCGCGTAACCGCCGATCATGCCGGTGCCGAGCGCCGCGTAGGGGCCGGGATCGGCGGCCCCGCATCGTTCCAGAGCCGCAGCAGCCGGTGCTGGACCGGCGTCGCCTTCGCCCCGTCGTGCGAACCGTCGGTCAGTTTCAGCCGGCGGCTCGCAGATGCCCCGAGCGTCCGCGGCGCATCGTTGCTCGTCGCCCGGTTACGCCCGTCAGAGAACCGCCGGGCAATCGTCAGCATGTAGTAACTGTGGCTATACATCGGCCCGCGGTCGCCCGTCAGTAGCCGGCCGGCGCGCGGCCCGCCGGCCGCCGTCTTCTCGTAGCTATGGCAGTCGACGCACCGCGCGTTCCGGACCGGTCGGATGTCGCGGGGAAAATCGAGCCCATCCGGCCCGCCCCCGAGGGGCTCGATCCGGCTCGCGGGCCGCATCGTGGCCCGCATCGTCTAGCTGGCCGCGGGCGCCGTCGTGCGTTGTTCGTGACAGCCGAGACAACCCGTCACCTCGCCGGGCTGCACCGTCAGGAAACTCCACCTGCGCTTCACCGCCAGGTCCTGCGCGTCCAGCGCCGGCAGTGACGCGGCCCGGGGCCGTGAATTGTGCCCGGACCGCAGAGCTAAGACCGCCTTCTCCGTCTCGCCACAACCCGTGCTGGGATCACACCGCCCCGCGCACCCTAAGGAATCTGCTCAGCCCAACCACTGCGCGAACTTCACCGCGTCCTCCGGCGTGTCGACGCCGATGGTCGGATCCTCGGTCACCGCGCAGGCGATTTCGTAGCCGTTCTCCAACACCCGCAACTGCTCGAGTTTTTCGATCTGTTCCAGCCGGCCCATCGGCAGTTCGGCGAACTGCTCCAGCAGGTCGGCCCGATACCCATAGAGCCCGAGGTGTTTGAAACACGGGTTGGCCGCCACCCACGCGTCGTCCACCACGCCCTGACGGTCGCGCGCGTAGGGGATGGGCGAACGCGAAAAAAACAGCGCCCGCCGCGCCGAAGGAGCCATGACCACTTTCACTTGGTTCGGATTGGCGAAGTCCGCCGCCCGCTTGAACGGCGTGGCCAGCGTCGCCATCGGCACGTCGTCCCCGTCCGCCAAGAGATCGGCCAGCGCCCGCAGCTGCCCTCCGGTGACGAGCGGTTCGTCGGCCTGCACGTTGATCACCCGCTCGGCGCCCACCGTCCGGTTGGCCTCCGCGATGCGGTCCGTGCCGCTTTGGTGCGCGCCCCCCGTCATGATCACCCGAAAGCCGGCCGCGGTCACACAGTCGGCCAAGAGGGCATGATCCACCGCAAACCACAGCGGAAACTCCGGCGCCTCCCGGGCGATCCGCTCCGCCACCCACAACAGCAACGGCCGACCCTTGATTTTATGCAAAAGCTTGCGGGGGAAGCGCGTAGACTCAAGCCGACACGGGACGATGATCGCGATTTCGGGCATGGGCTGGCATGGTGCCGGCTGGTTTTTGGGTTGCAAGCCCGTGCCACCTCACGGACGTTGACCGGTCATTCCTGCAAGCATGAACAAAAGCGACGCCACACCTGCTCCTCAGCCAGTCACGAAGGAGTTGGTTGTGCAAAACAAGATGGGCATCCACGCCCGTCCCGCCGCCATGATCGTCCGCATCACCAACAAATTCAAAGCGGAGGTCTTCGTGGAAAACAAAGACGAGCAGGTGAACGGCAAAAGCATTATGGGCCTGATGATGCTGGCCGCCGGCCGGGGCTCGAAGGTCAAGTTCATCGCCACTGGGGACGACGCCGCCGCCATGCTGACCGAGCTCGACGCCCTCTTTGTCCGGAAATTCGACGAGGCTTAGCCTCGGGCGCGCCCGCCACCGCCGGTTAGAGTCCAAAAAAACGCCGCGCGTTGGCCGTCGTCACCGCCACCAGTTCAGCGTAAGCGACGCCAAACACCTCGCGCGCCGCGAACTCCGCCGTATGGCGCACAAACGCCGGCTCGTTCGGCTTGCCGCGATGCGGCATCGGCGTCAGGTACGGCGCATCCGTCTCCACCATCAGCCGCGCGAGTCCCTGGGCCCGCGCCGCCGCCCGCACGTTCTCCGCACTCTTGTACGTGAGCACGCCCGTAAACGATCCGCAGCCCCCCCGGCGCGTCAGCTCCGCCATCTCCGCCCCGCCTTCGGTGAAACAATGAAACACCACGCGCGTCCAGTCCACCCCGCTCGCATCGATCATTTCGACACACTCCGCAAACGCCCCGCGCGAATGCACCACGACCGGGCACGCCAGCCGCTTCGCCAACGCGAGCCCCTCCGCGAACGCCGCCCGCTGCCACGCGAAAATCCGCTCCGCCTCCGCCGCATCTTTGGGCAAATGAAACCGGTCCAGCCCGATTTCCCCCAGCGCCACCGGCCGGGGCGCCTCGCCCTGCCAAAAGCCTTCGACCTGCGCGAGCGCCACCGCCCAGTCGCCCTCGACCGCACACGGGTGCAGTCCGACCGAATAGCGCACCAACCCCGTCGCGGCGTGCGCCTGCGCCAGCGCCCGATACAACGGCCAATCGTCCGGCGAGGTCCCGATGGTGATCATCGCCTCCACGCCCGCCGCCTGCGCCCGCGCCAAGGCATCCGCCAGCACGGTGCCGCCTTTGCGGGCAAACGATTCCAGATGCGTGTGCGTGTCGATCAGTCCCATGGCGGAGATGAAAATCTCAAACGCCCAAGTTCCAAACCTCAAACCGCCCGCCGCGCCCAAATTGTTTCAGCGGATTTGAACGGTGGGCGTCGGTCATTTCACGCCCCCTCGGACGCCCCATACCGCTCGCGCAGATACCGCACCAGCGCCCGCGGCGACAACTCCTCGCCCGTCACGCGCCGCGCCAGCTCCAGCGCGTCAAACCGCCGACCCTGCGCATGCACCTCCGACCGCAACCAGCCGAGGAGCCACGAAAAATCTCCGCGCGCAAACTCCTCCTCCAACCCCGGCCGAAGCGCCCGCGCGCGATACCACAGCTGAGCCGCGAGCATGTTGCCCAAACAGTAACTTGGAAAATACCCGAACGCCCCGTCGCTCCAATGCACGTCCTGGAGCACGCCTTCGCGATCCGTCGCAGGCTCGAGGCCGACCATGTCCCGCGATGCCGCGCGCCACGCCGCCGGCAGATCGCCCACCGCCAGCTCGCCCGCAAACAGTTTCTTCTCCAATTCGAAGCGCAGAATAATGTGCAGATTGTAGGTCACCTCGTCGGCGTCCACGCGGATCAACGTCGGCTGCACCGCGTTCACCGCCAGAGACAGCTCCTCGCCCGTCAGCCCCGCGGTTTGCGCGGGAAACAGCGCGCGAAACCGCGGCTCGAAGCCCCGCCAAAACCCGCGGCTGCGGGCCACCTGGTTTTCCCACAGCCGGCTCTGCGACTCGTGCACCGCCATCCCCGCATGCAGGCCGAGCGCCGTGCCGAGCTGCGCCGCCGGCAACCCCTGCTCGTAGAGCCCGTGCCCGGTCTCGTGGATCGACGAGAAGAGCGAATCCAACGGCTCGTCCGCGTTGAAGCGCGTCGTCATCCGCACGTCACTCCCCGTGCCCGAACAGAACGGATGCAACGACACGTCGATGCGACCGCGCGCGTAGTCGAAGCCCAACCGCTCCGTCACCTCCCGCAAAAACACCCGCTGCCCTTCGACCGGAAACCCGCGCAACTTCGCCGCCGCCGCCCGCGCCCGCGCCGCCGTCGGCGAACCCGTGATCTCGCGCACGAGCGGCACAAGGTCGCGCTTCAAGGCATCGAACAGCCGCTCCACCGCCGCCGCCGTCAGCCCCGGGTCGTGCTTGTCGAGCATGTAGTCATACTCGCGCCCGCCCCAGCCCAGATAACCCGCCTCGCGTTTCGCCAGCGCGAGATTTTTCTCCAGCACCGGGGCATAACCCGCGAAATCATCCGCGGCCTTCGCGCGCACCCACGCATGGTAGCCGCGGCTCCCCTGCGCCGCCTTCTCCCGCACAAACTCCACCGGCAGCTTCGTCGCCCGGTCGTAGTCCTTCCGCCCGTGCGCGACGATCACCCGCTGGTCCGCCGTCAACGCCTCCGCGTTCGTTTCGAGCCCCGCCAACAGTTCCCCGATCCGCCAGTCGCTCGCGGCCGCCTGCATCGCCTCTGCCAACGCCGCCTGCTGCGCCCCGCGCTGCTCCGCGCCGCCCGGCGGCAGGTTCACCTGCTCGTCCCAGCCGAGCAACTCGGCGACCGTCCCGAGCGCGTGGACGCGTTGGAGCCGGGTGGTGAGTTCCGCGAAAGCCGCATCGATGGTCATGCCCGCCAGCTTGGAGCCGCCCGCCCCGGCAAGCCAAGCGCGTTGTCGCCCGCTCACGGCGGGCACGCGCCGCTCAGTTTCGTGCCGCGCTCGGTTCCCCCGGGTGGCCGTGCGCTCCGCGCGCGGCTCAACGCGTCACGCCGCGACCTGCGATCCGCCGCCCGCGGAGCGGCCGGGCCACCGCGGACGGCGCTGGCCGGAAACGGAGATGCGCTCACCTCCGGCGACCGGCCCCGCCGTGAAAACCTTTGGGCGCCCGCCCGCGGGCCGCCGCTTACGCGCGGGTCTTGCCCGGTCCGCGCCCCCGGGATCGTCGGCGCCCTCGCCTTTCTTGGGCCCGTGGGTTTTGCCGCAATTATCGGCCGCCTCAAGCGCCGCTGGGTCAGCCTCCGCCCGCACAAACCCGCCTCGTCCGTCTTCCGCCAGAAACCGCCGCTGAAAGACTGCACCCTCGTGAAAATCTGGAGCGCCCCGCCCGAACTCAACGCCCCCGTCGTGCTGACCGGCCTCCGCTGGAGCGGGTTTGCGGCCCGTTACTTTGTGCTGCTCCGCAAATCCGACGCGCCCTGAGGCTCGCCCGCCGGGTCCGGTGGCGCCTCCTCGATAAAGCTTTCGCCCGGCGTGAGCTTCACGTGCCCGCCATTGGCGTGAAACGTGAACGCCGGTCCGCCCTCACCGATCCGGCCGACCAGTTTGCTCTTCCCGTTCGCCCCCGACACCACCGTCATCGGCAACAGACTCTCCACCCGCCCCCACACCGACGAGGCGTTCACCGTGCAATTCGCCGCGGGATCAATCTTCGCGTGGATGCTGCCGCCCGACGTGGTCAGTTTCGCCGCACCGGTCGTACCCCGCGGAAAGCCCACCAGCACATCGCCCGCCTCCGCCGAGGCCGTGATTCCGCCACGGGCCGCCAGCACGTCCACGTCGCCCGTCGTGTTCTGCAAATCCGCGAAACCGCCCATCGTGCCGGCGCGGATCGTGCCGCGCAGCACGCGGACTTTCGCCGGTCCGCTGCACCGCGAAATCACCACGTCACCCACGCCGGTGCTCGCGTCGATCGAGCCGTCGATTCGCTTCAGAAAAATCGTCCCCGACTCCGTCCGCGCCACCACGCGTCCCGTGAGATTTCCTACCGTGATCGCGCCGCCGCGGGTCGCGAGATCCACATTGCACCGACGTGGGACGGTGATTCGCCACGCGAGATCGACCTGGAGCTTGTCGTTCCAGACGAAACGCACCCGCGTCTCCCGCGGGTTGCGCGCCCGCAACGTCACCGTGTTGTCCGCCTCGGTCGCGTCGATTTGCACCGCCCCAAACACCCGCGCGGCCTCCTCCGCGTCGTCCGACCGGGTTTCCATCTGCAGCGTGACCTGCACCTCCGCCTGATCGCTCTCCACCACGACGATGCTGCCCCGGTAGGTATCCAGCTTCACCGTGCAACCGGGCTGGACGGGAAACGTCCGCGTGAATTCGCGTTCCGCCGCACGGCCCGCCAAGGCCGCCCACCCGAGGCATCCGGACAAAAACATAAAACGGCACAGGCTCATAACCGCTGTGCAGTGTTGATTGCAGGCCGTTTCCTGCAAGCCGCCGCTGCAAAAAACGCCCGCCGGCCCGCCCGGCCCTCGGCGTCACCGGGTTTTCACCACCACGTCGCCACCGCTCGAGCGGAGTTTGAGCAGCGCCCCGCCGCCGTTCACCGCGCCCGCCAACTGCGTCCGGCCGCGGCTCGATTTCTCCAGGGTGATGGTCAGCCCCTCGGCGTCGACCGAGCCGCCGCTGGTGGACGCGTCGAGCCGGAACGCCGCGGCCTTGTCCACGGTGACTTTGACGCTGCCGCCCGACGTGCTCAGCGAACAGTCGCCCGTGATCGGCCCGGTGAAACCCGCGCGGATGCTGCCGCCGCTGGTGCTCGCCCGCAGCGCACCCTCGACGGCCTCGATACGAATCCCCCCGCCGGACGTGCTCAACTCCGCCTCGCCGCCGACCACACCGGCCGCAATGTTGCCGCCCGATGTGTGCAAATTCACCGCCCCGCGCGCGCTTTCCAGCGTCACTCCGCCCCCCGACGTGCGCGCCTCGACCGCCGCACCGATCTTGCCCAGCTTGATCTCCCCGCCGGACGTGCGGGCATTCACCTTGCCGGCGAGGTCGCCCACCGTGATGCCGCCCCCTGACGTGCGCAGGTCGGTCGCGAAACTGGCCGGCACCGAGACGATGAAATCCACCGTCACCGGCGGCCACGATCCGAAATGAAAGCCCATCGCCTGCCGCTCGTATTTCGCGGTCGCCGTCACGTCGTTGCCGTTTTGTTCGATCGTCAGGTCGAGTTTCTTGAGCAACGCGTCCGCCTCGGCCTCGCTGCCGGCGCGGATCTTTTGCCGCGCGGTGACTTTCACGCTATGGTCCGCCGACGGCGAGACGCGGATTTCGCCGCCCTGGGTCTCGAGGCGGAGCGTCCCGCCGGGTTGAACCGCAAAGGTCTTTTCAACCACCCGCTCAACTTTGGCGTGAGCGAAGCTGAAAAACGCCGTCAGCAATCCGACGGCGACGAGGAAACGGGGGCGGTTTTTCATGGGAAGTGTGGCCAAGAACCCGCCGTCGCCACCCAAAGTTACAGCGATTTTTTCGCGGCGGCCTTGTTGGCGGACTGCGGCACCACAATCACTGGACACATCGCGCGGCGGAGCACGCCGTGCGTGGTGCTGCCCACCAGCAAATCAAAGAACGCCGTGTGGCCGTGCGAGCCGATCACGATGTAGTCGGCCTTCACGGCCGCCGCCTTCTCGATGATCAACGTGACCGGCGAGCCCGTGGCCTGCCAGACGCGGGTCGGGATGGCACGCCGCTCCAGTTGCTGCTGCAAACGCGCCAGATGCTTCGCCGCCGCCTTTTCGCCGGCCTCGGTGATCTCGGCGATGTTCTCCAGCAGCGCGCCGTATTCCGCGATGACCACCGGCGGCTGGATCACGGTGAACAGCACCACGCGCGCGGACAGCGCCTTCGCCAACGCCCCTGCCTGCGCCACCACCGCCGTCGTCGCACCCGAAAAATCAACCGGGACCAAGATTGTTTTCATGGGGCAGTTTAATCCCGTTTCCCCACCGGCACAACGCGTCCGTTGGCCAAAACCGGGCCTTTCTTGCCCGGATCAGCCACGCACCGAAAACACCGGCCGCATGCCACCGGTCACGATCGCCAGCGTCAGCAGCGAATTCACCGGCATGAGTATCGCCGCGAGCAGGGGGCTCATCAGCCCGGCCACGGCCAGGCCGACGGCGAGAAAATTGTAGGCGACCGAGAACACCAGAATCATCGTCTGGACCCGGCGGCGCACGGCGTTCACATCGAACAGCGCGCGCACGCCGCCGATGCCGCGCCCCAGATAATAAAAATCCGCCTTTCGCTCCAACACTCCGCGGTGCACCACCGGCGTGCCCCGGCACAACGCGCGGTCAAACGCCAGACTGTCGTTCGCGCCGTCCCCGAGCATGAGGGCCTCGTCCGCCCCGTGCGCCGCAAACCAGTCGGCCTTCGCCTGCGGCGTCAGATCACCGATCGCCCGGTCCGCCGGCAAAGCCAGACCCGCCGCCAACGAACGGACTTTCTCCGCGCTGTCACCGCTCAAAATATACACCCCGTAACCCGCCGCCGTGAGCGCCGCGATTTCCGCCCGCGCATCCGACCGCGGCATGTCCGCAAATTGAAACCGGGCGACTTCCACGCCGGCCCGCGCAAACACGGCACCTTCCCCCAGCCCAACGCCGGCCCGCCAGCCCGCGCGCCCCAGCGACCACTCGCCGAGCTCCACCCCGAAGCCCACCGTCTCGCGCACCTCGCCGGCCAGCAACTCGTCGGCCCCCGCCGCGAGCAACCGCTCGCTCAGGCACTGGCTGACCGGGTGGGGATTGTCGCGCACCAGCGCCAGCAACGCCCCGCGCGCCACCGCATCGAGCCCCGCCAGCGTTGCGGGATTGAGCAGCACCGGCGTCTCCAGCGTGAGCGTGCCGGTTTTGTCGAAGACAATTTTGCGCGTGCGCCCGAGCCGCGTCCACAGGTCGCCCTCCCGCACAAATACCCCGCGCTTGCGCAACGCCACCGTCGCCAGCTCGTCGGCCAGCGGAAACGCCAGCCCCACGGCACACGGACACGAGACGACCAACACCGCGGTCACCACCGCCCAAGTGCGCGCCGCGTCGTGGGACACCGTCCACCAGCCGATCCCCGCGCCGATCGCCACGACGAAAATTCCGATCAAATAGCCGCGCACGATTTTCTCGAGAAACACCTCCCGCTCCCCGATCCGCTCGGCCGGCCGGAGCAACTGCGCGAGCAGCGAATCGGCCCACGGCTGCGTCGCCTCCAGCCGCACGTCGGCCCGGCTCACGCACACCGCGCCCGCCGGCACCCGCTGTCCCGCGCGGAACAGCCGCGGTTCCGCCTCGCCATTGATCGACGCCAGGGAAAATTCCGCCGCCGTCCCCTCGAGCCGCGCCTCCACCGGCAGGGTCTGTCCCGCGGAAAACACCATCGCGTGTCCCGTGCGCACCTGCTCCGTCGCGACGTCGCCGCCCGCGGCCAGCCGTACCCGCGGCGGTTTAGGCTGCTGGCTGAGCAACCGGCGCCGGTTGCGTTCCACCGCCGCCACCTGCGCCCAGCGCCCGATCAACATCAGCAGAATGAAGGTCGCGACGAAATCGAAGTAGACGAACCGCTCCTCGCCCGCGAGCCAGCCGTAGACCGACCCCAGGTAGGCGCCGACGATCCCCACCGCGATCGGCAGATCGATGTGCATCACGCCTTCGCGCAGCGCCCGCACCGCCCGCCCGAGAAAATAGGTGCCGCCCACGAGAAAACTGAGCGTGCCGAACGCCAGCGCGAGCACGCCGAACAGCGCCGCATAGTCCGCTGTGCGCTCCATCCCGAAATAGGCCGGGAACGCGAAGAGCATCACGTTCATCGCAAACGCCCCGCACAGCCCGATGCGCCGCACCAGTCCGCGGCTCTCCGGTTCGCCCGTCGCTTCGCCCGCCGGTCCCGCGAGATAGCCGAACGCCTGCAGCTTCTGCGCAAACTCCCCCGCCGAAAACTTCCCGCGCGTCCACCGCAACCGCATCGTCCCAAACTGGGCGTGCACAAAAATCTCCCGCGCCCCCGGTTGCTGGAGATACACCTTTTCGATCAGCCACACACAACCCGCGCACGAGATGCCCTGCACATCGAGGTTCAGTTCCGGAATTTTCTGCGGCGCGGCTTCCGCCTCCGTCTGGGCCAGCGCCAGCCAGCCGTAGTCGCGCGCCTGAAACACCCCCGTGTCTGCCGGCGCGGTCACCTCGTCCTTGATCCGATAGTAACCCGCCAGTCCGTGCTCATCCACGAGCCGAAAAACGTAGGAGCAGCCGGCGCAGCAAAAGCCCGACTCCTGCATCCGCGCGTCGCCCAGCGGCGCGCCGCAGTGCCGGCAGGCCGGCTTGGCCCCGGTCGGGCGCGGGGCTTCGGCGATGGCGGCGTGGCTCATGTCAGAAACAAATCAACGACGCCGGGTCCGGCCCGGCGAAACCGAGCGTGCCCCGCAACCGCCAGCCGATCACCGCCGCCGTGGTGAGCGCCAGCGTCAGCCGCGCCCGGTCGAGCCAGAGCGGCGAAAGTTTCTGACGCACCCAGTGAAACTGCGTCTGCGCGAGCCACAACAAGGGCACCGTGCCGAGGCCGAACGCCAGCATCACCTCGACGCCGTGCAGCGCCGATCCGGAGAGCAAGGCCAGCGCGACGAGAAAATAAAGCGGACCGCAGGGCAGCAGCGGCGTGGCGAAACCGAGGGCCGCGGCGGCCTCCGTGCGCGAGCGCCCGCGCAGCCAGCCCTGCAAACGGAACGTCACCCGCCCCAACGCGGCGAGTTTCGGCAGATGCCGGTCCCAGCGCAGCGCCAGCGCGACAAAGAACAGCACCATCACCCACGGCAGCCAGCGCAGCGCCGACTGCGAAACCCAGGTGAGCGGCGCGCGCCCGAGTCCGCCCGCCAGCCCGCCCAGCAGCGCGTAACTCGTCAGGCGCGCCCCATGGTAGACCGTGCTCACCGTCTGCGCGTCGGACCGGTCGCCTTTCACCGGCATCAGCGAACACGCGAGCGGACCGCACATCCCCGCGCAATGCAGGCTGGTGACGAGACCGGCGACGAACGCGGCGGCGGGGGAATGGACGGCGGCGAGTTCCATGGGCTCAGCGCGACTTTACGAGCGGCACCTCTTGCACGGGATTATGTTTGGCGATGATGAACCACGCCGTCCACGCCGCCAATTGGAGCGCGAACGCGGCGACGACCAAGAGCCAGAGCTTACTTTTCTTTTCGGCGGCCATGGGCGGCTTTCTCTTTCTGCTCGTCTTCTTCCTCGCGGAGCAACCGGGCCTCGGGCCCGAGGAAATCGACCTTCCGCTCGAGGTGAAACGTCCCGCGCTCGTCCTGCACGCGCACGGTAAAGTGAAACGGACCCCGGTAGTCGTGCCGCGGCTGCTGCAACACGAGCGGCGTCGCCGTTTCGCCCAGCGCCGCCACTTCGATGGCTTCGGCGAAGCCGGATTGCCGCAGATGCTCGGGGGCATCCTGCACCGACAGGGTGAAACGCACGGGCACATTGCGCTTGTTCACGAGCCGCACGAGAAACTGGTTCCGCACAAACCCGCCGTCGATGATGTAGGGCGCGCCGATCATGCGCGTGACCCCGAAATTCGCGGGCTTGATGGTCGAGACGGCCCACGCGGCGACCCCCGCCCCGATACACAGCAAAATGGCGTAGAGCACGGTGCGCGGGCGGACCCAGCGGGTCGGTTTCTTCTGCAGCCCGTTTTGCGAATCGTAACGAATCAGACCACGCGGACGGTGAAGTTTGACCATCACGTCGTCGCAGGCATCGATGCAGGCCGTGCACCCGACGCACTCCAATTGCAGGCCCTGGCGGATGTCGATGCCGGTGGGACACACCTGCACGCACTTGTTGCATGCGACGCAGTCGCCGGCGCCCTCGGTGCCGGCCTTGCCGCGCGGTTCGCCGCGGATCGCGTCGTAGCCGACGGTGACGGTGTTGTCGTCCGTCAGGGCCGACTGGATGCGGCCGTAGGGACAAATCACGATGCAGACCTGCTCCCGGAACCAGCAGAAGATAAAGTAAGTGAGGGCCGTGTAGGCCATCATGAACACGAAGGCGCTCCAGTGCTCTGCCGGCGCGGAACGCACCATCGACCAGACCTCGGGCACCGAGACAAAATAGGCGAGGAAGAGGTGCGTGAGGACGGCCGACACCACGAGATAGACGGCGTGCTTGAAAACCCGTTTGGCGATCTTTCCCGCCGTGAGCGGCGCCGCGTCGAGCGCCCGCCGCGCGACCGCATCGCCCTCGATCCAGACTTCGATCCGCCGGTAGATGTGTTCGAGAAACACCGTCTGCGGACACGCCCAACCGCACCAGACCCGTCCCAGCAGCGAGGTGATGAAGAACAGCGAAAAACCCAGTCCGGTGATGACAAAAAACAACAACCACATGTCCTGCGCCGCAAACGTGAGACCGAACAGGTGGAAGCGTCGCTCCGCGACATCGAGGAAGATCGCGGGATAGCCGTTGAGCTTGATCCACGGCAGCGACAGGTAAAACGCGATCAGGCCGTAGGCGACGACGCGGCGGGCCAACGTGAAACGCCCGCGGGTGTCCGCGGGGAACATGAACGGCCGCGAACCATCCTCGCGGATGGTGGTGACGGAATCGCGATTGGGACGGGGAGCGTGGGCGGGAACGGCCATGGGATCAGACCGACCGGCGCAGGGGTGGGCGCAAGACGGCGGGACTTATTTTGGCGGCACCGGAGCCGCGCCCGGATCAAGGTGGATCGGCTCGTTTTCCGTGTGCTTGCTCATGATGTAGGCCGTGGTCTCGCTGATTTTTTTCGCCCCCAGCACCGGGCCCCACGTCGGCATACCCTTCACGAGCACGCCTTTGGTGATCACGTTGTAGACATCCATCGGCTTGCCGCCGTTGGTCCACTTCGTGTCGGTGAGGTCGGGGCCGATGGCGACCGGATTTTCGCTCTTGCCCCGCATGCTCGCAAGATGGCACGCGACACAATTCGCATCGAACGTCGCCTTGCCGGCGTCCACGAAAACGGGATTGCGGCTCATCTTCCACAGGCTGGCGTCGTCCACGGCGGGCGCGGACGCGAGTTTCACCGTCTCGATTTGCGCAAGCTCCCGCGTGACCTGCTGTTCTCCCGTGAGTCCGACGCGAAACCACTCGTAGTAAGCCCAGTAACCGACCGAAAAGACGATGCTGGCATAGAGCGTCATCAGCCACCAGTTCGGCAGGCGTTTGTCGTATTCCTGGATGCCGTCGTAGGTGTGCGGACGGACGGGATCTTCCAGCGGCGGGTTAGGCGTCGGTGTCATGGCGGGCGGCAGGGGTCTCGGTGGCGAAGGGCAGATTTTCGAAGCGGGCCAGCTGCGGGCGCTTCATCCGCAGCGCGCGCCAGCTGATCGTGACGAAAAACGACACGGCCGTGATAAAAGCCACGAGGGTGAAGAGCGTGGCGGAGTCTTCGAGGACAAGGCGTTTGAACATCAGGGGAGAGCGTTGAGGGCTGGGTGGCGGGCGGCAGACACGTCGGTCATTTCGTCGCCCCGGGTTGGGCCGGCGAAACCGCTTCAAAGCGGCCCATCTGCTGCAGATAGGCGATGAGCGCGATGATTTCCTTGTCGGGCGCAACGGACGCGCCGGCCGTCTTGAGGTCCGCGGCGATGGCCTGGGCCTGCGTGTCGACGCGCGCCATGATCTGCTCGGGCGTCCAGTTGGGATACGGCACGCCGAGGGTGCGCTGCACCGAAATTTTCCGGACCAGGGTCGAGGTGTCGAGGGGGCGCGTCAGGAGCCAGGCAAAGGAGGGCATATTGGAGCCGACCGAGATCGAGCGGGGGTCTTCCATGTGGCGCAGGTGCCAAATATTCGGATACTTGCCCCCGACGCGCGCGAGATCCGGCCCGTTGCGCTTCGAACCCCACTGGAACGGGTGGTCGTAGATCGACTCACCGAGCCGGGAGTAGTCGCCGTAGCGCAGGACGTCGGGCACCAGCGTGCGGATCATCTGCGAATGGCAGAGATAACAACCGTCCCGGACGTAGAGGTCGCGGCCGGCGAGTTCCAGCGGCGTGTAGGGCACCTGCTTGCGGTCCTCGGTACTCGCGGCGTTGTGAGCGACGACGGTCGGGATGATCTGGATGAGGCCGCCGGCGATGATCGCGAGAAACGTCAGCACCGTGAAGGGCAGCGTGCTGATCAGGAGGCGGTCATACCAATCGCCCCACTTCTTGCCGCGCGACTCGTAATGCGCGTAGGCCAGCACGACACAGACCATCGTGCCGACGAGGCCGGCAATGCTGATGAAATCGCTGCCGAACATCCACACACAGGCGAAGGCGACGCCGAAGACCGAGAAGAGCACGGGCGGATTCAGGAACGAACCGACCAGCCCCATCGCGCGCGGCTGGGCGTGGCCGGACTCGTCCTCGAAGACTTCGATGCTGCCGTTGACCGGCACCGCGCCGCGGAGCGTCTGCCAGACGTTGTAGGCCATGAGCAGCCAGCCCCCGAGATACAGGCCGCCGCCGATCACGCGCATCAGCATCAGCGGCCGGATGGTGTTGAGCGTATCGAGGAAGTTGGGATAGGCGAGGATCGTGCCGTTCTCCGTCGTGGCGTTGAGCATCAGGCCCTGCGTGATGCCGCTCACCCACATCGCGGCGACGTAGAGCAAAATGCCGACGGTCCCGAGCCAGAAATGGAGGTTGGCGAGCGAGGGGGAGTACAGGGGCTTGTTCCACAGCCGCGGGAGCAGCCAGTAGATCATGCCGGCCGTCATGAAGCCGTTCCAGCCAAGGGCCCCCGCGTGCACGTGGCCGATGATCCAGTCGGTGTAGTGGGCGAGCGCGCTGACGGACTTGATCGAAAGGAGCGGGCCCTCGAAGGTCGCCATGCCGTAGAACGTCACCGCGGCGGCAAAAAACTTCAGCACCGGGTCGGTGCGGAGTTTGTGCCAGGCGCCGCGCAGCGTCAGCAGGCCGTTGAGCATGCCGCCCCAGGACGGCGCCCACAGCATCAGCGAGAACGTCATGCCGAGATTCTGGAGCCAGCCGGGCAGCGCGGTGTTGAGCAGATGATGCGGGCCGGCCCAGATGTAGAGAAACACCAGCGACCAAAAGTGGATCACCGAGAGGCGGTAGGAATACACCGGACGCTCGGCCGCCTTCGGCACGAAGTAATACATGATGCCGAGGATCGGCGTGGTCAGGAAGAACGCCACGGCGTTGTGCCCATACCACCATTGCACCAACGCGTCCTGCACGCCGGCGAACACCGGATAGCTGTGCGTGAAACTCGTCGGAATCGACAGGTGGTTCACGATGTAGAGCACCGCAATCGTGATGATCGTCGAAATGTAAAACCAGATCGCGACGTAAAGACTCGGCTCGCGGCGCTTCGCCAGCGTCCAAAAGAAATTCACCGCAAACACCACCCAGATGAGCGTGACCGCGACATTGATCGGCCAGATCAGCTCCGCGTATTCCTTGCCGCGCGTCAGCCCGAGCGGCAGCGTGATCGCCGCCGCCAGAATGATCGCCTGCCAGCCCCAGAAGTGGAGCGACGACAGAAAATCGCTCGCCAACCGCGCCTTCACGAGGCGCTGCGTCGAATAGTAGACGCCGGCAAACATCATGTTGCCGACCAGCGCGAAGATCACGGCGTTGGTGTGGAGGGGCCGCAGGCGCGACCACGTCAGCCACGACGTACCGAAATTCAACTGCCAGAAATTGAGCTGCGCGGCAATGAGCACGCCCACCACCATGCCGACCGCACCCCAGATGAGGGAGGCGAGCATGAACTGGCGGACGACTTTGTCGTTGAACTCGAGGGTGATTTTACGATCGGACATGGAGAAAAAATCAGACGGGCTCGCGGCGCTTCCCACAGCCGGCGCAGGGCGGACGCGAGCCGTCGCGGCAGCCGCAACCCTCGTTCTCGGGGTCATCGTGATGCCCCCCCGCCTGGATGCGCGGCGAGCCGGAGAGCGCCAGCCGCGGGTTCTCGTCGGCCAGCGGCAACAGCGAGTCGCGCTCGGCACTGCTCAGCCGACCACGCGCGTGTTCGCGCAGGAAGAAGAGGACGAAAGTGAAGACGAGGCAGAGGCTGATCGTGAGGGTCAGGGGGACGATGGCCATGACGGGGGAGCGGGTTATTTTTTCGCCGGCGTGGCGACGGCGGGAGCGGAGACGGCCGGCGCCTCCGCGTGATGGCGTGGGTGGTCGGGGACCCGCCCGTGGTGGTGACGGATCAATTCCCTCGCAGCGAACCAGTTGTCGCTCTCGACGCCCTCCTGGCAACCGCCCTCGACCCAGAGTCGATAGGCGACCTTTTGAATCTCCGCCTCAGACGGCTCGGCGAAGGGCGGGACAGTGGTGGGTTTGGTTTTCATGGCAGGTTCGAGTTGAACCTCGCCAGTATACGGGCAAATGCCCTCGGCCCTCTCCGCGCGGGTTGCGAAGAGCTGTGCATTTATTGCGGCAACTCGGCTCGCGCACCCTCCGGCGCTCCCGGCGCGCGGCCCATCACTGAAGATCCGATCTCATCAAGATCTTGCGTAGAAATTAAACCGCGCGACGCGCCGGCGACCGGCCGGCCGCCCCCGCCCTCCCCGCTGCAAGATATGCGCACCGGGCCCGGCCGGCCCCGCGTCCGCCGGTTCCTCAACGCCCACCGCGGTCCGTTACACCTTCGCGCTGTTGTCGCACTTGAAGTGGACCTGCGAGCGGCGGAGCGCATGCGCC
>JBIKOK010000087.1:0-24731 GCA_044358025.1 Opitutaceae bacterium
ACCTCGAACCCGACGACGAGACCGTCGAGTTCGCCAAGGCCCGCGGCGTCAGCGTCATCGTCAGCCCCTACGATTCCGCCACAACGTCGTGGGTCGTCCGCACGGCCTCCAGCATCGAACGCGTCATCGAGCGCAACGTCCCGACCGTCGGTCCCGACGTCCGCATCGCCGACGTCCGCAAGAAATTCTTCGCCGGCCTCACCCACGCCCTCCCCGTCGTCGGCGACGACGGCGCGCTGCTCGGCATCATCACCAAGACCGACATTCTGAAGCCCGTTTCCACGCGCCTCGTCCTCGTCGATCACAACGAGATCACGCAGGCGGTGCCCGGCGCCGACGAGGTGCCCATCGCCGAGATCATCGACCACCACCGCCTCGGCGCGCTCAACACCTCCCAGCCGATTCTCTTCATCAACGAGCCCGTGGGTTCCACCTGCACGATCGTCGCCGATCTTTTCCGCCGGGAGGGCCTCCAGCCCTCGCCGGATATCGCCGGCATCATGATGTCCGGACTCATCTCCGACACCCTCCACCTCAACGGCCCGACCACGACCTCCAAGGACGCTATCATTCTCGCCTGGCTCGCGGAGATCGCCGGCGTCAACTCGAAGCAGCTCGCCGACGAGATCTTCAACTCCGGTTCGGTCATCCTCGCCAACCCGCCCGCGAAAATCGTCCGCTCCGACTACAAGATTTACGAGGAGGAAGGCCTCCGCTTCGCCGTCTCGCAGGTCGAGGAACTCGGCTTCGGCAACTTCTGGAGCCAGGCCCAGCCCATCGCGCTCGCCCTCGGCGAACTCCGCGATGAAGAGAACCTCGCCTTCGCCGCGCTGCTCATCACCGACATCAATACGCAGAACTCCCTCCTGCTCGTCAAAGGGGACGCCTCCCTCATCCAGCGCATCAGCTACGCCCACGTCGAACAGGACGAAATTTTCGACCTCCCCGGCATCGTCAGCCGCAAGAAGCAGCTCATCCCCTACCTCTCGAGCCTGCTCAAAGAAATGGCCGCCGACGGGGTGCTGCCTGCCTCCCGCACCTCGGCGCCGTTCAAGAAGAAAAAGTAGGTCGGGCACCGCGCCCGACCCCGCGGTCAGATGTGGATCGCCTCGCCGGTCGTCGCCGCAGCGGCCTCCATGACCGCCTCGCTCAACGTCGGGTGCGCGTGGATCGTCTGGTGGATTTCCTCGATCGTCGCTTCGAGCTCCACCGCGAGGCCGTACTCGGCGATCAGCTCCGTCGCTTCCGAACCGATGATGTGCGCGCCGAGAATCTCGCCCGTCTTCGCGTCGCTGATGACCTTGACGAAACCCTCGCTCTCGGCGGACGCCACGGCCTTGCCGGAGGCGGTAAACGGAAACTTGCCCACCCTGTAATCGAGTTTTTTTTCCTTCGCGGCCTTCTCGGTGAGTCCGGTGCTGGAAACCTGCGGCTGGCAATACGTGCAGCCCGGGAAATTCTTCACGCGCTTCGCCGGCCCGTGGCCGAACATGCCGTTGACCGCCTGGACCGCTTCGTAGGTCGCCACGTGCGCGAGCCACGGCGGCCCGATGATGTCGCCCGCCGCATAGATCCCCTTCACGCTCGATTGGTAATCGTCTCCGACCTTCACGTAATTCCGGTCGAGTTCGACGTTCAGCGCTTTGCCGAGCACCCCTTCGATATTGGCCACGACGCCGATGGCCGACAGCACCGTCTCGGCCTCGATCTCCTCGGACTTGCCATCCTTCACGAGGTTCAGCTTCACCGCGTTTTTGCCCACGCGGAAATTCTCGCACTTGGTGCCGGTGTGAATCGCGATGCCCTGTTTTTCGAACGAGCGGTGCAGCGTCTTCGCCACCTCCTCGTCCTCCACCGGCAGAATCTGCGGCAACATCTCGACCAGCGTCACCTTCGCGCCAAACGCGTTGAAGAAATAGGCGAACTCCACGCCGATCGCCCCTGCGCCGACGATCACGATGGATTTCGGCAGCGTCTTGTTCGCCAGCGCCTCGCGCGAGGTCATCACACGCGCGCCGTCGACCTCAAGGTCCGGGATGCGGCGCATCTTGCACCCGGTCGCGATGAGAATCGCCTTCGTCTTGAAAAACTTTCCCTTGTGCTCGCCCTCGGTGATTTCGACCATCCCCGCCGCCGGGACCTGGCCGCGGCCGACAAAGTAATCCACCTTGTTTTTCTTGAACAGAAACTCGATGCCCTTGGCCATCTGCTGCGAGACGCCGCGCGACCGCTCCATCACCTTGGCAAAATCGAACGTCACATCCTTCACCGTGATGCCAAACGCGTCGGCTTTCTTGATCTTTTGATACAGCTCCGCGCTCTTGAGCAGCGCCTTCGTCGGAATGCAGCCCCAGTTGAGGCAGGTGCCGCCCGCGCGCTCGCTCTCGATACACGCGACCTTCTTGCCGAGTTGCCCGGCCCGGATCGCGCCGGCGTAACCCGCCGGACCGCCACCGATGACAATGAGATCGTATTCCGTAGTTTCAGCCATCCGGCCAAGCTGCCCCGGCGCCCGACCCCGTCAAACGGAATTTCCCCGCCTCAGATATCAATCACGTCATCCGGTTTTTTCTTCACCGCCGGCGGCGGCGTGGCCGGGCGCGCGGCGCGCCGCGTAAAGCCGCTCAGCACCAGATTCGTCACGCTCACCACCAGCGCGCCCCACACCGCCGGCCAGAACCCCGCCACGTGAAACCCGTCCACCAGCCGGCCCACAAAGAGAAACAACAAGGCATTGATCACCACCACCCCCACCCCCAGTGTGAGCACAATGAACGGCAACGTGAATAACACCAGCAGCGGCTTCAGGATCGCGTTGAAGAAACTCAACAGCAGCACCACGACGATCAGCGTCTGCGTGCTGTCGCAGGTGATGCCGTTGACCAGCTTGGTGGCGAGCGTCACGCCAATGGCCAGCACGAGCCAGCGCACGAGCAACTGAAGAATCGGTGAATTCATCTCCGCCGACACTCACGCCCCGCCCGCGCGCCGAGCAATGAAAATCCTCGTCGTCCAGGACCGCCTCCGCAGCGGCGGCACCGAGCGTCAGTCCGTCCTCCTCGCCAACGCGTTCGCCGCAGCCGGACACCCGACCACGCTCCTCACCTTCCGCCCCGGCGGCCCGCTCGCCGCCACCGTCTCGCCGGCGGTCGCCCGGATCGTCCTGCAACGCTTCGACACCGGTCTCGACTGGTTCGCGCCCGGGCTCCCGGCCCGCGTCGCCGCGCTTCAGTCCGATGTGATGCTTTGCATGGGCCGGATGGCGAACTGTTATGCCGGCAGTCTCCAGCGCCGGCTCCCGTCGAGCGTGGTCCTCGCGACGATGCGGACGGGCAAGCCCCTGCCGTTCCTCTTTCGCCGCTCCCTCCGGCTCGCGGCCCACATCGTCGCCAACAGCCAGGACGCCCGCACCACCCTGGTCGCGCAGCACGCGCTCCCGGGCGAAAAAATCTCCGTCATCCACAACTCGCTCGTGTTCCCGGCCGAGGCGTCGCTCACGCGCAACGCGGGCCTCCGCGCCCAGCACGGCGCCACGCCCACGACGACCGTGCTCCTCAACGTCGCGATGTTTCGCCCCGAGAAAAACCAGCGCGAGCTCGTCGAAATCGCCGCCGGCCTGCCCGCCGGTCTCGACTGGCAACTCTGGCTCGCCGGCGACGGCCCCGCGCGTCCCGTCTGCGAAGCCCTCGTCCGCCGGCTCAACCTCGCCGCGCGCGTCCGTTTCCTCGGCTTCCACCGCGATCCGTCTTCGCTCTACGCCGCCGCCGATTTCGCCGTGCACGCCTCGTGGAGCGAGGCATTGTCCAATTTCCTGATCGAGGCCCAAGCCCACGGACTCCCCGCGGTGGCCTACGACGCGCAGGGCAACCGCGAGTGTTTCGTGCCCGATCGGACGGGCTGGACGGTGGCGCGCCACGATCGCACCGCCTTTCGCGCCGCCCTCGCCCGTCTCATCGCCGAGCCCGCAACCGCGCGGGCCGTGCGCACCGCCGAAGCCCGGACCTACGCGCGCACGACCTTCGACCCGGACCGCCAGGTCGCCGCCTACCTCGCACTGTTTACCCGCCTCGCCGCCCGCCCTGTCCGATGACCAACAAGCAGCGCACCGACCTCATCGAGGCCTTCATCCGCGAGCACAAATACGCCGACCTGCACACGCTCGCCACACGCTTCAGCGGCTCGCTGTCCACCGTGCGCCGGGCGCTTGACCAGCTCGAAGCCCGCCAAATCGTCCGGCGCCACCATGGCGGCGCCTCCTTGGTGGAGACCGACGCCTTGGCTCAGGAATATGACTTTCTGGCCCGCAACCGGCGCCAGCCCGACGAAAAAACCGCCATCGCCCGCCTCATTGCGGACCAGATCGAACCCGGCATGACCGTGATTCTCGACGGTGGCAGCACGACCTACACCGTCGCGCGCCTGCTCGCCAGCAAACGGCTGCAGGTCATCACCAACTCGATCCCCATCGCCAGCCTCTTCGCCGAAATCGGGGCCATCGATACCACCGTCACCGGCGGCAGCATCTATCGCCGCCTCGGCGTGCTCGTCGGCCCATTGTGCGATCAGGCCTTCGACCACACCCACGCCGACGTGGCGATTCTCGGCGGCACCGGCCTCACGCCCGAAGGTATCTGGAACCAAAATCCCCTCCTCGCCTCCGGCCAGCGCAAGATGATCGCGGCCGCCACTCGCACGATCTTCGGTCTCGATAATTCCAAGTTCGGCCGCAAAGCCCAGACGCTCATGTCCGCGTTCGAAGCCCGCCACACCATCGTCACCGACATGCGCCCACCGCCGGCCGTCGCCCGCGCCATCGCCGCCTCCGGCGCGAAACTCATCCTCTCCGCCACGTAGTCCGCGGGGTCACTTGCCGCCACCGAGGAGCTTGTTGAACAACTCCGACGCCTTGTCCGTCACGCCGCTTTTTTCAAGGGCGAGCGCTGCGAGCTGACGGTTCACTTCGCTCGGGTCGGGCTGGGCGAGCGTGCCCGAAATTTTGAGCGGCACCGTGCAGGCCGCATAACCGAGATCGTCGGCCTGCGATTCCAGCGCACCGAGGTACTTCAAAAGTTCGGCGGCGCGCCCGCGCGTGCGCAGCGTAAACTCCATCGCCAGCGCGTCCGCCAACAGCCCCGCGCCGGGACGATGCGTCGCCTGCCCGGCGCCGGAGAGCCGCAGCTCCGGTGAAATCAGCGTGAAGTCTTTCAGCACGGTGTTCAGCGCGGCATCACGGCTGAACACGACGTTCAGCTGGTCATAGGAAATCGCCGCGAGGGTCCTGGAAACCTCCGTCACCGCCTGCGCTTTGTTGACGATATCGGCGTAGCCCTTCTTCCCCGTCACCGAACCGAGCAGATTGCCGATCGCCGCGGCGCCGGCGGCAATCTTGCCCGCCGATTCGAGCTTCGCCGCATAGGTGACGGGCAGTCCGCGAAAAACTCCGCCCCGGCTGGTCAGTTGAAACTCCCCGTGCGCCGCCGTCGCGAAATCGGCCAGCGTCGCGGCGCGGCCGCTCACCCGGCTCGCCACGGAAAACTTCCCCTCGACCGTCGCGGGCTGGCCGGGATTGACCGCGCGGAAGAGCGGCGCGGGGTCGAATTCGGTGACGCCCAGTTCGGCCGCGAGGGCATACGGAGTCGCGGATTTCGCATCGAATGTCACGCCGCCGTGCACTTTCACGTCGGCCCCGTCGCCCACACCGCCGCGGAAATCCACGAGCTTGGCCTCGCCCGCGTCGAGACGGATGGAACCGGTGACGTCACTCGCGTGAAACGAACCGGCATACACGACCTGTTTCAGGGCGACCTTGAGCTGCCCGCTGAGGCCGGACCAAGGCGGCGCCGCATCGGGGCCCGCCGGTTTTGGCGCCGCCGCCGGCGCGCCGGCCGGTGCCGCAAACAGGCCCGCGAGCAACTGCGCGTCGTCGAACACAAGCAGGGCACCTGAGACGCGGGCCTCCACGGCCAGCCCCGTCTTCACCGGCGTGAGCGTGCCCGCCAGCGTGAGATCGGACGTCCGGCCGTCGCGCTCGAGGCGCAGCGGAAGATTCAACCCAATCACGCCGTTGGCGGCGATATCGGCGCGCACCTCCGCACTCACGCTCGGCAGCGTTTCTTTCGTGATCGCCGGTTGCACGGCGAGTTTCGTCAGCGCGAGCGTCGCCTGAATTTCCTGCGTCCGGCCGAAACTCGCGACGAAATCACCCGTGGCCTCGCCCGCCAGCAGCGGCACGGGGCCAGTCGCCGCGGGCTGGGTCAGCAAGGCCGGAAGGTGCGCGACAAATTTTCCGGCCACCTTGATCGGTTGGTTGGCCCCGAGGAGCTGGCCGGCCTTCGCGTCAAGCGTGAGAACGGGGACAGTCCCGCGGTTCGCCACGAGCGGCGCAAGTTCGGCCTGCCAACCCTGCGGCGTGTAATCGGCCGAGGCGTGGAGGGAAAAATCCACGGCGCGCAGCAGCGGCTGGCCTGCCCGGGCCACGGCGACGTCCGCCACCAGCAGCGGCGCCGTGGGGCGGAGGGAAAAACCGCCGTTGCGAGCGATCGCGACAAAATCGCCCCGCACATCGCCACCGGTAAACGTAAAGTTTTTGACGAAGGGCTGCACCCACCCGAGCGGCAGCCCCTGCACCGTGAGCCCGAGAAGATCGCGCGCCGGGTCCGCCACCTTGAGTTCGCCGGATCGCGCGTTGAACGCGAAAGGCTGCAGCGCCCGCACATCCGCGACGGGGCGGGCTCCGGCAAAGGCCGCGACGAGGCGCTCGACCCGCAGCGTATCGCCGCGCCGGGCCAGATCGAATTCGGCCGTGAGCCGCACCGCGCCCATCGCGGAGAATTCCGGTTGGACCACGCCGAGTCGGTCGGCGGCGGCATTGAGCTTGCCCGTGGCACGGACTTCCCCCGTCGCCGTTTCCACCTCGAGTTGCCCCTCGCCGGCGACGGCGAAGACCGGCAGCAGGCGACCCAACGCAAACGGCGCGAGATCGGTGTCGCGCACATCGAGTTTCCACGTGCCCGCCAGGTGCCGCGTCGCGGCCGGCCAGTCGGCCTTGAGACCCGCGAGCAAGCGCGTGCCGTCCGACAGCGAAATGGTGTAGCCCTCCCCGGACGGAGCCCGCGTCGCCACGAGGTCGGTGGCGAGTTTCACCCCGTTGGGAAACTGGGGGCCCTGTGCGGCGGCCTCGGCCTGGGTGGCGAGCCGGGAAAAGGTCCGCGGCGTGTCCATCGTCGCGGCCAGCCGACCCGAAACGGACAGCGAACTCATCGGCACCGCGGCTCCGGTCAGCGCGACGGTCACGGTGAAGGTGAACGCGCCCTCGCGCCCGGCGCCAAGTCCGCCGCCCCTGAGCACGACGTGCGCGCGGCCGGAATCGAGGCCGGGGGATGGCGGCAGCGTGACGTCTCCTGCGAGTTCGACACCGTCGAGCGTGAGATCGAAGGGCAACGCCGCCTGGGCAAACACGCCCTGGAAAACCTGCAGCGCGGCGGCGGGCACCGCGGCCGGCGCCAGCGCGACCGACCCGGCCGACACCGCGCCGGGAAACCGATAACCGGTCAGATCCAGCCGCCAGCCTTTGGCCACCAGACGGCGCAGGTTGATTTTCCTTTTCAGTCCAGCGTCGATGACAGAAAGGTCGGCGGCGACGGACGGCAGCGTGATCACCGCGCCATTTTGCTCCAGCTCGATATCGTGCAAAGCGACGGCCTGAAAACCAGCCGCGACGCGACCGACCTTGGCCTTCAGCTGCGGCTGGCCGGCGAGGGCGCGCCGGGCGGCCCACGTCTGCACTCCCGAATTGAACGCGAGTCCCGCCGCCATCAGCAACGCGACCACGCAGAAACCCGCGGTGAGAAGGAGAGGCCGGACGGGTTTCTTCATGGACGGGAAACAAGGACCCCGGGCCGGCCGCGAAGTTGCACCGCGCGGTCAACGGCCGCCACGGCCGGGGGAGTCCGCTCAGTTGGTCACAAATTCATCCGCCTGACCCATCGCCTTGCGCAGGCTGGCGACGGCAACGTTGTAGGCGTAATAGGCCTGGAGCTGGTTGGTGCGCGCGGTCGTGAGATCGACCTGCGCGGAAAGCACGTCGAGCTGCGTGCCCGTGCCGGCATTGTAGCGCGCGTTGGCGAGGCGAACGGACTCTTCGGCCTGTCCCGTGACGAGCTTCGAGGCGTCGGCCAGCTCGGTGGCCTGCTGCCACTGCGAGAACGCCCGGCGGACCTCGACCTCGGCGGCGAGCTGCGCCTCGGTCAGCGTGAGCTTCGTCTGCTCGAGCACGGAGCGCGCCTGCGAGACGCGCCCGGCGGTGGCGCGGCCGTCAAAAATCGCCCACTGCGATTGCACGCCGACCAACCAGCCGTCGTTGGAGTCGCTGAACGAGTTGGTTCCGCCCTTGCGGAGCTGCCAGCCCCCGAAAGCGGAGACCGTCGGCTTCGCCCCGGACTTCGCGGCGGTCACGGATTCTTCGCGGGCCGAGGTGAGCTTGGCGAGGCGCTGGAGTTCGGGGCGGTTGACTTGGGCCGCGGTGAAAGCGGACTGGAGCTCAAAGCTTACCGGCGCGTAATCCAGGGTACCGATAAAATCGGGAATCTTCCGCAGCGACTCCTGCTTGTTCGTCGTAAAGCCGAGAGCCTGGCGGAGCGTCTCGATGGCCAGGCGGTAGTCGTTGCGCGCCGTGATCAGCGGTACCTTGGCGTTGGCGACGGCGACTTCGCCGCGGAGTTTCTCGAAACTCGAAACCGTGCCCGCGTTGAAGCGGTCGGTGACGTTCTTCAGCTGCTGCTGGAGGAGGTCGAGATTCTTCTCCTGCACGGTGATTTTCTCGCGCGACAGCAGGACGCCGTAAAACGCCGTGCGCACGCCGAGGAGCGCGTCGTTGATCGCAGCCTTCAAATCGAGCAACGCGGCGTCGCGGACCAGCGTGGAACTCTTCACCGAGGACCGGACACCGCCGCCCGCGTAGATCACCTGCGAAGCCGTCAGGCTGATGGCCCACGTGCGATCGCTCGCGGGGAAACTCTGCGCGAGTTCTTTGTCGTTGAGCTGGTAGGCGGCGTTGGCCGCCACCGTGGGAATCTCGCGGGCGCTGACTTCGACGACGACGCCGTCCTGCTGTTTGATCCGCTCGCGCGCCTGCCGGATCGCGAAGTTGTTATCGAGCGCGAACCGGATCGACGTCGGCAGGTCGAGCTGGTCGGGCACCGGCTGCTGCGGCGCCGGCTCGGCCGCCTGCAACGACACGAGACCGAGGGCGAGCGCGGCCAGGGGAGCAGTGACGGGCGAGAAGTGGTAGCGGGCGGGTTTCATGAGCGTGAGATTATTTGGCGGGCAGTGACGCGGTGGCAAGGACCGGCGCGGTGGGTTGGGCCGCGCGGACGGCGGCGTGATCGCGCGCAATGAGCATGTAGAACGCGGGCACAACGTAGAGCGTGAAAACCGTGCCGACTGCCATGCCGACGACAAGGACCCAGCCGATGCTGTTACGGGCGGCGGCGCCGGGGCCGGTCACGAAGATCAGCATGAGGTGACCGAAGACGGTCGCGGCGGAGGTCATCAGCACCGGCCGCAGGCGCGTCGCGGCGGCGCGGCGGATCGCGTCGCGTTTGGCCACGCCCTGCTCTTGGAGCGTGTTGGCAAATTCGACGATCAAAATGCCGTTTTTCGCGATCAGGCCGACGAGGGTGATGAGACCGATCTGGGAATAGATGTTGAGCGACGTTTTCCAGAGGAAGATCGGCACGAGCGCGCCGACGATGGCGAGGGGCACGGAACCGAGCAGAATGATGAACGGATCGCGGAAGCTGTTAAACTGGGCCGCGAGCACGAGGAAGATGAGCAGCACGGCCAGCGCCGCAGCTTTCCAGAGCGCACCGCCCTCGGTGCGAAGCTGGCGCGACTGGCCGCCGTAATCGATCGAGTAGCCGGGCGGGAGAATCTCGGCCGCCTTCGCCTCGAGTTTCTTCAGCGCGATGTCGATGCTCGGGCCGACGCCAGTGATCTTCACCGAATTGAGCTGCTGAAAGCGGTTGAGCGAGCGCGGCTGCACCGTGTGCTTGAGCGTGGCGATGGTGGAGAGCGGGATGAGCTGGCCGGCCGGACCGCGGACGTTGTAGTCGAGCAGTTGCTCGGCATTGAGACGCTGGCCGCGTTCGACCTGCGGGATCACGCGGTAGCTGCGCCCGTCGTTGACGAAGCGGTTGACGTAGCCGCCGCCAAGCATCGACCCGAGGTCGCGGGCGACATCGCTGAGGTTCAGGCCCATCGAGGCGACCTTGTCCTTGTCGATCTCGATCTCCACCTGGGGGAGGTCGAACTTGAGGTCGGCATCGGCAAAGAAGAATGTCGGCTTCGCGTTCGGCTCGTTCGCGTCGGTATTGGCGTAGAGCACGAGTTGCTGGGCGTATTCCATCATCTCGCTGTGGTCGGCGGTGGAGCGGATCACGAGTTCGATGGGAAACTGGCCGCCGGAGGGCAACGGTTCGGGCGTCGTGACGATCACGTTGAGCCCGGCCACCTGCGCGGCCGGCCCCTGCAGGCTCTCCTGGATCTTGATCGAGGAGCGTTTGCGCTCTGACCACGGCTTGAGAATGGCACCGGAAAAACCGAAGTTCGCACTCGTGATCTGAAACGAGTTTTCATACTCGGGAATACTCGTGAACATTTTCTGGACCTGATCCGCGAAGAGCACGTTTTGATCGATGGTGGACGTCGGTGAGGTCTGGAGAATGCTGAACACCACGCCCTGATCTTCCTTGGGCGCGAGTTCGCTTTGGGCGAACATGAAGAACGGCACGAGCAGGAAGGTAAGCAGCACGGCGCCGGTGATGGTCACGGGAACCCAGCCGAGGCTGGCGCCGATCATCCGCTCGTAACGGTTGCGGATGCGGTCGAAGAGCCGGTTGATCGTACCGCTGAGCCCCGCCTCTTCGTGATCGTGGTCCTTCAGCAGATAGGCGCTCATCATGGGCGAGAGCGTCAGCGCGACGAAGCCGGAGACGGCCACCGCGCCGGCGAGCGTCATGGCAAACTCGCGGAACAGCGCCCCGGTCAGACCGCCCTGGAAGGCGATCGGGGCGTAGACGGCCGCGAGCGTGATCGTCATCGAGATCACGGGACCGACGAGTTCGCGCGCGCCGAGGATCGCCGCCTCGACGGGCGTCTGGCCGTCGCGGATATGGCGCTCGATGTTCTCCACGACGACAATCGCGTCGTCGACCACGATGCCGACCGCGAGCACGATCGCGAGGAGCGTGAGCAGATTGATGGTGAATCCGAACGCCAGCATGAGCGCGAGCGCGCCGACGAGGGAGAGCGGCATCGCAATGATCGGGATCAGGACGGAGCGCATCGAACCCATGAAGAGGAAAATCACGAGCATGACGATGAGCAGCGTCTCCGTCAGCGTGCGCAAAATTTCCTTCAGAGCGTCGTCGATATATTTGGTGCCGTCGTAGGCAATCTTCACCTTCAGGCCGGCGGGCAGCGCGCGTTCGATTTCGGGCATCGTCTCGCGCACGCGTTTGATCACCTCAATCGTGCTCTCGGTGGGGAGCACCCAAATGCCCATGAAGGTGGCGGTCTGGCCGCCGAACTTGACCTCGCTGTTGTAGTCCTCGGCCCCCAGCACCACGTCCGCCACGTCGGAGAGGCGAATGATCGTGCCGTTGCGCTGGGCCACGACGAGCTTCTTGAACTCGTCGACGTTTTTGAGATCCGTGTTCGCGACGAGACTGACGCTGAGCATGGAGCCCTTGGTCGAGCCGACCGCGGCGAGCGCGTTGTTCGCCTGGAGGGCGGCGCGCACGTCGGAGGGGCTGAGATTGCGGGCGGCGAGTTCTTCGGGCTTGAGCCAGACGCGCATCGCAAACACCCGGCCGCCGAGCACGTCGGCGCGCTGCACCCCCTTCACCGAGGAGAGCCGCGGCTGGACCATGCGGTTCAGGTAGTCGGTGATCTGGTTCTGATCGAGCGAGTCCGAATAGAAACTGATATACGACGAGGCAAACTGGCTGTCGGCCGTCTCCACGTTGATCGTGGGCGTCTCGGCCGAGGGGGGGAGCTCGTTGCGCACCTGGTCGATCTTCGAACTGATCTGCGCCAGCGCGGCGTTCGTGTCGTAATTGAGCCGCAGAAACACCTTGATCGTGCTGACGCTCGCGCTGCTGGTGGACTCGATGTAGTCGATGCCATCGGCGCTGGAGATCACGCGCTCGAGCTGCGTCGTGATGTAACCGCGCACCGTGTCGGCGCTCGCCCCGTAGTAGATCGTCGTGACGTTGACGACCGCACTGTCGCTGCGGGGGTATTGGCGGGTGTTGAGCTTGGTGTAGGCGACGACGCCCACGACCAAAATGACGATGTTGACCACCAGCGCGATGACGGGCTTGCGGATAAACAGATCGGTGAAGCTTTTGGAGAGCATGGCGGTGGCGCGGGGAGGTGTCTGCTCAGGTGTTGGCCGGCTTGGGCGCGGCGTCGGCCGAGGGCTGCACGGTGTTGTTCACCTGCACGGCGGCGCCGTTGCGGAGCTTGAACACGCCGGCGGAAACGATCTGTTCGCCCGGCTTGACCCCCGACTCGATGGCCACGAGGTCACCGCGGGTGGCGCCGAGCTTCACAATCTGCTGGCGGACGCCGAGGTATTCATGACCGTCCTTGCCCTTCATCTTTTCGATCACGTAGACGGAATTGCCGTAGGGGGCGTAGGCGATGGCGGTGGCGGGCAGCACGATCTGGGGCGCGCCGACGGGCAGTTCGACCTCGACCTGCACGAACATCCCGGCGCGGAGCTGTTCGCCGGGATTCGCCAGAATCGCCTGGACGGAAACACTGCGGGTGGAGGCATCGACCTCCGAGTTGATCGCGGAGATTTTCCCCTCGAACGGTTGGGGGAAGGCGTCGACCTTGAGAGCGATCTTCTGGCCGAGGGAGAGCGCGGCGAGCTGGCGCTGCGGGATATTGAAGTTCACGTAGATCGGGTCGAGTTTCTGGATCGGCATGAGGGCGCGGCCACGGGCCACGAACTGACCGAGATTGACGAGCCGGATGCCGACGCGTCCGTCAAACGGCGCGCGGACGTGCTTCTTCTCGATGATGGCTTTCAGCGCGGCGACATTGGAACCGGCCTGGTTGAGCTGGGCGGTGGCGGCGTCGAATTCGGATTTGCTGATGGTGTTCTTGGCGACGAGCTCGGCGGCGCGATCGTGCTGGAGTTTGGCGAGCGCGGCCCCGGCCTCGGCCGAGGCGAGTTGCGCCACCTCGACGCTCGTGTCGAGCCCGACAATCAGGTCGCCGGCCTTCACGGCCGTGCCGCTTTCGGCGGCGATCTTCACGATCGTGCCGTCGGCGTCGGCCGCGATGGTCACGCCCTCGACGGGCGCCAGCGTGCCAATGGCACTGATCACGGGCTGCCACGAGACGGCCTTGGCCTCGAACGAGGTGACGGCGCTGGCCGGCATTTCGTGGGACACCGACGACATTTCTTTGATTTGAGCGACCTTGACCGCGCCGAGCGCGAGCACGACGACAACGAAGCCGGCAATGAGGATGATGAATTTCTTAATCATGGGACGTGGGCGGTAGGTTCAGTTCAGACAGGGGGAAAAGGAGACATCAAACGGCGTGAGCCGCCGGCTCGGTCGGGGCGGAGGCGGCGGCGGGACTCACCATCGCGGCGGCCTGGGCGGAAATCTTGGTCAACAACCGGACGAGGGTCTTGCGCTCCGCCTCGGTGAGCACGCCCATCAATTTGGCCGTGGTGCGGAAATGACCGGGGAGAAACTCGCGCAGAAATTTGTCGGCTTTGGGCGTGAGACGCACCGACATCATGCGGCGGTCAACCGGGTCGGGTTCGCGCTTCACAAAACCGTCGCGCTCGAGCGTGTCGATCAGGCCCGTCATCGTGGCCCGCGTGACATTGGCCCCGGCAGCCAGTTCCGCGGGGGTGCGCGGGCCCGCCTCGGCCCCGGCGGGGCCAAGCAAATTGGGCGCGCGCGGGTGCACACTCCGCCACAGCAACATCAACACACAGAAGCGCCCCTGCGAAATACCGTGTTCATCGAGATTGCGCTCCGAGACCCCGAAGGCGTCGTCGCCCGCCCGCAGGAGATGCAGATACGCCTCCGCCGCCGACGGATCCAAGTCGGGAAACTCCCGCGCTGATTCGAGCAAACACTCGTAGCGAGGCAGGTCTTTGAGGAGGAGCAGCGGCATGGAAATAAAGTAAGGGGGCAGACAGTTAGGGGGCTAACGACAATTGCAAGCGCCGATCCGTGTTGGTCGTGCGGATCCCGCGCCCGGGCGGGCCGCGACCCGCGGTCGACGCAAAAAAGGCCCGCCGGTCGGGGCGGGCCTCGGGCGCTTTGCCGGCTGCCGGCAGGCTCAGAGCGCCTGCGCGGCGGCCACCACAGCCTCGACCGTGACCCCGAGTTCCTTGAAAACCGTCGGGGCCGGGGCGCTCAGGCCGAAGCGGTCGATGCCGACCACCTTGCCGTCGAGCCCGACGTATTTGTGCCAGAGGATCGTGACGCCCGCCTCGACGGCGACGCGCTTGCGGCACGACGACGGAAGGATGGCTTCGCGATACTCGGCCGACTGGCGGTCGAACCGCGAGGTGCACGGCAACGAAACCACGCGCGTGCCGGCGCCGAGCGTCGCCGCCGCGGCGATGGCGAGTTGGAGCTCGCTGCCGGTCGCAATGAGGATGTGCGAGAGCGGCGCGGTTTCCTGGACGGCGACGTAGCCGCCCTTGAGCACGCCGGCGCGGCGGATGTGCGGGGGAATATCGTTGAGCGTCGGCAAATTCTGGCGCGTGAGCGCGAGGAGCGTCGGGCCGTCCGTGCGCTCGAGGGCGGCGGCGAAGGCGCCGGCGGTTTCCTCGGGATCGCCCGGCCGGATCACGTCAAGATTCGGAATCACGCGCAGGCCGGAAATGGTCTCCACGGGCTGGTGCGTCGGGCCGTCTTCGCCGACGCCGACCGAGTCGTGCGTGTAGATGTAGACTACCGGGAGTTTCGCGAGCGCCGCGATGCGCATCGCGGGCCGCGAGTAATCGGCAAAGACCAGGAAGGTCGCGATACTCGGACGGAAGAGGCCGTCATAGGCGATGCCGTTGGCGATGGCGGCCATACCGTGTTCGCGGATACCGAAGCGGATGTTGCGGCCGGCGCGGTTGGTCTCGTCGAAATCCTTTTCGGCGGCGATGTAGTTGAGCGTCGAGCCGTAGAGATCGGCGCTGCCGCCGATCAGGAGCGGGAGCGCGGCGGCGAGCGGCTGCAGGACGTCGCGGCCCGCGGCGCGCGTCGCGAGCTTCGCGTCGGCAGGGAAGAGGGGGATCTTCTCGAGGAGGGCGGCGGCGCTCGGCGCGGTCTCGCGCGAGTCGAGCAGCGCGGCTTTCTCGGGGTTCGCGGCCCCCCACGCCTTGTAGGTCTTGTGCCATTTGTTGCAGGCGCGCACGAGGCGGTCCTTGTGCCCCGCGAAGTAGGCGCGCACGTCGTCGCTCACGAAGAAATGCTGGTCGGCCGGAAGGCCGAGCGACGCGCGGGCGGCCGCGGAGAACTTCGCGCCGCCCTCGCCATGGCCCTTCGCGGTGCCCTGCACCTCGGCGATGCCCTTGCCGATGATCGTCTTCGCGATGATGAGCTGGGGCTTGCCGGACTTGGTTTTCTTGGCGCGGTTAAAAGCCTTCAGGAACGCGGCGAGATCGTGGCCGTCGACCGTCTGTACGTCCCACTCAATCGCCTTGAAGCGCTGCGCGGCGCTCTCGCTCTGGGTCTTGTTCGCCATCGCGTCGAGGGTGACGTCGTTGGAATCGTAAATCAGAATGAGGTTGCCGAGTTTCTGGTGGCCGGCGAACGCGCACGCCTCCATCGCGACGCCTTCCTGCATACAGCCGTCGCCCGCGAGCGCGACCACGTGGTAGTTGAAGATCTCGTGCTCGGGGGTGTTGAAACGCGCGGCGGCCATCTGGCCGGCAAGCGCCATGCCGACGGCGTTGCCGATGCCCTGGCCGAGCGGGCCGGTGGTGGCCTCGACGCCGGGCGTCTCATGAAACTCGGGGTGGCCGGGGGTCGTGCTGTGGAGCACCCGGAATTTCGCGACCTGCTCGATCGGCAAATCGTAGCCGCTCAAGTGCAGCCAGCTGTAGAGAAACATCGAGCCGTGGCCGCCGGAGAGGACAAAACGGTCGCGGTTGATCCAACGCGGGCGGGCCGGGTTGTGCGACAGCGCGTGGCCGTAAAGCACAGCGCCGATCTCGGCGCAGCCGAGCGGGAGGCCAAGGTGGCCGGAGGAGCAGGCGTGCACGGCGTCGATAGCGAGGCCGCGGGCCTGGTTGGCTGCTTTGGCAAGGAGGAGCGTCTGGAGCGTCATGATGGGTGAAAAAAAACGGTTATCACTAGGGCGCGGAACGTTGACGGGGAAGCAGAATTTCGGCCGATGACCGACAGTAAAAAAGCGAGCCTCGGGAGAGGCTCGCTTTCGAGAGGGAGGCCGCGGGGGCGGAACTCAGCTGGCCGCAGGGGCGGCCGGCGCCGGGGCGGCTGGCGCAGCGGCGGCAGCGGCGGCAGCAGCCGCGGCCTTTTCCGCCAAGTGCTGGGCATGGATCTCGGCGGCGCGGTCCTTGACCTTGACGGCGACGGCGGCCTTGCCGGTGCGGCCGCGGAGATAATAAAGGCGAGCCTTCATATTCTCGGACTCGCGCTCGACCTCGACCTTGTCGATGTTCGGGGAGTTAACGGGAAAGACGCGCTCCACACCCTCGCCGTAGCTGATACGACGGACGGTGAAGGACTCGTGGATGCCATGACCCTTCCGGGCGATGACGATACCGGAGTAAATCTGGACGCGCTCTTTGTCGCCCTCGCGGACTTTCGTGTGCACGCGCACGCCGTCGCCGACTTTGAACGGCGTGATGTCTTTTTTCACCTGCGATGCGGTGATTTCGGTAATGATCGGGTTCATGGCTGAGTTATTTGAGTAAATCTGGTCGGACCTGACGGGTTTTTTCCACCTGTCGCGCGTGACGCCACTTCTCGATTTCAGCATGGTTTCCAGAGAGCAGAACCTCTGGAACGGACATGCCCCGGAATTCGGCGGGACGCGTGTATTGAGGAAAGTCGAGCAACTTGTTGGTGAAGGATTCGTGCGTCAATGACTTTTCCTCACCGAGCACGCCGGGGATGAAACGGGCGAGCGCATCGATGGCCACGGCGGCCGCTAGCGTGCCGTTGGTGAGCACGTAATCCCCGATGCTGATCTCCTGGTCGATGACGCGCTCGCGGATCCGTTGATCAATCCCTTCGTAGTGCCCGCTCAAGAAGATCAAATGCTGCTGCTGCGACAGTTCGCAGGCCAACGCGGGCGACAGCGGCGTGCCGTCGGGCGTAAGATAAATCCGGCGGCAGCCGGGCGTCTGCAACTGCTCGATGGCCGCGAACACCGGCTCCGGCGTCATCACCATCCCAGCGCCCCCGCCAAACGGGCGGTCGTCGGCGCGGCGATGTTTGTCCGTGGACCATGCGCGCACGTCGTGGACTTTCACCGCGAGATGCCCGGCGGCGATGCCCTTGCCCAAAATGCTCTCGGCGAGGAAGCCGTCGAGCATCCGCGGAAACAGCGTCAGGACATCGATCGTGAGCGGCATGGTCTCAGGCGGAGTTCGGACAGGACGCGGACGAGGGTCGGTTAAACGAAAAATCGCCCGAGCCGCGAAGGCTGGGCGATTTGATCGAAAAGAACGGGATCGCGAGGGCTTAGCTGGCGGCGGGAGCCGTCGCCGCAGGAGCGGCAGCCGTGGCTGCGGCCGTCCGGCGGGCCTTCTTGATCATGGAGTGCATCGTGTTGGTGGGCACAGCACCTTTGCTGATCCAGTAGTCGACGCGGTCGAGCTTGAGATTGATGGGATTGCCCTTGGTCTTGGGCGTGTAGGTGCCGAGGTTTTCCACGGGGTCGCCATCGCGACGTGAACGGGCTTCCATAACAACCACGCGATAGAGCGGCTGATGCACGGAGCCAACCTTGGTGAGACGAATTTTGAGAGCCATGACAGATGTTTTACGGATCGTTTCTTGCTTGGAAAAGCCGAGGACAACACCTGCGCCCCCCCAGCCTGTCAAGCCCCGACTCCCATCGAAACACGCGCATCATCAAAAACAACGCCGCGGACGGCGCGCGCGCCGTTCGCCGGGGCCTGCTGAAACCCGGCTCCACGGGCCTTTCTTTCCGTTCACTGAAAAAACTGGCCAAGCCCGCATGGTGAACGGATTCACCAAACACGGCGTTGACTCACGGGAAAAACCGCCGCGAGTAGTGGCCCTCGGATTTCCCCCGTCATCCCACCCGGTCGCGCCCCTCCTTCGCTTCCGTCGAACACCTCTTTCCCCCGAATCCCGCCGTACCCCTCAGTCGACCTGCTCTATGTACACCCTACGAATCGCTCTCGCTCGCCTGCTGCTCGCCCTCCTCGGGACCGGCAGCGCCTTCACCCCCGGGCTCATCGCCCAAACGGCCCCTGCGCCTGTCGCACCCGTCCCCACCCCGTCCGCCAGTCCCACCCCGACGGCCGCGGAACTGGCCGCCGCGAACAAGAAACAAAAACAAGCGGAGCAAACGATCCTCCTTAACGTCTTCGAGGTAAAAAGTGACTCCTCCGACACCTACGACGCGACCAACACCAATTCCGTCACCGGCACCAACACGCTGCTCAGTAAGACCCCGCTCGACGCCAAGGTTTTCAACCGCCAGCTCATGGATGAACTCGATGTCGTCGATATGACCGACATGCTCTCCAAGCTCGGCGGTCTCGGCTCCGCGGTCATCGGCGCCGGCGAGGACGTGCGCGGCGATCTGGAGGGCGATCGGCAAGATCCGAAGACCATGACGATGCGCGGCCTCGCGATCAACAACCCGCGGCGCGACGGCTTCCTCCGCTCGGATACCACGCTGCTCGACTCATTCGACATCGAGCGCGTCGAAGCCATCGGCGGCTCGAACTCCCTGCTCTTCGGCTCCGGCGACGCTGGCGGCGCCATCACCAGCACCTCCAAACGCGCTTACCTCAATCGTCGGCCCACCGCGACGATCACGGGGAAAATCGATTCCGAAGGCTCGTGGCGCTCCACGTTGGACACCCAGGCCAGCAACCGGATGTTCGGGCTGCGGCTCAATGCCGCGAAGGGCGACACTCGTTTCTTTCGACCGGGCCACCGCCAGCAAAACGCCGGCGTGCACGTCGCCGCCACGTTCCAGCCGTTCAAAAACCTCCAGATCCGCGGCGAGTATCGCTATTTCACGCGCGACGCGGTTTTCGCCCAGGCCGTCACCGTGCGCGCACCGTTGAGCTGGCAATTGCCGGGGCGCGACGCGTTCGGTGCCGTAGTCGCAAACGTCCCGGGCTCGACTGCCTCTTCGACGGCCGCAAACGTGGACAACAAGAACTCGCGCTATCTCGTCTCGTTCCCCGACGTCGCCCAGTTCACCCGCAACGGTCCCTTCGATCTCACCACCGTCGACTCGGCGGTCGGCCCGTTCCACCGCGATGCCTACACCAATATCATCCGCTCCGTCGTGGCCGAGACGACGCTCGCGCCCGGCCTCGCCCTCCAACTCCGCTACGGCCATGACGCCCGCATCAACGACCCGCTTCGCGCCACCAGCACCGTCGTCTTCGCTCCCGGCGCGACCGGCAACAACTACGTCGATCCGGCCACCGGCCAGACCGGCACGCAGTGGGCGTTCAATACGGCCATGAACGCGGCGCCGTTCTGGACCGGCGCGCGCGGCTTCCGCGGCGCCCTCGCCTACCAGAAGGACCTCGGCAAATGGTTCGGCCGCCACCAGGCCAGCGCCTTTTACCAGGACATGGACTCGTGGGTGAACACGCAGCCGTGGCGTTTCTTCGAGACCGATGCCAGCGGCGCCTTCGTCCAAAACCTCGCCAACATCACCAACTCCACCTCCGGTCGGATCGAGATGCCCGCCGTGTGGGTGCCGGCCTTTCCCCAACAGGTCATCGGCGGGCGCGAATGGCCCTTCACGACCTTCACGCATCCCAACGGAAAAACCTACCGCTACACCTCCGCGTTCTACGCGGATGCCGTGCCACGGACGCCGGGTAACCCGATGGGCCTCTCCGGCCCCGTCAACGCCGCCGGTGTCACCACCGCGGGCGGCACGCTCGATGACACCCGCGAGGCAAGCAAAGGCTTCAGTCTCTTCAGCGAGTGGTGGGGCGGCCGCATCGACACCATGGCCGGCTACCGTTCTGAGGAAGCGAGCACCGTTCGCGTCAACACCGGCGTGAAGCGCGGGCCGATCTCCTACGACAGCCTCACGACCGGCTTCGTCTTCGACACGCCGATCCGCGGTATGCGCGTCTCGGGCAACTATTCCACCAACGCGAAGATCAATTTCGACACCGGTCGCGACATCTACGACCAGATTCTGCCCGTCGGCAAAGGCGTGAGCCGCGATGTCGGCCTCAAGTTCGACCTCTGGGAACGCCGCATCTCCGGCAACGTGAACTACTACGTTTCCCAAGCGAAGAATTTCATTGGCGGCCTCGGCGGCCTGCAGAACGACATCGATCCCGACGGCATCAACGGGCGCAACGGCGGGGGCAACTACGTCTTCGACAAGACCTCCGACGGCTACAACGTCACGCTCACCTCGCGACCGCTGCGGGGCTGGGAAGTGCGCCTCAACGTCGCCACCGCCAACGGCAGCGAGCGCACCGACGTCGTCCTCCCCCAATTCTACAACGACAAATTCAACACCACGACCGTCAACGGCCAGACCGTCGTCGGCGTCCGCGCCGCCACCGGGGCCGCCGTCGTGCCTCTGCTCGTGCCGTCCGACCCGAGCGATCCCGCTTCGGCCCAAATCCCGCTCTCCTTGGCCATGCTCCGCGACCAGAACGAAACCAATCCGTATCGCGCGCAGCTCGACAGTGAATCCGGCCAGATCCTGAACGCGCAGGCCCTCTTCCTGCGCACCGCCGGTGTCGGCACCAACGAGACCGGCCTGCCCATCACGGAGCATCAGCTCGGCTTCGCTTCACCGTCCGGCGGCGTCATCATCGTGAAGAAGGCCGGCGAGAAGACGGTCAACTACGCCGAGCGCAGTTACAGTCTCGTGAATCGCTACCAGTTCAGCGAGGGCCGGCTGAGCGGCCTCGTGGTCGGACTCAGCTCCAGCCTGCGCACCAACCACCGCGCCTATATGTATAACGACGCCGCCGACGGCGGAAAACGGAAGTTGTTCTATTTTCCCAACCGCCTGCTCCATGACGCCTACGCGGTCTATCGCTTCAGGGCCACGCGCCAGGCGCGCGTCTCCGTGCAGCTGAACATCGCCAATCTCCTCGACGCGAATGAGGTCCTCTACCTCCGCAACGGCACGAACGGCACGCTGCGCTATGCCCAATGGTTCAACGCCCCGCGGAAATATTCGCTCACCACGACCCTCAGCTTCTGAAGGCGCCTCCACCTCGTCGTCTGCTTTCATGAAACCCGTCCGCCCTCCGGTGGCGCTGCTCTGCGCTCTGCTCGCCGCCGCCGCCGCCACAGCCGCCGAACCCCGGCCCTCCTTCAGCGGCATCTACCCGCACCTCGCCATGTTCAATTCGCAGGGCGAGTGCGGCACCGGTGCCGTCGTGCCGTGGGCCAACCAGCTCTGGGTCGTCACCTACTCGCCCCACATGCCCAAGGGCTCGGACGACAAACTCTACTCGATCGACTCCGCACTCCAGCAGACGATCCACCCCGAGAGCATCGGCGGCACCCCCGCGAATCGCTTCATCCACACCGAATCGCAACAGCTCTTCATCGGACCCTACGCCGTCGACGCGAAGGGCGCCGTGCGGGCGATTCCTTACGAAAAAATGTTCGGCCGTCCCACCGGCAACGCCCGCCATCTCACCGATCCCGCGAACAAAATATACTACGCCTCGATGGAGGAGGGCCTCTATGAGGTCGACGTCCGCACCCTCGCCGTCACCGAGCTCTGGCGCGACGAACAGCTCAAAGATGGCCGCAAATCCAATCTCCCCGGCTACCACGGCAAGGGCCTCTACTCCGGCCAAGGCGTCCTCGTCTATGGCAACAACGGCGAGCACGGCAAAGACGCGCTCGCCAAACCTGAGATAGCCTCCGGCGTCCTCGCCTCCTGGGACGGCAAGGCCGACGCCTGGTCCGTCATCCGCCGCAACCAATTCACCGAGGTCACCGGCCCCGGCGGTCTCACCGGCAACAAAAACCCCGCCACCGATCCGCTCTGGTCCATCGGCTGGGATTTCCGTTCGCTCATCCTCCAGGTGCTCGATCACGGCACCTGGCACAGCTACCGCCTCCCGAAGTCCAGCCACAGCTACGATGGCGCTCACGGCTGGAACACCGAGTGGCCCCGCATCCGCGACGTCGGTGAAACCGATCTCCTCATGACGATGCACGGCGCCTTCTGGCGTTTCCCGAAAAACTTCGACGCCACCCATTCCGCCGGGATCGCCCCGCGCTCCAACTACCTCAAAGTCATCGGCGACTTCACCCGCTGGGGCGACCGCCTCGTCCTCGGCTGCGACGACACCGCCAAGAGCGAATTCCTCAACAAGCGCGCCGCCAAGGGCAAGCTCGCCGCCCCCGGCCAGTCCCAGTCCAACCTCTGGTTCATCGAGCCCGCCCAACTCGACCGCCTCGGACCCGTCATCGGCCGCGGCTCCGTTTGGCTCAACGAGCCCGTGAAAAAAGATACGCCCTCCGACGCGTTCCTCTTCTCCGGCTACGACGAGCGTCTCCTCCATCTGACCCACGACTCCGCCGCCCCCGTCACTTTCATCCTCGAGGTCGACCGCGCCGGCACCAACCAGTGGACGGAACTCCGCCGCGTCGAAGTCCCCGCCACCGGCTACGCCTGGACCTCATTCGACCATGGCACGGGGCTCCCGACCCGTGATTCCTCCGACCGCGCCGCCTGGATCCGCGTCCGCGCCCCGCGCGACCTCGCCCACGCCACCGCCTCCTTCGCCTACCGCAACCACGACACCCGCACGCCCCAGCCCGACTCCCGCTTCGCCGGCCTCGGGACCCCCGGCGCGGTCGGCGCCCTCCTCCACGCCCGCGGCGCCGGGAAAAAAACCCTCGGCGTCACCACCGCCGACACCTTCTACGAAATGGGCCCCGACATGCAGCTCCGCCCCAGCGCCGACATCGCGGCCGTGGCCTGGGCCAAAGCCAACCTCACGCCCCCCGCCGACGCCGTCACCCTCGACGCCGCCTCCGTCCTCTACACCGACGAACAGGGCAAACGCTGGCGCCTGCCCCGCGGTCGCGCCGACTTCGACGGCACCTCCCCCCACGGTCTCGTCCGCGTCGACCGCGAGGTCTGCACCGAACGCGACCTCCTCAACGCCGGCGGCACCTTCTTCGAATTCCCCGCGGAGAACGCCGGCGGCATCGCCAAAGTCCGCCCCATCGCCACGCACAATCGCCAGATCCACGACTACGCCAGTTGGCGCGGCCTGCTCGTGATGTCCGGCGTAGCCTCCACCTCCCCCCTCGCCAACCCCCATCTCATCCGCTCCGCCGACGGCAAGGCCGCCGTCTGGGTCGGCGCCGTCGACGACCTCTGGTCCTTCGGCAAGCCCGTCGGCGTCGGCGGTCCTTGGCAAACTACGACCGTCACCGCCCACGCGCCCTCCGATCCGTACCTCTTCACCGGCTACGACCGCAAATCCCTCTCCCTCGCGCACACCTCCACCGCGTCCGTGCGCTTCCGCGTTGAAGTCGATCCCACCGGGATGGGCCACTGGGTCACCTACGCCACCCTCGACGTCCCCGCCGGAAAATCCGTCGATCATCTTTTCCCCGCCGGATACCAAGCCTACTGGCTCCGCGTCTCCGCAAGTTCCCCGACCACCGCCACCGCCCAACTCACCTACGACTAACTCCGCCTCCCGCTCTCCCTCTCACCTTCTCTCTTCATCTCCGTCTCTCCCCATGAAGCTCCTCCCCCTCCTCCTCGCTGCCCTCTGCGCCATCCCCGCGACGCGCGCCGCCGACCACCTCCTCGTCGAAGCCGAGTCCTTCGCCTCCCCCGGCGGCTGGTCCCTCGACACGCAGTTCATCGACATCATGGGCTCGCCCTACCTCATCGCCCACGGCCTCGGCCAACCGGTGAAAGACGCGACCACCACCGCCACCTTCCCCGCCACCGGCACCTACCGCGTCTGGGTCCGCACCAAAGACTGGGTCGCCGAATGGAAAGCCCCCGGCACCCCGGGCAAATTCCAACTCCTCGTGAACGGCCAGCCGCTCGCCGAAACCTTCGGCACCAAGAGCGCCACGTGGTTCTGGCACGACGGCGGCACGATCAACGTCACCAAAAAAGAAAACGCCCTCGCCCTCCGCGACCTCGTGGGTTTCAACGGCCGTTGCGACGCGATCTACTTCACCACCGATCTCAAGGAAACTCCCCCCAACGACTCCGCCCCGCTCTCCTCGTGGCGCAAGTCCACCCTCGGCCTCCCCGCCGCGCCGCAAGACATGGGCGAGTTTGATCTCGTCGTAGTCGGCGGCGGCTACGGTGGCATGGGCAGCGCCCTCTCCGCTGCTCGCATGGGCCTCAAAGTCGCCCTCATCCAAAACCGTCCCGTCCTCGGCGGCAACGGCTCCTCCGAAATCCGCGTCTGGGCCATGGGCCTCGTCCGCCGCGGCAAATATCCGCACATCGGCGAGATGATCGAA
>JBIKOK010000398.1:0-3554 GCA_044358025.1 Opitutaceae bacterium
AAGGATTTCCCGACTATCAGGTCCGACCGGCGGGCGACCGGGAGACCTACTCGGCGATCATCTACCTCGAACCGTTCGCCGATCGGAATCTCCGGGCGCTGGGCTACGATATGCTGAGCGAACCCATCCGGCGCGCGGCGATGGAACGGGCGCGGGACCAGAATGCCGCGGCGCTCTCGGGCGCCGTGGTCTTGGTGCAGGAGACGGACCAAGACATCCAGGCCGGCACGTTGATGTATTTGCCGGTCTACCGGTGGAAGGCGCCCCTCCAGTCGGTGGCCGACCGGCGTGCGGCCCTGCTGGGTTGGGTCTACAGCCCCTACCGGATGGATGATTTGATGCGCAGTATCCGGACCAAGCTCAGTCACCCCGATGGCCGAACCCTGCGCCTGGAGGTTTTCGACGGCGCCGGGGTCGCACCCCCGGCGTTGCTCCACGACAGTGCGACGCGCGGGCTCCGCCCCCCGGACAGTGCGACGCGCGGGCTCCGCCCCCCGGACGGAGGGACGAGCCGGACGCGGACTAGCCCCCTGACGTTCGCGGGTTGTCCCTGGACCTTGCGCATGACCCGGGCCAACCCTGCCACCGCACTGCTGCTCGAACGCAGCGTTTGGGTCGCGCTGGTGGGCGGGACGAGCACGAGTCTGTTTTTGGCCGGGTTGGTTTTTTCCCTGCTCAACACGCGCTTCAAGGCCCGGCGCATGGCGTGGCAGCTGACCGCGGACCTGCGGTCGAGCGAGGAACGGTTTCGCGCGATCGCCGATTACACCGTGGATCTGGAGTTGTGGTTCGACCACGATGGTAAAATTTTGTGGGTGAGTCCGAGCGTGGAGCGCATGACCGGCTACGCGCCCGCCGCGGTCAGGGGCCTGCCGGATTTTCTCGGCTCGATCGCCACGCCGGGCGACGCCAACGCCGAAGCGCTCGCCTCGCTCCGCCGGGCGGTCGCGCGCGGCGGATCGGACAGCATGCGCGAATTTGAGTGTCACCACAAAGACGGGACAAGGTTCTGGTTGAGTCTGTCGTGGCAGCCGATTTTCGATCCCAGCGGCCGGCCCATCGGCCTGCGGGCCAGCGGACGCGACGTCACCACGCTCAAGGAATTGGAAGGACGCCTCCTCCGCGCCAATTTGGTGGTCGAGCAGTCGCACACCTCCATTGTCGTCACCGATCTGCGCGGCGCGACGGTCTACGTGAATGCCGAGTTCACCCGCGTGTCCGGCTACACGGACGAGGAGATGCGGGGACAGAATCCTCGGATCCTCCAATCGGGCTTCACGCCGGCGGCGGTTTATGGGGAACTGTGGCGGGCGCTCGTGGCGGGGGCGAGTTGGCACGGGGAGTTCCAGAACCGGAAAAAGAACGGCGAGCATTATTGGGAGACGGTGACGATTTCCCCGCTCCGGGAACCGGACGGGCGCATCTCGCATTATGTGGCGGTCAAACAGGACGTATCCGAGCGCAAGAAGCTGCAATTGAAGCTGCAGGCGAGTGAGACGCGCTTCGTCCGACTCGCCGAGCAGACCGGGACCTTTGTGTGGCAGATGGACGCCCACGGCCTCTACACCTTCGTCAGCCCGCTCGCCGAACGCGTGCTGGGCTACCGGGCGGACGAATTGGTCGGCCGGATGCATTTTTACGACCTGCATCCGAGCGCCGGGCGAGAGGCGTTCAAGGCGGCCGGGCTGGCGACCCTCGGACGACGGGAACCGATCGTGGAACGGATCGCCGCGGCGCAGGCCAAGGATGGCCGCGCCCTCTGGCTCTCCACCACCGGCGAGGCCGAGTTGTCCGCCGATGGCCGCCTGCTGGGCTATGCCGGGTCCGACACGGACATCACCGCGCGGCGCCGGCATGAGCAGGCGACGATCGAGAACCTGACCAATTTCCGGGCCTTTTTCGAAACGACCACCGACCTGGTCTTCGTCGGAAACACGGACGGGAAATTGATCGCGACCAACCGGGCGGTGGCACAGACGCTCGGCTACAGCGAAGTAGAACTGGGCGCAATGAGCCTGCTCGAGGTGCACCCCACGGAGCGCCGGCCGGAAGCCGAAGCGATTTGCGCCGCGGTGTTCCGGGGGGAACAAAGCCATTGTCCCCTGCCGCTCCGGCGCAAAGACGGCGGTCTGGTGCCCGCGGATACGCGCCTGTGGTTCGGCCAGTGGAACGGGCACGAGTGCCTCTTTATGGTCGCGAAGGATTTGAGTGCGGAACAGGAAGCGCAGCAGCGCTTCGAGCGCATGTTCCGCGTGAATCCGTCCCTGATGGCCCTCGCCAGTCTGCCGGACCAGCGCTTCGCCGACGTCAACGACGCCTTCATCAAGGCGCTCGGCTACTCCCAGGCCGATATCCTGGGCAAAACGGCCGAGGACCTCGCGCTGTTTCCTGCGCCCGAACGCTATGCCGAGCTGATCCACGAGCAGATGGCGCAAGGGCATATCAACAACGTCGAAATCCAATTGCGCTGCCGGGACGGGGTGATTTTGGTCGGTCTGTTGTCCGGTGAAATCGTCGTCAATCAGGGCCGGAACTTCCTGCTCATGGTGATCAACGACATCACCGAGATCCAACGCATGACGGCGGCCGTGAAGGAGTCCAATGAGCGGCTCAACTTGGCCGCCCGAGCGGGCGGGGTGGGGATTTGGGACTTCGTCGTGGGCGAAGGAAAACTCGTCTGGGACGACCAGATGCTGCGCCTCTACGGGTTAACGCGGGAGCAGTTCAACGCCACCTACCATGCGTGGCAGCATGGACTCCACCCCGACGACCGGTTGCGGGGCGACGAGGAAATCCAGGCGGCGTTGCAGGGCCAAAAAGATTTCAACACGGAGTTCCGCGTCGTCTGGCCGGACGGCAGTGTGCATGACATCCGCGCGTCGGCCGTGGTGCAGCGCGATACCCAGGGGCGGGCGCTGCGCATGATCGGGACGAACTGGGATATCACCGAGGACAAGCAGGCGGCGAGCAGGCTGCGCCGGAATGAATCGCTGCTCCAGTTAATGTTCCAGGCGTCGCCCCTGGGGTTTCTCGTGGTGGACAACCGCACCGATGCGATTCTGCACTTCAACGAGCGCTTCTGTGAGCTGTGGGGCATCACCCATCTGGCCGCAGGCATGCGTCGCGGGGAACTGAAGAATAACGACATCATTCCGGACTGCCTGCCCATGCTCGTGGACGTGCCGGCGTTTGCGGTCTCGTGCGCCCCGCTGCAGGACGTGGATAACCGCACGACCGTCGAAGACGAGATCGCCTTTGTGGCGGGACGCACGATCCGCCGCTATTCGACGCAAATTCGCGACCAGTTGGACGAATATCACGGGCGGTTCTACATTTTCGAAGACATCACCGCCCATAAGCGGCTGGAGTCGGAAATTGCCGCGAATCTGGAGAAGGAGCGGGAGGTTTCCGCGATGAAGACCCGCTTCATCTCGGTCACCTCGCACGAATTTCGGACGCCGATGGCCGCCGCGATGATGTCGATCGACACGCTGCAGAACCACCTGGAGCAGCTATTGCCGGCCAAGCGCACCCAGTTGTTCGACCGCATCCAT
>JBIKOK010000108.1:0-21155 GCA_044358025.1 Opitutaceae bacterium
CTCGACGAAGTGCTCGTGCTGAGCCGGATGGAGGCCGGCCGGATGACGCTGCAGCTCGAGCCGATCGACCCGGTGGCGTTCACCCGCGCGGTCATGGCGGAAGTCTCGGCGGGCGACCGAGCCGCCCACCGGTTCGAATTCACCGCGGAAGGAAGCCCCGGGCCGTTCGTCACGGAGCCCAATTTGCTCCATCAGATTCTCTCCAATCTGTTGAGCAACGCGGTGCGCTATTCGCCCGCCGGCACCCCCATTGCCACGTCGTTGGCGGCGGATCGGGCCGGCGTGCGGGTGGCGGTGGAGGACCGGGGGATCGGAATCCCGGAGGCCGATCGGGCGCGGATTTTCGAACCGTTTGAGCGCGGCTCCAACGTCGGCAACATCAACGGCACCGGACTCGGCCTCAACATCGTGAAGCGCATGACGGAGAAACTCGGCGGCACGATCACCTACGCGCCCGTGCCGACGGGCGGCAGCCGCTTTATTCTGATTTTGCCCAGCTCCACGCCCTCCCCGTCATGACCCCACTCCCTGCCGTCACCATTTTGATCATCGAGGACGATGAAGCGATCCGCCAGTCGCTCGCCGAGATGCTGGAACTGAACCATTTTCACGTGGTGGTCGCCGCGGATGGGACGGAAGGACTGCGGCTCGCCCGCTGCGAGCGGCCGGCGATTGTGATGACGGACATCAACATGCCGGGCCTGACGGGCTTTGAACTGCTGGAGGCGTTTCGCGGCGACGAGACGCTGCGCGCGATTCCGGTGATCGTGATCTCGGCGAGGGTGGACCGCGAGACCACGCGGCGCGGGATGGAACTGGGGGCGGCGGACTTTATCACCAAGCCGTTTTCCGAGCCGGAGGTGTTGCACTCGATCGCCGCCCGCCTGGAGAAAAAGGAGCTGCTCGACGAGCTGGATGCGTTTTCCCACACCGTGGCGCACGATCTCAAGAATCCCCTCACCACGCTCCTGGGCCGGATCGATCTGCTCGGGCTGCTCCTCGAGACCGCGGACAAGGCGACGCTGCGGCACCAAGTCGACGAGGCGCGCAAATCCGGCCGGCGGCTGAACACCATCATCAACGAATTGCTCGTGCTCGCCGGAGTGCGGCGACAGGCCGTCGTCTTGCGTCCGCTCGAGATGGCTGTGATCGTCGCCGAGGCGAGGGAGCAGCTCGACAGTCTCCTCGGACAGCATGACGTCGAGATCGCGCAGCCCACGGTTTGGCCCGCCGCACTCGGCTATGGTCCCTGGGTCATCCACGTTTGGGCCAACTACCTCAGCAATGCGGCGAAATATGGCGGGCCGGCGCCGCGGATCCGGCTGGGCGCGGCCTTGAATGCCGACGGCCGGCACGTGCGGTTTTGGGTGGAGGATGACGGGCCGGGCCTCGACGAGGCCGAGCAGGCGCGGATGTTTTTGCCGTTTTCCCGGATTTCCGACGCGCGCGTCAAAGGCAACGGGCTCGGCCTCTCCATCGTGCGCCGCATTGCCGAGAAACTCGGCGGCAACGTCGGGGTCGTGAGTCGTCCGGGCGCGGGGGCCCGGTTTTGGTTCGAACTGCCAGCCGACCTTCCGCCGGCGGCCAACCCGACGCTGCGCTCCCCATGACCATTTTGATAATTGAAGACGACGAGGCGATTCGCGAGGGGCTGGGGCTCTTGCTCGAGCTGAACGGCCACCGCGTGCTGGCCGCCGCCGACGGGTTTGAGGCGATCAAATTGGCCGAACGGGGGCCCCATTTTATTTTTTGCGATATCGGCCTGCCGGGAATGGACGGTTATCAGGTTTTCGCCGAAATCCAGAAACTCCCGCAGTGCCACGGCATCCCGTTCGTGTTTTTGACCGCGATGGTCGACCGGGAGTCCCAGCGCCACGGCATGACCCTGGGGGCGGACGATTTCATCACCAAGCCGTTTACCGAGCGGGAGATTTTCGCGGCGATCGAAGCGCGCGTCCGCCGCCAAAAGCCGCTCCGCGAGCGGATCGAGGCCCTGGTCGCCGAGCGTTGTCGCGAGGCCGGGGCCGAGTGGTCGCACGAATTGATGACGCCGCTCATGGGGGTGCTGGGCGGCCTCGAACTGATCGAGTCGGAAATTGATTCGGTCCGGCCGGACGAACTCAAAGGCCTCTTGGCGATGATCCGCGGTGGGGCCGAGCGGCAATATCAGTTGTCGAAAAAAATCATGGTCTACTTCGAGCTGGAGCGGTTGAAGCTGATGCGGGTGGCAGCGACGGCCCGATGTGACGCGTCCGTCGCGATCGCGGCCGGAGTTGGCGCCGTCGTGCCGCGCTTCCCGCGGGGCGCGGATCTGACGGTGAGCGTTGCCGAAGGAACGGTGGCGCTGGTCGGGGCCCACCTCAGTGCGGCGATCGCCGAACTGGTGGCCAATGCGTTCATTTTCTCGCAGCCGGGCGAGTCGGTCACGGTCACGGGGGTGGCTCGCCCGGGGCGCTACTGGATCGAGGTCGCGGACCTGGGGCGGGGGATGTCGCCGGAGGAGTGCGCCCGGGTTGGAGCGTTTCAACAGTTTGGGCGGGCGCAGCAGAACCAGCAGGGCCTTGGCCTGGGTCTGGCCATTGCGCGCGCCGCGGCGGAAATTGCGGGCGGCCAGTTTCTCGTGCAGGCCGGGACCGATGGCCGCGGCTTGCTCGTCACGCTGGATTTGCCGCGGTTCGATCGCGGAATCCCGGGCAGAGTAGTCAGCGGGCCGGAAGCCTGAACCGAGGCCACGGAACCAAACCCCTGGTCGGCGCGGTGGGCGCGGTGGGCCGGGCTCCGTGCCCGCGGGGCCCAACGTTTCATCAATGGGCGGGTGCCCTCTCCGGGCTAAGCCTCCCCGAAAGGATCCGGCCAGGATCCCGGAAGGTTCCCGGAAGGATCCCGGAAGGATCTCGGAAGGTTCTCGGAAGGATCCCGGAAGGATCCCGGAAGGTTCCCCCGCGGTCGCGATCGCCCATCGCGCGGCCGGCGCCCTCGCCCGGGTCGCCGGCGTGGTCTGGCGGCGCTTCCGCCGCCCCCAAGCCCCCGAATCGTCCCCGAATCGCCCTCGAATCGTCCTCGAATCATCCTCGAACCGTCCTCGAATCGTCCCTGAAGGTTCCCTGAAGCATCCGGGCAGCGTTCGCCACCGGTCGCACCCCGCTCACGCCGCGCCGCGGACGGCCGTTGGCCCGGCCGCCCGCCCGTCGTCACCGCATTCCTCGCACTCGCCGGCAGAAATCCACGCGGTGAGCGCGGTGGGCTAGGCTCCGTGACCTCGGTGCGGACGTCGGAGCGCCCTGGGACAGAGGGATTTCCACACCAAAAGGGAATGATGCGAGCGAGCTCAACGCCCCCCGGAAAAACGCCTCCGGCCGCCGTCGTCTCGTGGCCACGGGCGCGCTTGGGGCGGCGCGCGCTGCCTGCGCGTAAACCGCCAGGCGGAGCATCGATTCCAGCGCGGGTGCGGCCGGCGGCGGCAACGTCGCCCGCCCCGCCTCGCCCCGCGCTGCGGGGCAGCCCGCCGCCCGCGGGGGGGTGGGGGGCGAGGGGGGAGGGGGCCGTGGCGCTTCCCGTCGGGTTGACGGGGGGGCGCGTCGCCGGAGCCAACGCGCCCGGGATCGCCCCGGGGCCGGCGCGGCCGATCGCCGGGCGTTCGCCTCCCCCTCCGCCCCCGTCGGCAAAGCTCGGCTCAACGTCAGCGGTCGCGTTCCCGGCGGCGCCGCGACCGCGGAGGTCGTCCCGACCCTCCTCGCCCGCGCCCCGGCAAACGGGTGGCGGTTGAGCCCTCGCCCGTTCGGTGCGGCGCGCGGCCTGACCGCGGAAGCACCGCCGCCCCCACCGGGCCACCGGGGCGGAAGGTCCGGGCGGTGTCCGTCCGGCCGGGGACGGCCCCAACCCCCAACCCGCTTGCTCACTGTCCTTAGGTATGGGGTGTCTTACCTATTTGCATGGGAAATAATTCATCCGCGTATGGGGGTTTTAAGTATTGGTAGTTGATATTTCGACCCTTCACTCTCGTCACGATGCCCAGCTCAACGCTCCTGCCCACGTGAACCTCTTGGACTTTTCGAAGACCCTCGGGACGGGACGCGGGCAGAGGTCAGCCGTCGGGCGTTGGCTGGGCTGGTGCTGGCTCGCCGCGGTGCTGCCCTTCGCGGCGCGCGCGTTTCCGCCGGCTCCGCACTACAGCCTGTATGGCGTGGTGCGCGATCAGGTCGGGGCGACGTTGCAGGTCGAGGGCGCCGAACTCGTCCTCTTGCGCAACGGGATTGAGCTCGGCCGGACCCCGGTGTTTTCCCAGCTCAAGGCCGATTTCAATTTCGAGTTGAAGATTCCGATCGACCAGAGTCGCCCCGCCACCCGGACCTACTCGGAGAAGGCCGTGCCCGCCAACGGACTCTACTCTCTGGTGGTCGAAATGAACGGCGAGAAATACTATCCCATCAATGCCAGCGGCAATCTCCAGGCCGGCAGCGGTGGCGAGCGGGTCCGCCTCGACCTCAATCTCGGGCTCGATACGGATCGCGACGGCCTGCCCGATGCATGGGAAGAGTGGCAGATGTACCAAGCCGGGCTCCGCCCCGGGCCCGCCGGCTGGGACCTCAGCCTGATCGGCCGCGACGGGGATTTTGACGGCGACGGCATCAGCAATTTTGACGAATACATCGCGGGCACGTTTGCGGGCGATGGCGCCGAGCGCTTTGAGCTGCGCATTGTGAACAAGACGGCGACGGGCGTGAAATTCGAATTCTTCACGATTACCGGGAAACTTTATGCGATCGAAGAGAGTGCGGACCTGAAAACCTGGACGCCCATCGGGCTTCGTGTCGGCGCGGCCACCACCGCGGCGCTGCGCTACCAGGCTGCGGCGGTCGACATTGTGACCGCCACGGTGGACTCCCCCGCGGCCGCCTCGCGCTTCTATCGCCTCAGCGTCCGATGAAAAAAATTTCTCTATTATGGCTGCTAGGGGTGTTGGCACTGGTGCCTGCGGCGCAGGCGCAGTGGCAGACGATCACCTACACGCTGCGCGGCGGCTGGAATGCGATCTATCTGCAGGGGGACGTTACCTATACCACGCCGGATTTAGTGTTTGCCCGCACGGCAAGCGTGCTCTCCGTCTGGCGGTGGAACCCGAATCCCAACCCGGCGCAATTCAAGGTTTCTGCGGTGACACCGTCGGCCAGCTCTCCGGAATGGAGCGTCTGGCGCAAAGGGGATTCCGCCAACTCTACGCTGACGTCCCTGGCGGGCCAGACCGCTTACCTGGTGCAGTGCTCCGGTTCGGCGGCAGATACCTACACGCTCACCATCACCCAACAGATGCTGCCGCCCCGGTCCATGTGGTTGCGCACGGGGGCGAATTTTCTCGGCTTCCCGGCCACCACCGGGGCCACCGCGCCGACCCTGTCGGCCTATTTCGCGACTTTTCCCTCGGCGATCGCGTCGAATGCCCGCGTTTACAAATACGTGGGCGGCCCGTTGGGGACCGGCAATCCGATTCAGATCTACTCCCCCTCGACGGAAAAGATCGATTCCACCCAAGCCTATTGGTTCGAGGCCATGGTGGTGGGCGATTTCAGTGCGCCGATTGAGATCAAGCCGCTCAGCTCGGCGGGTTTGGCTTTTGGCCGGACGCAGGACTATTTGACCGTGCGGTTGTTCAACCGGACCGCGGCCGCCGTCACGGTGACCGTGGCGCCCGTCGCCTCCGGGTCGCTACCCGACCAAATCGCGGTCGCCAACAACGGCGCGGTCACCGCGACGCCTTCGCCGATCACCTTGGCGGCCGTGCCCCTGCGGCGCCGTACCTTCAATGCGGCCACCTCGACCTACACCGAGACGGCGATCACCGGCTCCTACACCGAAATCATCCCTCCGCTCTCCGAGGTCCAGCTGACCTTTGGCGTGAACCGCACGTTGATGACCGCCCCCGTGGGCACCGCCTACGGCTCGTTTCTGCGCTTTACCGATGCGGGCAATCTGATGAACGCACTTTTGCCCTGTTCCGCGAGTGTCACCTCGCCGGCCGGGCTCTGGGTGGGTGATGCGCTCCTGAGCAACGTGGTCACGCAGGCACCGGGCGGAGGGGGCTCGGTGGCCGGCGGCACCTACCCGCTGCGAATCATCCTTCACGTCGACGACGCCGGCCTGGTGCGATTGCTCTCCAAAGTCTATATCGGGAAGATCGCGGGCTCGACCAGTTCCGTGGGGCTGACCCTGCAGGAGTCCGACTTGCAGACCGATACGCTGGCCTCCGCCCAGCGTATTTCGGCGGCTCACCTCCCGCTCGATCTGGCCTACGTGGCCGAGAGCGGCAGTGCGTTTGCCGCCGGTGGCCGCATTGAGTTGGAAGTCCCCCTCGCATTCACCGATCGGACCAATCCTTTTGTTCACACCTATCACCCGGATCACGACAACCGGGATGCCCAGTTTCGCCCCCTCACGACGCCGGGGATCGAGAGCTACACGGTCGTCCGCTCCATTGCCCTGACGTTTGGCGCCGCCGAGACCGGAGCCACCCTCGGGTCTTCAAGCCAAGCGGGAACGCCGGCCACGACCACGACCAGCACCGACGTCACCGCGCCGTTGGCGGGCTCGAGTTCCGGTCCGGCCTCGACCATTGGCCTCAGCGCACCGCTCACGTGGAGCGCCAACACCGTTTCCGCGACATACCAAGAGCAGATCACCGGCCTGCACCGCGCGACGCTCAGCGTCAGTGGCTCCGTCAAACTCAACCGGATCAGCGAAATCGGCACCCTGAAGTGATCCGGACCTCCCCCTCTCTTAATCGCCTCCCTCTCCTATGAAAAGATTCCTCGTTCTCCTCGTCCTCGGCCTCGTTGGCTTGGACGCTCGCGCTCAATCCTACGTACCCAGCTTGATCAGTTACAGCGGCCGAGTGGTCGATGCCACCGGAACCGGAATCAGCGCCACCCGCACCGTCACCTTCCGCATCTGGAAGTCGCCGACCAGCACGCTGGCGGCTGACCGGATCTATTCCGAGCAGCAGACGGTGATTTTGAGCGGGGGCGAATTCAGCGTGCAGTTGGGGGCCGGTTCGGCCGTCAGCGGCGAAACCAATCAGGCCACCTTTATCGAGGCCTTTTCGGGCACGCCGCGCTATCTCGGTATCACCGTCGATGACGGCACGTCGGCCGCCGATCCGGAAATGTCTCCCCGCCAGCAGATCTTGGCCTCGGTGTACGCCCAGCGCGCCCGGGTGGCCGAATCGCTCGCGCCCGGCAGTGTGGTCGCGGCGTCGATCGCGACGGCCGCGGTGGCCACGGCCCAGTTGGCGGATGCGGCGGTCTCCTCCACCAAGCTCGGGACGAGCGCGGTCCTGACTGCGAATCTGTCGGATGGCTCCGTCACCACCACCAAACTGGCGGATGGCTCCGTCACGTCCGCCAAGTTGGCGGGTGGCATTGATGCCTCCAAGATCGCCGATGCCTCGCTGACGCTGGCCAAGCATGCGGCCAATTCGGTTGACGGCAGCAAGCTGGTCGACGGCAGCATCACCCTCCAGGACATGGCGCCCAATTCGGTCGACGGCTCCAAAATCCTCGACGGATCCATCGGCAACGCTGACCACGCCGATGGCGTGCTGACGGGCTCGAAGCTGGCGAGCGGAACCGTCACCGGCACGCAGATCGCCTCGGCCACGATCGCCGGCGCCAACCTTCAGGTCGCGACCATTACCTCGGATAAATTGGCCGCCGGAGCGGTCACCACCACGAACGTCGCCGACGCGGCGGTCACGCGGAGCAAGCTGTCCTCCGAAGTGCAGTCCGCCCTCCCGAAGGGGTCGGTCGTTTACGGTCAGCTCTCGCGGAATACCTACATGCCGAGCATGTATGGCGCCAGGGATAACCGGATTTCCAAATTTGGCAATTGGACGCTGCTTCCGATTGACCTGGGCATCCGCCCCGATGCGACCGCTTCGAACCCCCGGGGCGTCAATCTCTATAACTACGAATACCGGGGGATCACCGTCGACCAATTTACCCGATACTATGTGGAAGGCCATGCCGTGCAAACCATCTATCAGCTGAATGCGGAATCGGACGGCCAGCGGGAGAGTACCAGCTGGGGAGCCTATCCGGCCATCATTCAGTTCCTGACCACCACCAATACGAACGGACGATGGTATTGGCGCGCGGGTGTCACCGACTTCACCGAATGGTATATGGGCGGGGATAATACTAATAGTGAATATGGTAAATTCTATTGTGGTTACCCGGGCACGCTCTACGGTGGGACCGTTGCCTCGGTGTGGAAGACCAATATTCCCCAGATGGGCAATGGTAACAGCGGCGGACCGCCGCAGACGGCCCCCATTGTCGCGATGACCGCTTTAGGCACCAAGGGCTACGGTCGCCTCGAGTACGGGCACACCATTTATGTGGGTGAGAAACTCCGGTTTCAAGGACTCACCGCCCCGGCCGGAGCGCCGGACCTCAATGCCGCCTCGACGGTCACGATCTTTACCACGACGTACCCGGCCACGGCCCCAACGGCCGATGCCAAAGAGGTGACGGTCACCGCCGTGCCGGACCGCTATAGTTTTGAATTTACCCTGCCGGCGTCGGCCAATACGGGGGTAACCCTCCATACCTACACGGGCACGGGAAACAATGGGGCCGCCACCATGACCCATTTCCCGAAGGAAAACATCAATCGGGTTTGGTTTGCCTGCCAGACGAGTCACTATCCCAGGTTGATCGTCACCTACAAGTAAGCCGTCCTCTCTCGCACTGTATGATCGATTGTCTGCTATGACGCTGCCTCCTCTCCCGGCCTTGGTCCGTCGGCTCGCCCTTGGCTGCCTCGGGGCGTTGCTGCTGCCCGCGGCCTGGGCCCAATACGAGCTCCAGTCAGGCACCTTCAACCAGCTGTATTATCCCGGGGCCACCGCGCCCGCGGCGGCGGGGGCGAGTGCGACCAATTTCGGCGCGGTGCAAAGCCTGTCCTCCGCTTCCGGGGCGATTGCGGCCACCGGCACATTGGCGAGCAACTTCCCGGCGCAGACCTATGCGGGAGGGAAGGCGATCTTACTCAGGACGTCCCGCCTGGGTTACAGTTTCCCGATGGGGGTGCCCCGGTTCCAGTTTGGGGACCAGGTGCCCTTGCCCACGACCAACTGGGCTTCTGCCCCGTTGGCCGCCGGCAGCACCTACTGGCGGGTCCAGCCCCTCCAGGCCGGCGAGGAGATTTCCCAACCGGATGGGAGTGTGCCCGGCACGCCCAAGAAGCTCGTCGCCATCGCGGTGAGCGCGGGTGGCAGCGGCTACAGTACCGCCCCCACCGTCACGATTACCGGCGGTGGCGGCGCCGGTGCGACCGCGACGGCGGTGATTGCGGGCGGTGCGGTGACCGCCGTGAATCTGACGTCCCCCGGCTTTGGGTACACCTCGGTCCCGACCCTTTCTTTTTCGGCGGGTGCGGCTCAAGCCGCGGTCGTGGCCGAGGAGTATGCGCCTGCGGGGGTGGCGGCGTCGGTTTACTACAGCCCGCACGCGCAACGCACGTATGCGGCCCAAGCGGGCCGGGCGGCGGTGACGTGGGTCACGAGCCTGCCCCAATCGGTGACGGTGAACGGCGTCGCGGTTTCGCGCTATCTGTGCCGCCAGGAAACATTTTCCGTCTCCTCCGCCACCGCCTTGCCCATCCGGCAAATGTATTGGACGGAAAAAACGTTCACGGCACCGCCGGTGTCGGTCCCCGCTTCTTCGGTTTTGGGCGTGATACCGATCTATAGCACGAATTTCCCCGCCCAGGCTTCCGCGGAATACGTGGTGCCGGGCGTCTCGACGGGCTCGGATAACGGCTCGATCAGTGTCTCCGGTCCGATCACCCTCACCATGCCCAATCCGTCGGCGGAAATGCGGACACTTTGGCTGAGCAAGATAGGCACCGTGCCGCAATTGCGGGCCTACAATTTGGAGGGGCGTATTCTGATCGAGTATCTGGGCGCACCCGTGACGGGCGGCGCCGGCCAGCAGGAATTTCTCGGGATGGACGTGTTGGATGTCCTCAAGTATCTCCCCCCGACCAACGCGGTCGTGAATGTGGGCGACCGCATCGACGCCGTCGACGCCGCCGGCGCCCGACTCCCCGCGGATCTCAATCTCTCGTGGACGGCGACACCCGTCACCGAGAGCACGCCGGGGGCGGTCAGCTATTTTGGCAGCGCGGTGGCGGCCAATGGCACCAGCATCTACTATGCGGAGCGCGAGAACGACAACCCTGACCGCGTGACGTTTTACTGGCAAAACGCCATCCCGGTCGGCCGACCGCCGATTGATCCGACCATTCCCACCCCGCTGATCACTTGGCCGGTCCTGAAAAATGCCTACGCGGTGGTGTGGCCCTCGAGTCTGGCTTCGTACCAGCACAATATCGTCCAGACCGGCGGCAGCACGCCCACCACCGGCATCTCGTTCGGGGCCACCAGCCTCCCGACGATTGTCTATCAGGATTTTCCGTCCCAGGACCAAGCCCGCATCGATCTGGGCACCCAGCGGCTGGTCGTGAGCCCGGACTCGGACGGGCTCAACCGGACCCTGATCAAGTTTACTTCGGGCACCGCGCTCTGGTATGTGCGACTCCAAACTCAGGTCGCCGGGCGGACCGGATTCCAAGAGCCGGACGGCGGGCCGGCCCTGAGCGGTACGGTTTCGGTCGGGTCGCGGCTGGTGGCACCCAGTGGTTACGCCGCGGCGGGTCGCCTGGAGTCGGGCACGAATTATTGGCCGGCGGCGTACCAGGACCCGTCGGTCGTCGGCCACGAGGTCGCGGCCACCGGGGCCATCATTCCCGTGAACGCGCTGCCGGGGAAGTCCTCGCTGACGGTCTCGTGGTTTCGCGAGGTCCCGGCACCGGCGCCCGGGTTCACCTCCTTCTACGTGCCCGGGAAACGGGGCTCCTACACCGTCTCTTATCCCGGCACGGCTGATTCGATCGTCCTCGCATCGAATGCCGGCTCCGGCGACCTGAGTCCGAGCGAGGTGGCGGGCAGTCTTTACGTCCAAAACGACCGCACGCTCCCGGGCTTTAATCCGAACGAAGAACACGCGTTGCTGCTGAACGGCCGCGCTTACGCCCTGCGCGATGATCTCAATGTGCTGGGCAGCAATCCGGACACCTACACCTCGGCGCCCTTTGTGCTGGTGGCGTATCTTTCCGCCGTGGACGGGCGTCCCGCCATGCATCCGTTTCAGGTTCTGCGGGAGACCGGTACGATCCTGTTCAGTTACCCGATCGTCGCGGGCACGCCCGTACAAGCGCCGATGCCGATTCCCCTCCTGCCGTTGGCCCTCGATGCCGCGGGCGTGGTCAAAAATACCGAGGGCGCGGTGACGGGCGAAACCAACGTTGTTGCGACCGCAGCGAGCGCGCCGGTCAAGACCGCGTATGCCAAGTTCACCTTCACGGACCGAAAAGGGGCCAATTGGGTCTTTCGCGGACCGCACAATCCCGCGGCCTCCCCGGCTCCCACGTTCACCATGAACTTCTGGTATCCGATGCGGGACGGCTTCTTCTTTCCCGGGCTTACGACCCAACCGACAGCCGGCACCGCGCTGCCGTACCTTCGTCCCAAGAGTGGTTCAACCTTTACCGGCGATGCGGTTTTGGGTGCGCCGCTGCCGATCACCTACGTGCCCAAGTGGCCGGACTACGCGCCGAGCCTGCGCGTGGGCGAGACCCTCACGTTGGCGAAATTCGGTCTTCCGAATGTCTATAACCAAACCAGTGCGGCGGTGGTTTACGACCAAGGTCTGGCTGGCTGGTCCACTTCTGGCGCGACCAGCGTTTCCAAAGCGGCGGTCGTACTGCACGATCCCGTCCGCAAAAAAGCTTACGCGCTTTCGCCCGCGGGTTTGCCGAACCTCCCTTCGTCGATTCTCACGACGGCCTCCGGCGGCAAGAGTTATTTCCAAGGCCTGCCACCGCACCTCCAGTCCCGCCTCTATTACGATCCGATGCTGGGTTCGGCGGGCTCCCTCGTCTTCAACGGCGAACTCGTGGACGAGGTCTTGGGCGAGGACTACCTCAACCTCAACGTGCTCTCCCCCGAGGACCTGATTACGGCCCGCGGACTCGTCGCGACGAGTGACACCTTGAGCGGGGCGTGGACGACCGCGATCAACAATCTCTTCACGGTGGTGCAGACCTTTGTTCCTGATCCGCTCAAGGCGGGTACCTACAAGGTGGACAGCAGCCTCGATCAGACGCTGAAAGTCTCCGACTCCGCCGTCATTACGAGTGGTGAAACGGCCGTTTCCCGGTATGCGCTTGCCTCGACCGGTTTGGCCAGTGGCTGGGTGGCGATGGTGTTCGGCAACGGGAAGGCGTTTACCCCGGCCGCGGAACCCGTCCAAATGTCGATTTTCCGGGTGGCTCCGCAACTTTACCCCGGCGAGGTGAAGGTAATTACCGCGAGCAATCCGCTCAGTGAGCAGGTGACCTTGCGGCACACGGCGGACTTTGCGGCCCGTCCGGACCTGTATGATTTCGAATGGCGCTATTCGCCGCCCCTGAATGGCTTGCCCCCGGCGATCTACACCTACGCGATGACTTCGCGGCTGGCGCAGAACTGGAAAGAGCTCCGGAGCCCGGTGAGCGCTAATCCGAATCCCACGGATTACCCGGCCGCGTCGGTTTTGCTGCCCCGGGATCTGCCCATCAACAGCACCGGTGGAAAATCCGCCGCAGGCTTCCCGGGAGCGACCCTGCTCTCCGCCGCGGGCGTCAATTTCTCGGCCGGCATTCCGGACTCAATTGTCTTCAGCGCCACGGTGGACGCACTGACCGGCTTCATTCTGTATATCAACAATCAAGCCGTCGTCGTCTACCGTGTTCCGGGCATGGCCGACGTGGGGACGCCGACCACGGGTTTGGTGGAGACCGGGACGGGTGGACTTCCCCTGCAATTTGGCCTGGAGAGCAGCAACTTCGACAGTATCGCGGCCAACAAAGTTGAGCTCGCGCTCTTCAGCACGGCGGACCTCAACAAGGCGCAACGCGTCGATTTCCGGATTCATGCGGCCAATGTGACGGACCAGGTGACGGCCCTCGGCTCGCCGTGGACGCTGCCGAACGGCACCCTGACGAATATCGTGACCATTGGCGGTTCCGCCACGACCCCGCCCAGCCCGCTCGCGAGCCCCTTGCTGGTCCTGACGGATAATTACTTCACGATGCGCTATCGGCCCAAATCCAGCACCAATGTGGCGGGAAATACCAAGTGGTCGCTCTGGACGCAGCCGCAGCTGGTCGAGGGCTGGGTCAAGCGGGTGCTGGCGGGCATCAATCCCTTTAGCCAGCGCATGACGGACTTCGGAAGTAACACGGTTAACACCGAGGTCAGTGTCCTGACCCAGGCGGGCAAGCGCTGGGAGGGCGATGTGGCGCTCAATTTAAACAATATCAATAGTTTTGGGCTGATTGAAATTTACGAGACGCTCCTCCGGCGGGCGAAAAGCATCAGTGTGGATGCCGGTTACGATTACGCCGGGGCGAATGACGCCCTCTTGCTCGCGGCCGGTTACCTGAACGACCTCTATGGCGTGCTGGGGAACGAAGCCTACGCCGACGCGGCCAATCCGACGGTGGCAGCGGGGACCTCGCCGGCCCTCGCGGCGATCAACACCTCCCGCTTCTCGTTCGAAGGCCAGGTGAGCGGTGTGCTGGGTGAGGAACTCTCCCTGCTGCGCGGTCGCGACGATTTTCTGGCGCCCGGCGTGCAGGTTTCTCCCGTCTACAATCGGCTGATCTGGAATTTTACCCGCGGCATCAATTCGGGCGAGGCGATCTACTCGGTCAATTATAACATCCGGGAGGCCGGCAGCGGCACCGCGACCAACGGCGTGGTGGATGCGGCGGATGCGGCCCTCATGTTCCCGCAGGGCCACGGCGATGCCTATGGCCACTACCTCACGGCGGTGAAGGTTTATTATTCGCTGCTCACGAACCCGAAGTTTACGTGGGCCCCCCGGGCCGAGACGGTTTCCATTTTGGGCCAGCCCGTGTCGGTCGACTATTTTGACGAGCGTAAATTTGCCGACTCCGCGGCTGCGCTGACGCGCACCGCGCAGCAGGTGCTGGCGCTGACCTGGCGCCAAGCCTACTCGGACGATCCCTCGGCCGGCTGGTCCTCACTTGGGGACGGTAAAAACAATGTCACGACGGGGGTGACGCGCCAGTGGGGCGTCGACGAGTGGGCGTCCCGGGCCGGTCAAGGCTCCTACTTCCACTGGGTCGTGGCCAACGCGCTCCTGCCGGAACGCGACCTCGATCCGACGCACGTCGGGATTGCGGCCGTCGACCGCACGAGTGTTCCCGCACTCGTGGAGATTGCGGCCGCGGGCGCCTCCATTCAAACGACCCTTAACGGGGCCAATGCCCATCTGAATCCCCTCGGCCTTAGCCCGGGCGCGGTCGCGTTCGATATTTCACCGACTGAACTCAAGGCCGGAAAATCGCATTACGAACAGATCTACGAGCGGGCTTTGCAGGCCGCCAACAATGCCAAGGCCGCCTACGACCAGGCGGCCTCGATGTCGGCCCAACTCCGCGGCCAGGACGAGACCGTCGCCGCGCTCGCCGAGGCCATCTCCGATCAAGAGTCCGCCTTCGTCAAAAAACTCGTCGATATCTACGGCAAGCCGTATTCCGGCGACGTCGGGGTGGGCAAGCTGTATGCCGAAAGTTACGTCGGCCCCGATCTCTACGATTGGTTTATCATCGATCGTCCCGCGTCCAACGTGTTTGATGCGACGAAGGAAGTCGCGGTCACGGTGACGGTGCCGGTTGAATTCAAGCAGTTCACCGCCCTTGCCCCCTATGACGTGAGCGGCGCGTACAACACGCTGGCCAGCACGGCCTCGGCCCAGCGGACGGTGACGGTCGCGCCCAACCGGTTTGTGCAATTTGCGGACACCTATGCGGCCCAGCTGGGCAGTCGGCCCACGACCGGCCTCCTGCAGCAGGCGTTGCTCGAAGCGCAGATTGCCCAACTCAGGTTGACCCAAGCCGCGGAGAAATTCCGCTCCAACGAGGAGAATTTTAAGCGCAAGCGTGATCTCTTCGCGGAGTTCATGTTCAATTCCGATACGCAGGGCGGGCTCACCGACGACGCGGAAGCGAAGATGAAGGCCAAGCGTTACCTCGCGGCCAATCTCCGGATTGCGTCGGACGTGATCGGCCAAATCGCCGACACCGCGTTGACGATAGCGAATGGCGCGAGGGAATTTCTCCCTGAAGTGGTGGGCTTTTCGAATGACATTACCGCTCCAGTTCGAGGATCGATCGTACTCGCAGGCTCCATCATCTATGGGGCCCTGAAAGTGACGGCCATCGGCACCGGGGCTGGGTCCATTACGGCCGCGGCCGACCTGGAGCAAATGCAGGCCGATTTGAACGTCGCCCTTGCGGCCACGCAGACCGATTACGACGTCAAGCAGATCGCCTACGAATACGAACTGATGTTCCGCGAACTCATGAGCCTTCGCTTCGAAATTGGCGAAGCGGCGCTCAAGGCGCAGCAGGCGGGTGAGCAGGTCACGAAGTTGATCGACGAAGGCAATCGCGTGCAGGCGGAGCGCGAAGGTTTCCGCAAGCGTGCGGCAGCCCGGATCCAGGGGTACCGCACGCGGGACCTGACGTTCCGCTCCTTCCGCAGTGAGGCCCTCGAGCAATATCGCACCCTCTACGATCTGGCGGCCCGCTATACGTTCCTCGCCGCGAAGAGCTATGACTACGATACCGGTTTGCTCGGCTCCACCGCCGGGCAGTCCGTCCTGAATGCGATTGTGGCCGCGCGCGCCCTGGGCGATCTCACGGGCGGCGTGCCGCGGGTCACGACCGGCGCGACGGGTGATGCGGGCCTCGCCGGTGCCATGGCCAAGCTGCAGTCCGACTGGTCCGTGGCCAAGTTCCGGCTGGGCATCAACAACCCCGACCAAAACGGCACGCTCTTCTCGCTGCGCCGCGAGCTGTTCCGCATCCGCGACGACCCGTCGATCACCAGTGACGACACGCAGTGGAGCCAGACCCTCCAGCAAAACACGGTGCCGAACCTGATGGCCGATCCGGATGTGGCCAACTATTGCCGCAATCTCCAGAAGCCCGACGGCAGCGCCGTCCCCGGGATCATCATTCCCTTCCGCACGGCGGTCCAGCACGGTCAGAATTTCTTCGGGCTCCCGTTGGCGGATGGCGACCACAGCTTCTCCGCCTCCAATTTCTCCACCAAGATCTATTCGGTCGGCGTCGTGCTGTCCGGTTACGTCGGCATGGATCCCAACCTGAATGGCAGCACCGTGCCGGTGGTCGTCTTTGGCTCCACGCCGAATGCGCTCAGTGCGACGCCCTACATGTATTTGATTCCCACGGGAACGGACTACATGCGTTCGCCGCCCTTGGGTGATCTCGAGCAGATCCGCGGCTGGTCGGTCGCCGACCAAGCCCTGCCGTTGCCCTTCAATTTGGGCGCCACGGCCTTCTCCGCGAGCCAATATGTCACGGCCAACGGCTCGCTCACCGAGCAGCCGTGGGTCCTGCGCAAGCACCAGGCTTTCCGGGCGGTCAGCGATCCGTCGTTTTTCTACAGCACGGTCCCGGCCGAATTCACCAGTTCGCGGCTGGTGGGGCGCAGCGCCTGGAACAGCGGGTGGAAAATCGTGATTCCGGCCTACTCGCTGTATTCGAACGAACAAGAGGGGCTGAACCGGTTGGCGGCCAGTCTCACGGACATCAAACTGTTCCTCCGCACCTACTCCAACGCCGGCAACTGATTCATGCGCACCTCCTTCCTGTCTCTCCGGGCTTTGATCGGGTCACCGTCCCGCCAGCTGGCGTTCGCGGCGGTGGGCCTGCTGGCGGGCGCCGGGCTGCCGCGGCCGGGGCTGGCCCAAGAGGCCAAGTCCCGCCCGGTGGGGTTTTTGATGCAGACGATTCCGGCCGGCCAAACCCGGTCGTTTTCGGTGCCGTTTGATGCCGGGATCTCCACCCAAAATAACGCGGTGGGCCGCCTGACGGCGGTCGGTCCCGCGATGGTGGACTGTGCCGGGGCCCAGTGGGTGCCGGGCGCTTTTTCTCTGCCGGCCGCGCCCTATTTTGTGCGCCTCACCTCGGGGGTCCAGGCGGGCCGGGTGTTCGCGATCACGCCGACGCCCAACACGGCCACCCGGCTTTTCCTCGATACCGAGGGCGTCGATTTGACGACGTTGGGGCTCGAGGTCGGCGCCGCGGGGGCCGTGTTTGAGATTATTCCCGGGGACACGTTGGCGACCTTTTTTGGGGCGGGGGCGCCGGGGCAGGAGCCCGTCGTGCAGGGGGCGGCAGCGCCCGCGGCGGCCGACCTGGTGCAAGTCTGGAACGGAAGCGTCTGGCAGCGCTATTATTTCAACACGGTGTGGCGCCGGTGGGCGCTCGATACGGATACGCTCACCGATGCGGCGCGGGATACGGTGGTGCTCCGGCCGGACCGGGGGCTGATGATCACCCGCCGCGCCGACACGGCCCTTGACCTGGCTGTGGTGGGCCGCGTCCTGGCCGTCCCGCAGCGGGCGATGCACCTGCGCACGGAAAATGGGCGCACGTTTTTGGCGACGATGCAGACCGGGGATGTGACCCTCGGCACCCTGGCGATGCAACGCTCGGACCGCACCCCGGGTTGGCGCGCCTCGGCCGATCCGGCCCAGGCGGATTTGCTCGCGGTGTGGAGCGGCGCCGTCTGGTTCACCTTTTACTACAACGACCAGCTCGGCCACTGGCAGCGCGTCGGCGAGCCGGCGGGCAACCGCGATGATTTTCTGATCGCGGCCGGCACGCCGGTCTGGATCCAGCGGCGCGCGGCCGCGATCGGCGTGGCCGATCGGACGGTCGTCTTCCCTCCCGCGGGCGGCTAGCCGCTTATGCCGCTCTTACGGACATGCACTCCATGGTCGGGCGCCTTGCCCTCGCAGCGATGGTTCTTCTGCTGATGCCGGCCGGACGCACCCAGTCGCTTGAGCTCGACTCGTTCGCCCAACCCGGCGCGCAAGGGGCGGTGCTGCCCGCCAGCAGCTGGGCGGGGGCGGGCAACGTGATCCGGCTGACGGACGCCATCGCGGTGACGGGATCGGCCTTGGATGACAACGGCTGGGGCGCGAGTGGCTTAACGGTGGATGCCCGGGCCATGGGTTACGTCACGATTGTGGCCCAATCCGAGGCGGGCAACCAAGCCGGCTCGCTCGTTTTTCAGTTGGAGGATGCGGCCCTGCACACGCACACGATCGCCGTGCCCACCGCGCAATTCGCGCTGGGGGTGCGGACGACGGTCCAAGTGCCCCTGGGCGCCTGGCCGGCCCCTGCGCTGTTTGACGCGGCCCGCATCACGGGCTGGACGCTCGGCGGCGGCACTTTGGGTTTGGTCCCCTTCCGCATGACCCTCGACCAAGTCGCGCTCTCGGCGACGGGCGGCGTGGTGGCCCCGACGATTTCACTGCAACCCCTCGACCGCCTGATCGGGGTAGGGGAGTCGTCCACGTTGACGGTGGCCGCGACCGGGGGGCCGTTCACCTATCGCTGGACCCTGAACGGGGTCGAACTCACCGGGGTCAATGGCCCGACGCTTGCGCTGGGGAACACGACCGCGGCGAACAGCGGGTCGTACCAGGTGCAGGTGACGAACGCGGCCGGCACCGCCCTCAGTCGGACGGCCAGCGTGGCGGTGGTCAATCTGCGGGCGAGCCAAGCGCTCGCGGCGACGGCGACGGCCAGTTACGAGCCGGGCAGCACGGTCACGGTGCGCACGACCCTGACTTATGGGGACGGGCTGGGGGCGGTCGCCTTGCAGGTTCGGGTGCCGGCGGGCTGGACCTGGGTGGACGACGCGGGCAGCGGAGCGGATGCCCGCCCGGCGGCCGGGGCGAGCGGTACGCTCGAATGGCGGTGGGCCGCCCTGCCGGCGGCGGGCAGTCCGTTGAGCTTTACCTACACCCTGGCGGTGCCCAGCAATGCCAAGGACGCCCAAGTGCTGACCGCCGGGATGCAAGTGGCCCAAGGCGGCTTGGCGGGGCAAATTCCGGTCAATCCGGCCCCGTTGATTTTGCCGCTCGCCGCTCGCCCGCACTCGGCCGACGTGAACGGCGATTTCCGCCTCTCGCTCGTGGAGCTGACCCGCGTCATTGAACTTTACAATACCCGCGTGGGCACCGTGCGCAGCGGCGCTTACCGGGTCGACAGCCTCGGGGAGGATGGGTTTGCGGCCGATGGGGCGCGGGCCAAAGGGCCGGCCGCCACGTTGTTGGCCCGCTATCACACCGCGGACTACGACCGCGACGGCAGCCTCGACCTGTTCGAATTGTTGCGGGTTATCCAACTGTTCAACCATCGCACCTTGGACCAGGTGCGCACCGGCCAATATCGGGTCGTCGCCTCCGGGAGCGAGGACGGCTACGAGCCGGGCCCCTAACCATTGGAATGACCCATGGGCATTAAGATTTACCGCTTACGCAATTATTTGTCGCCGAGGGAGCTCGCCAGCGGGCTCGGCGAGCCTACGGTCCCCGCGATGTTGCTCGCGCCCGGCGCCCTTTCCTCGTCCAGTCCTGGTCCCGCGTCGGCCGGGCGGGGGGCGATCGCGCGCGGGTGGGCCTGGGTGCGGGGCGGCGGGTGCGGCGTTCTGCTCGCGGGGTGTTTGGCCGCCACGGGATGGGCGCAGCAATCGGTGGTGGCGACGAGCTCGGGTGGGGTGGGGGGCCTCGGACGTTTTTCGACTGGGCAGGCTTGGCCGGTATCCGGGACACCCGGCATGGCCTTCGAGCTTGGCGTGTTCACCGCGGGGTTTGATCCGGCGGTGCAGCCGAAGGCGGCGTGGGCCGGGGCGTGGACTTCGGCCCGGGGGGCGCGTTCGGCGAACGACGTCGACACGTGGTTTCTCGATGGCACCGCCGCGTATTTTTCGATCCAAGGCTCCTCGGCGCCCTTGGCGACGGTGCCCACCGCCGGCTCCCAATATTATATCTGGGGTTCGAATGCCCGGACGCTCGCTGCGACCTCGGAGTGGGTCCTGCTGACGAACCCGGCCTGGAAAGTGGTGCCGAGCACGACGCCGCAGCTTCCGGTGCCCTTTGATACCACGGACGCCGGCACCGTCGCGGTGTTCGGAACGCTGACCAATGGGGGCCGGGACCTGCAATCGGCCAAGGTGTTGGCCGCCGTCGATTTGCTCGCGTTTACCGGCAATGTGCGGGTGCCCGCCGGCCAAGCGGCGACCTTGAAGGTGTCCGCCATCGGCACGGGCCTGACTTACCAATGGTACCAGGGGGTTTCGGGCGATGTGTCCGCGCCGGTTTCCGGGGCCATCTCGGCGACGCTGGTGATCGGCGGGATCAGCACGGCGACCTCCTACTGGGTGCGGATTTCGGACGGGACCAATACGCTGAATAGTCCGGCGGCCGAGGTTGCGTTGGCCACCGGGCCGGCGGCGGTGGTCGCGACGCAGCAGCTGGCCAGTCCCGGTTACGTGGCGGGCGACCGCGTGGCGATCACGGTCACCTTCACCAGTACGGCCCAGCTGAGCCGGTTGGATCTGGCCGTTTTGCTGCCGGCGGGTTGGGCGTTGGTGGGCGACACCGCCCTCGGGGCGACCCGGCGCCCGGCGGCCGGAACGCCCGACGTGCTGGATTGGTCGTGGAGCAACGTCCCGGCGGGCACGTCCGCGTTGACCTACACCCTCGCGGTGCCGGCGGGCGCCACGGGCGTTCCGTCGCTGGCCGGCTTGGTGGCGCACGTGATGGGGGGTGTGGAATACCAAGGGTTGGTGGCGCCCGATCCCTTGCCCGTGCCGGAAGGCCCGGCCTATCATTCGGCGGATACCAACCGGGATCGGAAGCTCAGTTTGCTGGAGCTGACGCGCGTGATCGAACTTTACTCCACCCGCAACGGGACCGCCCGCAGCGGCGGTTACCGCGTGGAAGCCCCCAGCGAGGATGGCTTTACCCCCGCCCCCGAGCGCCCCAGCAGCGCCCAACCCACCCTGACGGCCTGGCACGCGGCCGATACCAACCGCGATGGCCGGATCAGTCTCAACGAGCTGCTCCGCGTCATCGAATTATTCAACCAGCGTATCACGGCTACCAACGTCCGCACCGGAGCTTATCTCCCGCGGGGTGATACCG
>JBIKOK010000294.1:0-7481 GCA_044358025.1 Opitutaceae bacterium
TCTTAAACACCACCGCCATGCCCGACCAAATCTTTCTTTCCAAATACAGCCCGCTAAAAAACATCCTGTTTGCCGACGACTTCGACGAGGGCGTCAACGGCTGGTGCGAACTGATCGGCAACCACGACGGCGATCTCAACAAGGTCCGCAAGGTGATGGAGGACCTTCGTCCACCCCAACTTTCCAACGGCAACTTCTTCGACATCGGCAGCCACGGCTCGCTCTCCGGCACCTACTCGATGAAACTCGCGACGCGCGCCAAGGCCGGGCACATGGCCCAGGCCATCAAGCGCGCAACCTCCCGCGGGGACGGCCGCGTGCGCGTCGAATGCTACTTTACCTACAAATCCGAACAGATCTTCGGCGCCGCCACCAACTGGGATGGCAACGTCGATCCCTCCGAGACCAACTTCGGCGATTTCACGATCAGCAACGACATCTGCGAAGGCGACGACGGCTCACGCTACCACTGCGCGCTGCGCTACCTGAACACCGACAAAGACGGCAAACTCGTGCAGCACTGGATGTATAAAACCTCGGTGCAGCCGAGTACCAAGATGGTGATGTCCGGCATGGTGAAGCCCAACTACGACTACCACGTCGTGAACGAAAACGACTGGAAGCCGATTCCCGGCGGTCACCAGCCTCTCTGCTACAACGAGATTCCGACCAAAATCAACTGGCACTACCTGCGCTGGGACTTCGATACGCGGCTGCGGCGCAACGTCGAACTGCAGGTGAACAACAACGTGATGTCGCTGCACGACATCCCCGTGCCGATCTACGAGCACCGCTACAAGGCGCTGAACCGCCTGATGAATTTCTGTCTCGATGTCCGCACCCACCGGCCCGTGCGGAATTTCCTCTTCATCGATTCGGTCGTGGCATCCTTCGACCAAGCATGAGCGCGCTGCGCGGCATCAACCTTTTTCCCTGGGACGTCGCGGACGAAGGCGCGCAGGCCTGCATCGGCGCGATCGCCGACCTCGCCTGTAACACCGTCATCCTCAGCCCGAACTACCACCGCGCGCGGCTCTTCCGCCCCCGGACCCTCGGTTTCTACAACCGCCCCGTCGATTGGTGCGACTTCCGGCCCGACACCTCGCTCTACGAAGAGCCCGGGCTCCTGCCGCCGATCAATCCCGACGTCCGCTGCGTCGATGGCTGCCAGCAAGCCGCCCTCGCCGCCACGGCTCGCGGCCTCGACGTGATCATCTCGGTGATCGGCTGTCACAACACCACGATCGGCCTCAATCATCCCGATCTCTGCGTGGAAAACGCCTTCGGTGATCGTTACGCGTTCGCGCTCAGTCCGGCGCAGCCGCGCGTGCGCTCCTTCCTCGGCGGCCTCGTGCGTGACCTGTGTCGGCAATACCGCCCCAGCTCCCTTCTCCTCGACAGTTTTTCCTATCTCGATGCGGTGCACCGCGAGCACCACGAGCTGATGTTTGTCAGTCCCGGAGCCTTCGGAAAATTCCTCCTGTCGCTCTGTTTTTGTCCCGCTTCCTGCGAGCGCCTCCGGAGCGCTGGCATCGATCCCGTGGCGTTGCGCGCCCAAGTCGTGAAATTGGTCCGGCGGGCCGTGACCGAGACTCCGGGGCCGCGTTCGCCGGAGGCCGAACGCGACGAACTCACCGCGCTGTTGCTCGAGTTTCCGGAGTTTCTGGCGGCCGCCCGCGTGCGCTCCGACATCGTGCACGAATTGCTGGTGCACGTCGCGGGGATCGCGCGCGAAGAGGGCGTGCGGCTGCACAGTCAGAGCGCCCTGTTGGCGCGGCCGACGTCGCGCGTCTGGACGGAAGGCGCCGGACTGCGCACCCGCGCGGAGTCGTGCGAAAAGATTTTTATCCAGGCCCATTGGCCGTCGGCCCGCGAAGCGATTCAGGATTTGAGCTGGGCGGCAACGGTGCTGCCGGCCGACCGCTTCGTGCTCGGAACGATGACGAGCGAGGACAACGTCGCGACCGAAGCCGACCTCGTGCAGCGCGCCGTGGCGGCGAAGCGCATCGGTGCGGCCGGCGTCAGTTTCTACAACTACGGATTACTCACGGCGACACGGCTCGCCTGGATCCGCCGGGCCAACGAAGTTTTTTTATGATCAATCATTCCTACACGGCAGTGGTGGAGCGCAACGTGACGTTCGCAACCGAATTGACGACCGAGCCTTACGAGGTGGCGTGGGCCCGCGAAGCCCGCATCTTCGTGCGCGCGCTGGATCTCGCCGGCGAGATCGAGGCAACGGCCGAGATTTCGCCCGACGGGCTTTTCTGGATACCGGAAGGCAGCCCGCCCGTGAAACTGGCCCAGCCCGGTCTGCTGACGTTTCCCGTGCGGGAATTCGGCCACTGGTTGCGCGTGGTGCTCCGGAACCGGGGCGCCGCGCCCTCGGCCCGCGTGATCGTCTATCTGGCTTTGAAAGAATAAGGCCGCCCTCATGAAATTCCCCCCGACCTCCCTTGCGCTCTGCCTCGCGCTGATCTGGCTACCCGTTTCGCGCGTCGCCGCCGTCACGCGCATTTATGTCGCTCCGCAGGGTAACGATGCCAATGCGGCCTCCGTCGAACGTCCGCTGGCCACCCCCCACGCTGCGCGCGACCAAGCGCGCCGCATAGTCGCGCGCGGGCTCAGCGAGCCCATCGAAATCATCTTCGCCGCCGGCACCTACACCCTGAAGTCGCCCCTCGAGTTGCGACCGGAGGATTCGGGCACCGAGAAATTTCCGATCACGTGGAAATCCTCGCCCGGCGCGACGGTCGTCTGGTCCGGTGGCCGGGCCATTCCATCCAAGTGGAGCCAGGGCGCCGACGGTATCTGGCACGTCGACCTGACCGGCGTGGGCCCGGACGCGTGGAATTTTCGCCAACTGTTCGTGGCCGGAAAGCGCGCCACCCGCGCCCGCTTTCCGAATGCCGATGCGCCCAATCCTTTTCTCTACGCCACCGGCGGCGACCTCGATCACGCGATGATCGCCCCCGCCCTCGTGAAGGAGGCCTGGGGCCGCGCCCGCGATGCGCAGATCAACATCGTGCCCCAATGGCGCTTCTTCAATCAGTGGAACACCGTCACGAAAGTGGATGCCGCGACCGGCCGCATCGACTTCGCCGACAGCGAGCGTCACGCAAAAGTGATTCCCGGAAACTGGTTCTGGATCGAGGGCGTGCGCGAGGAGCTCGACCAACCCGGCGAGTGGTTCTTCGACCGCGAAGCCCGCCGTCTCCACTATCTGCCGACGCCGGGCGTCGATCCCAACACCCTGCACATCGTCGCCGCCGCTCTGCACCGAATCGTCAACGTCCAGGGCGACGTCAACGCCGGCACCCATGTTCGCCACGTGCACTTCGACGGCATCGAATTTTCCCACACTGATTTCACGCTCGGCCACATCGAGGCGCGCGTCCACACCGACACGGCGATCATGTTCGAGAACACCCTCGATTGCTCCGTCCGGAACTGCCGTTTCGAAAACATCGGCGGCTACGCCCTATGGCTGCACCTCGACAGTCGCCGCAACAAATTCGATCGTAACACCGTCCGCCACTCCGGCGGCGGCGGCGTGCTCATGACTGGCGCGCGGTTGTCCTACATGGACGACACCAAGATTTACACCCGCGGCGCGGCGGCGGCCAAGGTCGCTCCCTTTCTCAACGAGGTCACCCGCAACACCGTCGAGCACTGCGGAAAGATCCGTTACTACGGCGGCGGCGTGCACCTCGACTCGCGGCCCTCCTCCATGTCGATGGAGCCGGGAAATCTGATCGCGCACAATTACTTCAACGACCTCTCGCGCAACGGCGTCTTCGCCTTCCGCAACCAGGGCGGCAGCGTGGTCGAATACAATCATATCCACAACGCCATGCAGACCACCATCGACGGCGCCTGCATCCACTTCGCCACAATGAATCACCTCAATGCGCCAAACTTCATCCTCAACAACTGGCTCTACGACGCCTGGGGTTACGAACAAAAGCCCAACGGCAAACCCATCCGCAAACTCGGCAACGGCATCTTCCTCGACTGGGACACCAGCAACACGACCGTGCGCGACAACTGGATCTACAACTCCGTCGGCGGCGCGATTAAGCCAATCTGGGAAAACCAAAACCTCGTCATCGAAAATAACCGCGAGTCCGACACCCGCATCGTGCCGCCCTTCGTCGACGAACTCGGCCCCAAGGGCAAAGCCACCAATGGCATCGACCTCGCGAAGAATCGCCTCACCGGCAGCGTCGTCCATTACACGGATACCCAACACGTCACCACGACGGGCACGTGGAATCCGAAAACCGTCACCGGCATGTGGGGCCTTTTTCGTTTCAACTTCCTTGTCGGCACCGCCGCCGTGAAATCGGAAGCCACCTACACGTTGCCCATCCCGCAGGATGGCACCTACCAAATCTCGCTGCTCTACAAGACCGGTCCAGATAGCGCCTCGAATGTGCCGGTCAGCATCGCCCACGCCGGCGGCGTCGCGAAACACGTTTGGAACATGCGCAAGGGCTCGAAGCACGGCTTCTCCGTCCCCGTGGGTTCCTACCGTTTCAAAGCCGGCACGCGCCACACGGTCACGCTCTCGACCGCCGGCACAAACGGCAACGTGATCGCCGATGCGGTCGCCTTCGTGAAGGTGGCCGACTGAGCGACGCCGCGGAGAAAATTATGAATCCCCCCATGCGCGCCGCCGTGTTGGAGTCCGCCCGAACGATCAAGGTGCAGGCCCGGCCCACTCCCGAACTCAAGCCCGGCATGGTCCTACTACGCGTGCGCCGCGCCGGCATCTGCGGCTCCGATCTGCACTACTTCGAGCACGGCTGCTGCGGCGCGTTTGTGCCGACGCGTCCGTTCGTGCTCGGTCACGAATTCGCCGCGGAAGTCGCCGCCCTCGGCGACGGCGTGAGGAACCTCACCGTCGGTGTGCGCGTCACCGCCAACCCCGCCCGCGCCTGCGGCGTCTGCGACTACTGCAAGAGCGGGCGCGGCAATCTTTGCCGGTCCACCATCATGCTCGGCAGCGCCAGCACCACCCCGCCGACCGACGGTGCGTTCGCGGAATTCGTCGCCGTGCGCGCCGATCAATGCCACGCGCTGCCACCAGACATGGACGATGCCACCGGCGCGATGCTCGAGCCGCTGGCGGTCGCACTGCACGCCGTGAAACGCGCCGGCTCGGTTGCAGGCAAACGCGTCCTCGTCACCGGTGGCGGCCCGATCGGGCTGCTCGTCGCACTAACCGCGAAGGCCTTCGGCGCGGTGCCGGTGGCCCTCAGCGACATTCTGGCCACCCGCCGCGACACCGCCCGCCAACTCGGCGTAGAAGCCACCGTGAATCCGGCGTCGCCAACACTGGCCGACGAAGTCCGCGCGCTCACGGGAGACGGTTTCGACATCGTCTTCGAAGCCTCGGGCGCCCGCGCCGCGCTCCGCCAGGCCTTCGACCTCGTGCGCCCCGGCGGAACGATCGTGCAGATCGGCACCCTCGGCACGGAGGACATCCCGCTGCCCGCCAACCAACTCATGGTGCGCGAAATCACCTTCGTCGGTTCCATGCGCTATGGTCATGTCTTCGACGAGGCGATCCGCCTCGTGCAGTCCCAGCGGATCGATGTGCGCGCGCTCATCACCGGCGTGTTGCCCCTCGCCGAGGTCAGCGAAGCGATGCGGCTCGCCGGGGAGAAAACCACCGCGCTCAAAGTGCAGTTGGAAATCGGTTAAATCGGCTTCGGGTCAGCAACGCCGGGCAGCACACATCGAGAAGCGGGGACACGACCGACCCGGCTGGAATGACACCGCGCTGGCGAGAAAAACGCTGGCGTGCGGCCGTTCGTCTCGTCTCGTCAGTCGCGAAGTTTGTCATCGCGGCCATGCCGGTTCTTGGCCGCATCCGCATCGCGTTTTGAAGTTGGGCCAATCGTGGATGGGCGGGGGTCGCCGCGATGAGCCCTCCGGCCACCGCGCTGCCATCCCGCCGTTTCTCCGCACTTCCCGCTGGCCCGGTTCGCGCCGCGGCCCATGCTCCCTGCACCCTATGCGTCCCCTCCGCTTCGTCAGGCTGCTGCTCACCTCGATTTGTCTGCCCCTCGCACCCGCCGCGTTCGCCGCGCAGCCGTCACCGCGCCCCAACGTCCTCGTCATCGTCGCCGACGACCTCGGTTACGCAGACCTCGGCCTCCATGGTGGCCGCGAAATCCCGACCCCGCACCTCGACGCCCTCGCACGCGCCGGCACTCGCTTCACCAGCGGCTACGTCAGCGCGCCGTATTGCAGTCCGTCGCGCGCGGGTTTTCTCACCGGCCGCTACCAGACGAAGTTCGGCCACGAATTTAATCCGCACGTCGGCGACGAAGCCACCCTCGGCCTCCCACTTGCCGAGCGCACCCTCGCCGATCACCTCCGCGCCGCCGGCTACGCGACCGGGCTCATCGGCAAATGGCACCAGGGCTACAGCCCGAAACACCATCCGCAGTCGCGCGGTTTCGACGACTACTTCGGCTTCCTCGTCGGCGCGCACAACTTCACCCTCCGCCGCGACGCCGCGCCCAAGTTCGGCACCGCCAATTCGCAAAACCTCATCTACCGCGGGCGCGAGGTGCAGCCGCTCGACGGCTTTGCGACCACCGTGTTCACCGACGAGGCCATTGCCTTCACCGAGCGCCACGCGGCGAAACCCTGGTTCCTCTACCTCGCCTACAACGCCGTGCACACGCCCCTCGAAATCGACCCCGCCGTCGCCGCGCGCGTGCCCGCCGCCGTCACCGATCCCGCGCGCCGCGGCTATCTCGCACTGCTCCTCGGCCTCGACGACTCCATTGGCCGCCTCCGCGCGCACTTGGAAAAAACCAACCGCACGAAAGACACGCTGATCGTTTTCTTCAGCGACAACGGCGGCGCCGGCCGCAAGCCGTTCTTCGCCTACAACACCGGCGTCAACACACCCTTCCGCGGCGACAAGGGTCAGGTGCTCGAGGGCGGCATCCGCGTGCCGTTCTTCGCCACGTGGCCCGGCCATATCCCCGCCGGCCGCACCTTCGAACATCCCGTGATCGCACTCGACGTCCTGCCCACCGCGCTCGCCGCCGCCGGCGCGCCGATCCCCGCCGGCCTCGACGGGGTGAATCTGCTCCCGCACCTCGTCTCCACCACGTCTCTCCCCGCCGCGCCGCACGCAGACTTGTTCTGGCGCTTCGGCCCGCAGCGCGCCGTGCGTCGTGGCCAGTGGAAACTCGCCGACTGGCGCGATTTCGAGGCCAAGACGCAGAGCGGCTGGCAACTCTTCGACCTCGTCGCCGATCCCGGCGAGTCGCGGGACCTCGCCGCGCAACATCCCACGCTCGTCCGCGAACTCTCCGCCGCCTGGGAAAAGTGGAACGTCGCCAACACCACCCCCGTCTGGCGCGGCACGCCCAACGAAGATCCCGCCGGCCAGCCGCCCAGCACCCCCAAATCCCCCAAGAAAAAATAACCGCCACCCCACTCCCTCCGCCCGC
>JBIKOK010000295.1:0-7451 GCA_044358025.1 Opitutaceae bacterium
CGGCGGAGCCGGCGGCGGGAGCCGCGGGGGCGGTGACACGTTTGCCACGGTTGAGGCCGGAGCCTCGGGTGGTGCCGAACGTGCCGAACGGCTGGGTCGCGGCGGGGGCGGCACCGCTCGCCGCCGGGGCGGGAGCTGGGGCCGGGGCCGAAGCGCCGGACTGATCTTGATCTGACATGTGCTGTGTTTTGTGCTGAGGCGCTCATCCTGCGTAGGCGGGAGAACGGCCGGTTTTGGTGGGCACACACGGAGCGCGGGAACGCGCTCGACGCGTGCATGAGGAAGCTAGGGTCGGGGCCCCCGGCCCGGGGAGCAACTGCAAATTCCGCCGCGGCCGAAGGCGGGCTTGCCAGCGCCGGGGCGGTTTCCCACCGTCGCCGACATGGACAAACTTGAGGAAATTTTCCGGATGCAACAGGCGTTGAACCAGCGGATCGGCGTCAATCTCCCGCCTTCGACCGACGAGGAAAAGGCCAAGTGGATCCTCAACTACACGCGCGCCATGCAACAGGAAACGGCCGAACTGATCGACTCCGTGCCGTGGAAGTGGTGGGCGAAATACCAGAAATTCGACGAGCAAAACGCGAAGGTCGAGGTGGTCGATCTGTTTCACTTCCTCGTCTCACTCGCGCAGACCCTCGGCATGACGCCCGACGATGTCTACCAGGCTTATCTCAAGAAAAATGCCGTGAACCACCAGCGGCAGGACAGTGGTTACGTGCAGAAGGACGAGACGGACTCGAAGCATATCTGAGCTGCGTCGCACTGGGGCGCGGGCGGTCCTGGCGGCTCGCCTCGTGGCTGCGCTGCGCCAGGTCCATGATTACCCCGCGGCTGATTTTCCGTCCCCTCCGCAGCCTGCTGCCGGGGCCGTTTTCCTGAGCGAGGCGGGAGAAGACAGCGCGCTCGAGCGCACGCTCGACAGGGCGCGCGGCACGCCGTTCCTGCTGCCCGTCGTCGTGGACGACACGCCCGAGGCGGCCGCGCTCGTGCCGGAGCCGTTCATGCGCTTGCCGTGGACGCGCCTGCCGCAGGGTGCGGTCACGCCGATTTTTCCGAGCAGGTGAAACGGTTGCTCGCGCCGCCGGGAGTGGCCCGGGCTGTCCCGCCCGGGAGCGGGCCGAAAACGGACACGGACGGGAAAGGCCGGGTCACTTCGGGGATGGGCCGCCGGCGGGTCGGCGGCGGCTTGGAGTAGCGCCGCGATTCTGGCGGCGGGCGCCGGAGGCGGCACCGAACGTGGCCGCGAATGCCGGCGCGGGACGCGTTCGCCCACCGCGGAAAAATCCGTCGTCGTGCTCACCTTCGAAGATCGCAGCACGGAAAAGGAAAACGAGTTCGGCTCCGACCGCGCGAATGACAACCTTCGGACGAGTCTCGCCAACATCAGCCGGCTGCAGGGCTTATCGCACCCGTCGGTGAGGGACGATCGCGGCACGAAGAAAAAATCCCGCAGATCGGCGCGAGCGCAACGTCGCCTCCGTGCTCGATGGCAGCGTGCAGCGCTTGGGCAGCACCGTGCGCATCACGGGGCAGCTCATCCGCGCCACCATGGACCAGCACGTGGGGGGCGGTCCGTTCGACAAGGAACGCACGACGGCGAGCCTCTGCTCCCTTCAGTCCGAGCTCGCGCAGACCATCGCGACCGTCCTCCGGCCGGCGCTTTCGCCGGCGGCGAAAAAACTTCTTGAACGCCGGCCGACGGAAAATCTGGCGGTCTGTGAGTTGTTCCTGAAAGCGCGTGCGATGGACGTCGCATTCGACGATCCTGCGAGCAAACGCTTGCGGCTCCGAAAGCAGGAAACGTGGCTGCCACGGGCGGTTGAACTGGATCCCCGGTTTACCGCGGCGTGGGCCGAACTGGCGGGCAATCAGGGGAGATTGATTCAGACGAAAACCGACACGTTGCCGGACCGCGATGCGAAGGCCAAGGCGGCGGTCGATCGCGCCACGAGCCTTGAGCCCGATTGGCCGGATGTGATGGGCCGTCTCGCTTTTTACGACGGCTACGGGGGGGGCGATCGCACACGCCGGGCGGAGGCGTGGAAGAGACTGCTGCGCGTCGCACCCGACGAAGCCGGTGCGTATGGCGGGACGGGTCAAACGCAGCTTTCCGAGGGCCGCGAGGCGGACGCACCACACAATCCCCGGCAGCAGCGACCGCATCCCACTTCCCCGGCGCGGTGGCCGGATCGCGTCATCGCGTGACGACAAACGCTGCGGTCACATCGACGGCGGTCTCGCCGGCTTCGATCACCCGGGCGCGGAGCTTGAGCTTCGCTTTGCCGTAGCGCTCGAGGGCGTCCTTGAATTCGGCGATGGCGGCCTGCGCGGGGCGCTCGCAGATGGCGCGGAGGTCGCCGATCACGGGGCGGCGGTAGGCGGCGCGGCTTTCCTTCACGACGATGCTCCACTCGGGTTTGTCGGCGCCTTTTTCGTTCTTCATCAGCTCCCAGACGACGCCGTAGCCGGCGAGGGTGGCGAGGGAAACGAGGCTGCCGCCGAAGGCCGTGTTGAGCGAATTCTTGTTCTGTTCCTTGGGGGCGGTCAGGGTCAGCGCCCGGGCATCGCTCACCTCCACGCCGACGCCCATCGCTTTCGCGAGCGGGATCATCTCGTGGAGGAAAAGCTCCAGTGCGGGCACCTTGACCGATTTCATCGCGGGGACCGTGGAGTCTTTTTATCGGCACGTCAAAGCCTCAACCGCAGGACTTTTTGGTGGAATACCCGTGCGCCGATTTGACGGCCGGCGGCGGCTCGACTCATTCACCGCACTATGATTTCCCCCGGCAAGCGATTGAAGACCAAGTTCAAGCTGAATCTCGTCCAAGACGGCGCGGCGCGCGAGGTGACCTTCGCGGAGCTGCTCACCCGGCGCACGATTGTGTCGGTTTACATGAAAAATAATACCGGCAGCTGCGACAAACAGAACGACAGCCTCGTCGCCCATGCCGCGGAATTCGACCAAGCCGGCTACAACCTGGTCGCCCTCAGCCGCGACACCGTCGGCTCCCAGCTCAAATACGCCGCGAAGAAGAAAATCAGCTACGTGCTGGCGAGCGACCCCGACGACCTGTTTGCGAAAGCGGCGGATTCGGTCGTGGAAAAGTCGATGTATGGGAAGACCTACCTGGGGCCGGCGCGCGCCGCGTTTGTGTTGGACCAGGACGGCACGGTGCTCGCGGTCGCGGAGAAAGTGGACACGGCGGACCACGCCGCGCAGCTGCGCGCGCTGATCGCCGGGCTGTAGGCCTGGCCAGCAGCCGTCGGGGGGCGGGTCATTTTTGAACGAACGGACATTGCGGCGAGCGGGGCGATGCGCTCACTACGCGCATGGTCGATTTCCCCCGGCACCGTTTTTGCCTGATGCTCCTCGCGGGAGCGATCGCGCTCGGCGTGGGCGTTTGGTTGGAACGGCGCGGGGGCGGCCCGGCGCGGGGGCCGGTTCAGGCGATGGTCGCCGCGGACGGCCAGGGGGGGGCGGCGCGCGGGGCGGTGGTGTTCGTGCCGACCGCGGAGCCGGCGCCGATTTTCGCACGCGGGGCGTTGTTTGCCGCTGCGCCGGTGCCGGAGGCGGTGGCGGCCGAACTCAATGCGGCGCTGCCGGCGCCGACCCGGGCCGTGCAGTATGTGCGGGCAAACACCGCCTGGGTCGCGGGCAAGGTCTCGCCGTTTTGGCAGCGGGCCGGTGAGGGCCGCGTGACGTGGCCGCGGTCGGACGGCGCGGCATTCACGATCGTGATCGACGGCAGCGAGATGCTCGGGGCGGATCGTTTTACGAGCACGGGCCACATCGAAGGCCGGCCGGAGAGCCGGGCGGTCTTTGCGTTTAATGCAGGATTTCTTCACGCCACGGTGGAGGACGTCGAACTGGGCAGCCACGTGTTGCGCGTCGCGACCGGGGAACTCTCGCAGGCTTACCGGATCGATCCGGCGCTCGTGCCGCCGTGCGGCGGGCAGCGGCCGAAATTCGTCGACGGCGCTGTGCTGGCCGCGGCAGCGGCGCGTCACGCGCGGGCGGGTGAACGCGCCGCGGGCGGTGCGACCGCGACGGCGGCTGAAGCCGCGCGCCCCGCCGCCCTCACGGACAATCCGTCGGGCGTGGAGGTCCACGTGATGATGGCGGCCACGCAGGCTGTGCTCGCGACGCTCACGGGGGCGGCGCGTTCGGCGGCGTTGGTGAGTGCGTTCGATGCGGTGATCGCGCGGGTGAACGGCGATCTCGCCGCAAGCCGGGTCGGGGCGCGCGTGAAGCTCGTGCAGGTGGCCGAGACGACCTACGACGAGACGAAGAGCGGGAGCAACCGGGTGCAGGACGACGCGCTGACGGCGCTGCAGAGTTCCGCCGACGGCAAGATGGACGAACTGCATGCGTTGCGCGACGCGTGCGGGGCGGACCTGGTGTGTCTGGCGCTCAACCGGACGGATTTTGCGAGCAGCGGCCTCGCGTTCGTGATCGATACGCCGGGGGACAACACGAACGCGCTGTTTGCGTTCTCGGTCGTGCAGTATTCCGCGATCGCGGGCACGACGGTGGTTTCGCACGAGTTCGGCCACTCGTTTGGCTGTGCGCATGACCGGGAAAATGCGTCGGCTCCCGGGGCTTACGCTTACAGCTATGGCCACCGGTTTTTCGGCGCCGACGGGTTGCGTTACCGCGACATCATGGCCTACCCACCCGGCGTGCAGGTCGGGTATTTTTCCAACCCGAACGTGGTGGCCCCGGCGCCGGTCAGCGTGCCGGTCGGCATCGCCGGCGGCCTGATCGGCGAATCCGACACCGCGCGGACGATCGAGCAGGCCGTGTTCGAGGTATCCGGTTATCGGTTGCAGACGCAGACGGTGCCGGATGCCGGGACGCTCATCAATGTCGCCACGCGGGCCACGATCAGCCCCGGGGAGCGGTCGGTGATCGCCGGGTTTACGCTCCGGGGCGACGGACCGAAAACGATGCTGGTGCGCGCCGCCGGTCCGGCGCTCGCGGCGTTCGGGGTGCGCGACGCGCTTGCGGCGCCCGGGCTGGAGCTTTACGCGGGCGGCGTGCGCCTCGCGGAAAATTCCGGCTGGTCTGCGGGGGCCGACGCGGCCGCCGTAGCCGCGGCCACGGCGGCGGTCGGCGCGTTTGCCTTCGCCCCCGGCAGCGCGGACGCCGCGCTGCTCGTCACGGTGCCGCCCGGCGGCTACACGGCCGTCGTGCGCAGCGCCGACGGGACGGGGTCCGTGCTCGTCGAAGTCTACGAACTGGCCGCCGACGCGAACCGTCTCGTGAACCTCGCCACCCGGGGCTACGCGGACAAAACGGGCCACCCGCTCGTCGCCGGCTTTGTCGTCCGCGGCGCGCCGGGGACGACCAAGCGCGTCCTGATGCGGGTGCGCGGTCCGTCGCTCGCGCGGGCGCCGTGGAACGTGCCCGAGGCGCTGGACGATCCGTCGATGGAGATCCGCGGTGCCACGGGTGCGCGGCTGCTGCAGAACGACGATTGGAGCACGGGGGCCGCGGGCGGCGCGAGTGCGGTGAACGACTTCACCCCGCTCGTGCGTTATTACAATGAAACGCAAATTGCGGCGACGGGCCTCGCGCCGGCGAACCGGCGCGAACCGTGCCTCCTGGCCGATCTGCCGCCCGGTAACTACACGGTGATCGTGACGCCCTTCGAACTGCTGCCGGACGAGCCCGCGCAGCCGGGTGTGGCGCTCGTCGAAGTGTTTGAAATCAATCCGTAGGAATTTCGTGGGTGCCGCTTGAGGTGCGTCAAGGCGCGCGGGGACGAAGTGGGGCAGAGTGGGCGCATGGACCACGCCCTGCCGCCCGCCGCCGCCCGCCCGTCCGCGCTCTGGCGCGATCTCGTGATGCCGCGGGAGCATGGCAGTTGGTCGCTCGCGTTGGAGCCGCTCCTGTTCGGCCTGATCGCCGCGCCCTCGCTCGCCGGTGGCGGCCTCGCGCTCGCGGTGGTCGCGGCGTTTTTTGCCCGGCGGCCGCTGCGGATTGCACTGGGCGACGCGTCGCCGGACCGGCGGGCGCTTGCCCGCGGACCGCTGGTCGGGTTGATCGTGGTGGCGACGGTTTTTTTTCTCGGGGCCGTCGCGCGGGGCGGTTGGGCGTGGTTGGTCTGGCTGCTGCCGGCCGCGACGGCGGGCGCGGTTTTTCTCCGCTTTGATCTGCGGGCGGCCGGGCGGGAAGAAATCGCGGAGATTGCGGGAGCGGGGGCGTTCGCCCTCGTGCCGGCGGCGCTGGCCGCGCTGGCGGGTTGGAGCGCACCGGACGCGGGCGCGTTGGCGCTCGTGATGCTGGGCCGCACGGTGCCGTCGGTGCTGGGCGTGCGCGCGTGTCTGCGCGCGGCGAAGACCGGCGAGCGGCGCGCGGGGCCCGCGGTGGCCGGTGCCGCGCTCGCCCTGGCCGGCGGTCTCGGGCTGGTGCGGGCCGGCCACGCGCCGGCGACGGCGGTCGCGTGCCTCGCGGTGCTGGCCGCGCGGACGATGTTCCTGCTGGTCTGGCCGCGGCCAGTCTGGCGCGCACGGACCCTCGGCATGATCGAGACGGTCCTCGGCGCAGGATTTGTCCTCACCGTGGCGTGGGCGTGGCGCGCCTGAGTTCGCGGGTCGACCGACGGATTGTTTGACGCGCGTCAAGGCCGGCCCGGCGGGTTTCTGCGATAGTGATTCCCGCCAACCCAACGTCACCCACCCATGAAAATCCACCTCCTCCCCGCGCGGCTGACCGCCGCTCTCGTTCTCCTGCTCGCCGGTTCCGGCGCGTTGGCCCCGGCGGCCCGCGCCTCCGAGGGCACCGTGACCGCCAAGCCCGGCGGCGCACCGATCGCGACCGAGCTTCCGCTCGAAGTGGCCGTGCTCACGCGGGCCCCGCACGTCCCGCCGCCCATCGGGCGCAAACATGCCGCGAAAGTCGTCGTCAACCTCGAGGTCAAGGAAGTGACGCAGCGCCTGGCCGACGGCGTGGACTACACCTTCTGGACGTTCGGCGGCGAAGTGCCCGGTCTGTTCATCCGCGTGCGCGAGGGCGATGTCGTCGAGTTTCACCTCAACAACCACCCGGGCTCGAAGATGCCGCACAACATCGATCTCCACGCGGTGACCGGGCCCGGCGGGGGTGCGGCCTCGTCGTTCACGGCGCCGGGCCACTCGTCGCAGTTTACGTTCACGGCGCTCAACTCGGGGCTCTTCGTTTATCACTGCGCGACCGCGCCGGTGCCGATGCACATTTCGAACGGCATGTATGGCCTCATCCTCGTCGAGCCGAAGGAGGGCCTGCCGCCCGCGGACCGCGAATATTACGTGATGCAGGGCGACCTCTACACGCAGGGCGCGACCAACGAATCCGGCCTGCAAGCGTTCGACAACGTCAAGGCCATGGACGAGCGCCCCACCTATGTCGTGTTCAACGGCTCGGTCGGCTCGCTCGTCGGCGACAAAGCCCTGCAGGCGAACGTCGG
>JBIKOK010000088.1:0-24505 GCA_044358025.1 Opitutaceae bacterium
GTTTTTGTTCAGGCCGGCGTCCATCGACGACATGGTGGCGGCGAAAATCCCGCTGACGAGCAGGCCCATCATCCCGACGGGCATGACGTCGCGGGCGATGGCGATGAAGGCGGCCTCCTCGGGGTTCTTGAGCAAGGGGAAGACGGCGTGGAGGTCGGGATAAACGATGCGGGCGACCATCGGCGGGATGAACCAGATGACGATGCCGACGAGGAAAAGGCCGGCGCCGAGGAAGCCGGCCCAGCGGGCGTGGCGACTGTCTTTGACGCAGAGGTAGCGGTTGGCGTCGTTGAGGTTGTTGGTGGAGACGATCTGTTTGAGGAGCATCGCGAGGCACCACAGGCCGAGAAACTCTCGGGAGAAGACCTGGCCGAGGTCGAGATGGGAGGCGGGCAGTTGCGCGACGAAGCCGCCGAGGCCGCCGACTTTCATGAGCGCGAGCACGGTGACGGCCAGGCAGACCGGCATGAGGATGAGCACTTGGATAAAGTCGCTGGCGAGGACGGCCCAGGTCCCGCCGATGAGGGCCATGAAGAGGACGACCAGGCCGGTGCAGAGGATGGTCAGGCTGATATCGATTTCGAAGACGGCGGCGAAAAAGACGCCGAGGGCGTTAAGCCAGATGCCGGCCTGGAGGAGGCCGAGCGGGAGTTGGAGCCACGTGAAGACTTGCTCGCTCGCCGCCCCGAAGCGGGTGCGGATGGCCTGAATACTCGTGACGACGCGGAGCTGGCGGAAGCGCGGGGCGAAGTGGAGGGCGTTGAGGAGAAAGCCGAGGGAATTGCCGACATAGATGGCGATGATGGGCCAGCCATCGCTGTAGGCTTTGCTCGCGGCGCCGGTGAAGGTCCACGCGCTGAAGGCGACCATGAAGGCGGAGCCGCCGACCATCCACCAGAGGGCTTTGCCGCCGCCGCGAAAATACTCGGAGACATTGGTGACGAAGCGGCGGAAGACCCAGCTGATCGCCAGCATGTAGACAAAGTAGAAAACGAGAACGGCGTAGTCGTAGCGGGTCATGGCGGGGGCGAAAGCGGGGGGCGCGGCAATCAGGCTTAATAATTATGAAGAGCCAAGGGGAAAGTGCGGGCGGGCGCGGGGGCGGGCCGCGGGGAAAGCGGGGGCGCGGGGGCGCGCGGCGACCAGGGCGCGGGGGCGGCGGGGCGGAAGCCGCGCCCCTACTGGGGGGCGCGGCCGGTGGTGTCGCCGACGAAGAGGTGGGCGGGGAGCATGAGGTCGGTGAAGCTGCCGGCGTCGTCGGTGGCGCTTTGCAGGACGAGGCGGGCGGCGGCTTCGCCGAGTTTCTCGGGGTTGGAGCCGGCGGCGGTGATGCTCGGTTTGCTCTCCGTGGCGACGGGGGAGAGGTCGGCGCTGGCGACGCTCGCGTCGCGGGGGACGAGCAAGCCGGCGCGTTCGAAGGTGCGGGTGGCGCCGGCGGCCATGAGGGTGTTGTAGCAGACCCAGGCGGTAGGGAAATCCTTGCGACGCGCGTGGGGGAGGACGGTGAGGACGGCTTCGGCCCCCTCGGCGCGGTCGCCCTCCTTCAGGCTGACGGTGTAGCGGGGATCGAGTGCGAGCGGGACGCGGGCGAGCGCGGATTGAAAGGCCTGAAGGCGGGCTTCGTGGCGGCCGAGGCCGACGTTGCCGCCGAGCCAGCCGAAGCGGCGGTGGCCGAGGGAGTGCAGGTGGGTGACGAGGGCCTCGAGGGCCTGGGGCTCGTTGCCGAGGACGGAGTGGCAGAGGCCGGGGTAGCGCGCGGAGATGGCGACGACGCGGAGGTCGAAGCGGCGGAGCTTGTCGAGAAAGGGGCGGGCGACCTCGCCGACGAGGACGATGCCCTGGAAGGCGTGGCCGGGGGGGAAGAAGCGGCGGAGTTTATCGCCATCGAGCTGGTCCTCGGCGCCGAGGAACATGGCGGTGTATTCGCGGGCCTCAAGGGCGACGTGCAGGCCGTGTTGGACGTGGCCGAAATACATCGTGGGGGTGTTGAGGCGGAGGGGAGCGCGGAGGATGATGCCGACCTGGCGGGGGTGGGCGGCGGGGGACGAGGCGAGGTGCATGCCCTTCGGGGAGTAGCCGCGTTTGACGGCGTGGGCCCAGATGCGGTCGTAGCTGTCGGGGCTGATCCCTTGGCGGCGACCGTTGAGGACGAGGGAGACCAGGGCCTGCGAGATGCCGAGTTCCTTGGCGAGCTGGGTTTGGGAAACTTTTTTCGCGGAGCGGGGCACGCGCGGAGGTTTAATCAATCGGGCGGAGCGGCAACGAATTATTAAAGGCAGCGGGAGCAATGTCCGCCCCGCGGTGGGACGGGCCGGCGGGGAAGACGGGCGACGACGGATGGACCCCCTGTCGGCGGAGGGAAAACCGCCGCTCCGTCAGCGGTAGAGCCAGTATTTTTGGCTCTGCTGCTGGTAGATTTTGGCCTGGTTGCGCCACTGTTTGAGCCAGCGATCGATGTCGGTGTTTTTGCCGTTGGCGGCGAGGTCGGTGAAGAAGGCGCGCGAGCCCATGAGATTGAGGAAGAGACTGCGCTGGGGCGTCGCGGCCGAGGCGAACGGGTTGCGCGGCTCGAGTTTGCAGGCGAGGCGCATGAGGTGGAAATTGAGTTCGGTGGGGCGCCAGGCGTCGTAGTCGCGGATTTCGATGTAGAGGCCGGTGCCGGCTTTGCCGGTCTTGGTGTTGGGCGCGCTGACCCGGCGGAAGTCGATGCCGGGCAGATTGAGGGCGCGCAGTTCCTTTTCGTAGAGGTCGATTTTCGTGGTGAGATGGAGGAGTCCGCGGAACTGATACTGGGAGCCGACGCCGTGTTTGAAGCCGCCGAGTTCGCAGCCGAGTCCGGTCATGGGGTAGCCTTTGACGGCTTCGAAATCGACGATGAGGGGCGAAGTGGGGATCCAAGTGAGGCCAGTTTCGGTCCAGCGCATGGAGCGGGTCCAGCCGCGCATCGGGATGACGGTGAGTTTGCCCTTGGCGCGCTGGGCGTCGGTGAGGGAGTGCCGCCCGGTGGGTTCGGGAGCGTCCTTGGTCATGCGGGCGAGTTCGGCCATGGTGAGGCCGTGGACGTAGGGCACGCGGTACGCGCCGACGTAGCTCATGAGGTCGGCGTCCATCGGGGGGCCGTCGGCCTTGAGGCCGCCGAGCGGGTTGGGGCGGTCGAGGACGATGACTTCGACGCCGTGGTCGAAGCAGGCCGCCATGGCGCCTTTCAGGGCGCTGATGAACGTGTAGCTGCGCGTGCCGATGTCCTGCAGGTCGACGACGAGGGCGTCGAGGTCCTTGAGTTGGGCCTTGGTGGGCTTGCGGGTCTTGCCGTCGTAGAGGGAGCGGACGGGGAGACCGGTGCGTTTGTCGATGTAGTCGTTGTAATTTTTTCCGGCGGGGAACTCGCCGTTGATGCCGTGTTCGACGGCGAAGAGGGCGACGAGTTTGACGCCGGGGGCCCGGCGGAGGACGTCGGTGGTGGGCGTGCCGCGGCGGTTGACGCCGGCGGGGTGGGTGAGGAGGCCGAGGCGTTTGCCGCGGACGGCGGCGAAACCGTCGGCTTCGAGGACGTCGATGCCGAGGAGGACGGGCGGAAGTTTTTCGCCGGCTCTGAAGGTGAGGCCGGGGGCGGACGAAGGAGCGGGGGCCGGCGGCGGGGTGGCGGAAATTGTGGGGGTGACGAACGGGGTGGTGGCCTTGGGGGCGGGCGGCTTCGTGGCACTGCAGCCGAAGAGGCCGAGCAGCGGCACGAGCAGCGGAAGCAGCGGTTGGAAGAACGAGAGACGGAGCGCGCCGGGCATGGCGGGTTAAACTGGCGGGCGGCTTCCGCCGGTCGAGCCGGAAGCGGAGCGTCGTTCCGTCCCGGCGGCGCCGGGGCCGGAGCGGGCGCCGAGGAGATAGCCGGCATCGAGGAGGGCGCCGAGGACGAGGCCGCTGATCACGCCACCGACGGCGAGACAGAGGAGGGCTTGGCCGAGGGCGGAACCGAGGGCCATGTCGCCGAAGATTTCGCCGAGCCCCTGGTCCTGCCAGCCGGCGGGGAGGCGGGCGGCGGAGAGGTCGAGGCCGAAGCGCTCCAGCAGATTTCGCCCGAGCAGAAACGTGCCGCCGTAAATGGGCAGGGCGGTGAAGGGATTCGTGATGAACTGGAGCGCGCCGAGAATCATGAAATTGCAGCGCGACGCGAGCGAGAGGAGGAAGCCGACGGGAAGTTGGACGCCCATTAGCGGCAGGAGGGAGAGCACGGAGCCGAAATAGAAGGCGCGGCGCACGGGGCTGGAGCGGAAGGTCCACAAGTAGGCGCGGCTCCGGGCGAGGGGAGCGAAACGGCCGACCAGGGGGTAGCGGTGAAACTCGGTGCGCCGGGGCATGAAGCGCAGCCAGCGTTTGGTGCGGCGGATCCGCACGTGGTGGGCAGGAGCGGAGGTGGGGGCAGTTTCCGTCATGGTCGGGGAAGCTTTCAGAAAACCGCGAGAACGCCAGCGACGAGAAAAGATTCTGCGCCGCGCAGGGCCTCCGGGAGGGGGGTGCCGGGCGGGGTGATGGCGTGGAGCGTGAGGCGGTCGCGTGGCGCGAGGGTGGCGACGGCGCCGGCGAAGACGTGGACGGGTTTGCCGAGGGCGAGGGCGCGGGCGGCGACGGCGCCGGGGCCTTTGCCGGTGAGCGAAGTGTCGTCGAAGCGGCCTTCGCCGGTGATCACGAGATCGGCGGCGGCGAGCTTGCGTTCGAGGTCGAGCCACGCGGAGACGAGGTCGAAGCCGGGCAGCAGTTGCGCATCGGCGGCGGCCATGAGGCCGAAGGAAATGCCGCCGGCGGCACCGGCGCCGGGGAGGTCCATGAGGGAGTCGGGGCGTTGGGTGTGTGCGCAGAGGAGGAGGGCGAGGCGCGCGCTCTCGTGGTCGAGGCGGGCAAGGTCGGCGGGGCGGAGGCCTTTTTGCGGGCCGTAGGTGGCGGCGGCGCCGCGGGGACCGAGGAGCGGATTGGTCACGTCGCAGGCGATGCGGATGGGCGGGAGCGAGGGGGAGGCGGGGAGGTGGCCGGAGAGGCGGGTGATTTGCGGCCAGTGGGCGGGAAGGGGAGGCGAGATCGGTGAGCCGGTGGGGGAGTGGAAGGTGAGGCCGAGGGCAGCAAGGGCGCCGAGGCCGAGGTCGCTCGTGGCGCTGCCGCCGACGCCGAGGAGGATGGCGACGACACCGGGGCGGGCGGCGGCGAGGCGAATGAGTTCCCCAGTGCCGAGAGTGGTGGCGTGCCAAGGGTCGCGCTGGTCGGGGGGGAGGAGGGCGAGGCCGCTGGCGGTGGCCATCTCGATCACCGCGACGGAGGCGTCGGGGGGAAGCGGAGAGCTGAGAGCGGAGTGCGGAGAGTCGGAAAGACCGAGCAGGTCGCGGGCGGCGGCGGGGATGCGGGCGAGGGGGACGAAGCCGATCGTGGCGGGGGTGGGCGTGCCGCGCGGGCCGGTGACGATGTGCGTTTCGACGGTGCCGCCGGCGGCGTGGGTGAGAATCTCGCAGAAACCCTCGCCGCCGTCGGCGAGCGGGCAGAGGTCGAGGGTCCAATCGGGGTGGCGCTCGCGCAGGGCGGCGGCGGCGTGGGCGCAGGCGGCGGGCGCGGTGAGCGAGTCTTTGAATTTGTCGAAGGCGAGGAGGACGTGCATGGGGCGTGGGCGAAGGGATTGGCGCGTCGCCTGGAGTGGCCCGCAATGACAAACGGCGGAGGGCGGGGCGGAGGGCGCCCGTCGCGACGGGGTGCGATAGGCCAAAAAGGCGGACTGAAGTCCGCCCTACTCTAGAAGCCGCCGGTGAGGCCGGCGGTGTAGGTGAAGCCGAGGTTGTTCGCGATGGCGAAGCGGCTCCAGTCGGGGGCGCCGTCGACGACGCGGTAGCGGGTCTTTTGGGCGTTGGTGACGTTGCGACCGGAGACGAAGAGGCGGGCCCAGCGGGTGACACTGTATTCAACGCTGAAGTCGACGGTCGTGTAGGGAGGGAAGAAGCTGTCGCCGCGGATGGCGGGATTGGTGGCGGAGGCGGCGATGTCGAGGCGCTGACGATAGACGCGCCCGTGGCGGATGACGCCGACGGTGGCGCCGAGTTTGCCGCGGTTGTAGCGGACGGAACTCTTGAACTGATTTTCGTAGTAGTTCTGGAAATCGCTGCCGATGTTGCCGGCCGTGTAGTTGAAGCGCGCGAGATGATTGTGGTTGAAGCTGCCGGTGAGGCTGAGGCCTTTGGCGAACGACGGCAGCCAAGGGTCGAGCGGCTGGCGAATGGAGAGTTCCTCGCCGTTTACCTGACCGATGCCCTGGTTGATCCAGGTGGTGCTTTGGAAATTCAGGAACGACGGCTCGAGGTCGAGGGCGGCGAGTTTTTCCGGCGTGTCGAGAAGGATGAGCTGCTGCACCTGGACGTTTTTGATGTCCTTGACGAAACCGCCGAGGCTGAGGACGCCGCCCTGCGCGGTGTAGTATTCGAAGTGAACCTCGTAGTTGTGGGCGGTCCAGGGGCGGAGGGCGGGGTTGGGGCGGTTGGCGGTGCCGACGGCGATGCCGGCGTAGGTGCCGGTGGTGACCGGATTGTAGTCGAGGCTAGTGCTCGGGATGATGGCGCGGCCGAAACGGTTTTTCGCGCGGGTCTGGGCCCAGCCGATACGGAAGATGACGTTTTCGCGCAGGTGGTAGTTGAGCTGGAGACTGGGGAAGTAGCCCTCGTTTTGCCCGGTGCCGCGGGCGCCCTTGCGTACGTAGCGGAGTTGATTGCCCGCGAGACTTTGGTCGACGAGGCCACGGCTCGTCACATAGCGGGCGCCGCGATCGAGGCTGCCGCGGGCGACGGCTTCGGCGCGTTCGTAGCGTATGCCGCCGGAGTAGGTGAGGCGGTGGCGGAAAAACGCGCCGCTGAATTCGATCCAAGGCGCGTAGGTGCGCTCGTTGACCTCGTAGGGCTCGGTGGTGGAGAAGCGGTAGGACTCGGCGTCGCGGTATTCGAACCAATCGGGGTGCTGCTGGTAGAGCGCGTAGAGGCGGCGCATGCTGGTGCGGGTGACGGCGGGGAAATCGTAGTAGGTGTCGCGCTCGGGCAGGACGTTGACGGCGGCGATCTGGCCGGCGTGGTCGTCGGCGGTCCGGGCGAGGTGGTCGGGGCCGACGAAGGTCCACAGGTTGGAATCGTAGCGCTGCACGTTGCGGAAAAGTTCGTCGTAGTCGTAGCCGAGACGAACGGAGAACGGATTCTGCGCGAGGGAGAAGGTGCGCTTGGCGCGGAGGCGGAGGGCGGCGACGGATTCCTCGGTCTTGCCGGTGCGGGAGACGGCGCCGCCGATCGTCATGGTGGCGGGGTCCTGCCAGTTGATCGCGGGGCCGCTGATCGCGGGGGTCGGGCCGACGGCCGGGGTGAACGCGAGGGACTGGATGGTGCGGGCGTTGAACTTCGGGCCGTTGTCGAGGAAGTTGAGGGTGATGAGCTGGCGGGAGGCGGTGCCGGTGCCGAGGCCGGTGAGCGGGAGGGTGGAGCCGGTAAGGGTGTTGCTGCCGAAGAAACCGTCGTCGGTATCGCGAAAGGTGTGACGCGAGCGGGAGAACGAGCCGGCGGCGTTGAGCTGCCAATCGCCGCGGCGCCACTCGGAATCGAGGGCGTGGGTGAACGTATCTTTTGAGCCGTTGCGCCAGGCTTCGCGCAGATCGTACCGGATGGAGCCGGTGCCGAGATTGCCGTAGACGGCGTGTTCGCCGTTGGTGCCGGGGGCGCCCAGCGGGGCATCGAGGACGGCGGGGGTGACGGCGGTGCTCTGGGCGCCGGTGTTCCAGGTGAAACGGATGTCGTCGCCGGCGCGCTCCTGGTAGCGGCCGCCGCTGACGGAGTAGGCAAGCTTGAGTTCGCGGGTGGGCTTCCAATCGAATTTGGCCGAGGCGCTGTCGGTGACGTCCTGTTTCGGGTTGTCGTGGAGGCCCTCGGTCGTGGGGAGCGGATTGTAGGCGCTGACGGTGGTGAGGGGTTTGCCGGCGGCGAGGCGGGCGCGGGCGGCGGCGGCCTGGTCGGCGGTGCCGAAATTCACGGTGGGGAAGGACCAGTGCACGCGGGCGAGGACGTCGTTGTGGTTAAAGGTGAGGGCGTAGCCGAAGGTCTTGGACACGGGGTGGGTCCAGGTGGCTTTGAGGTTGGGGCGCCAGCCGGGGACGCGGGTGTCGCGGATGCCGGAGCGCGCGCCGAGGGCGAAGGATTCGTGGTCGGTGGTGAAGAGGGCGTTGTAGGTGAAGCGGGCGCGGCTGGCCTCGAAGGCGGAGCGGCGGATCATGTTCACGGAGCCGCCGATGGCGTTGGCGCTGTCCTCCGGGGTGCGGAGGAGGCGGACCTCGACGCGCGAAATGTCGGCCGAGGAGGAGCCCATCATCTCGAAATTGCGGTCGCGGTTGCCGGTGCCGAGGGTGGAGGTGGAGGCGGAGGCGGTGGGCATGCCGTCGAAGCGGATCTCGGTGTTGACGGGGTCGAAGCCGCGCACGCTGACGCCGACGATGTTGTTGGCGAAATATTCCACGCTGACGCCGGGGAGCCACTTCATGAGCTCGCCGGGATTGGAGTCGGGGAGCGTGCCGAACTGGTCGGCGGAGACGACGCTCTTCTGGCCGAGGGCGACGCGCTGTTCGTTGACGGCGATGGCGGCGGCGTCGGTTTCCTTTTTCGACTGCACGGTGAACGCGTCCATTTTCACGGTGCCGGCGGATTCGCCGTAGCGTGTCTGACTCGCGAGGGTGATGTCGCGCTGGGTGGTTTGGCCGGCGGCGATGGTCAGGGGGATTTCCTGCTCGTCAAAGCCGGCAAAGCGCACGCGCAACGTGGCGGGGCCGGCGGGGACGCCGGCGAGGCGAAAGGTGCCGCTCTCATCGGTGAGCGCGACGAGTGCGGTGCCCTTGAGGGAGACGCGGGCGTTGTTGAGATAGTCGCCGGAGACGGCGTTTTTGACGCGGCCCTCGAGGGTGCCGGTGGTAGGCGGGGCGGAGGAATTTTGCGCGCGAGTGCCGAGCGCGACGGCGAGGGCAAGGCACGCGGCGAAGGCGGGGCGCAGGAACCGGCGGAGGGTAGTCATGGGTGGGGCAGCCGAAGAATTCCAAGCGGGACCCGCCGATGCGACGCTGAAAATCGCCGGGGCAGCCCGCCGAGGCGGGGGCGAACGCCCGGCCGGTTTACTCCGGGCCGACGAAAGCGAAGCGCGGCACGCGCTGTCCGTCGGCAAGCGTGACGCTTTCGATGAACATAGCCTGCGGGCGGAGCCAGAAGCCGTGGTCGCCGTAGAGCATCTGGTAAACGACGAGGACCTCCTGGGTCTCCGAGTGGCGGGCGAGGTGGTGCACGCGATACGCGTTGCCCTTGTAGTGGCGGTAGCGGCCCGGACGGGGCTCGGCGGGGAGGGGAGGGAGGTCGGAGGACATGGCTCAGGTCGTTTCCGGGGGACCGACGTGCGTAATCTTCAACTTGGGAAAGTAGTGCCGGTAGAAGCCGCGGTCGCGCGTGATGAGTTCGTCGGCGTGGTAGAAGGCGTGGGCGGCCACGAGAAAATCGGCGACCACGCGGTGGCGGGGTTTGGCGGAGAGCTTGCGGTATTCGAGAAAGATGCGGCCGGCGAGATGGAGGTCGCGCCATCCGAACGGCGCGAGGCGGATTTGCATGCGCTTGAGCGTCGTCTCGGTGTCTTCGGCGGTGGGGAAATAGAGGGAAGTCTCGGCGGCGACGACCGGACAGATGATGAGGGCTCCGCGGGACAGCGCGGCGTTGAGGGCCTCGACGGCGTAGGGCGTGTGCTCGGACGACTGGCCGAGGACGTCGATGAGGATGTTGGAATCGAGGGCGATGGCCATGGCTCAGCGGGTGGAGCGGCGTTTCTTGGCGGTGGGTGCAGTTCCGTGGGACGGCTGATCTTCGGCGACGCGGAGGGCCTCGCGGGCTTCGTCGCCGGTGGCGTAGGGGGCATCGGCCGATTTGAGTCCGATGAATTGGTCGAAGAACCCCGGGGTGGGTTTCTTGCGGAGGACGATGCTGCCCTTGGTGCCAAGCTCGACCTCGAGGACGGTGCCGGCTTCGATGCCGAGGGCGTGGCGGATCTCTTGCGGCAGGGTGAGCTGACCTTTGGTGGTGACGGTGGTTTCCATGGCCTTACCGTGAAGTAAGGAGTAAGGATAAGGCAAGCGGAGAATGGCCGAACATCGCCCGCAAGCGGGCTCCTACTCCCGATGGAGAGGGCGGGTCGGAGACCGCGCCCTAATTGGGCCTACTTGGCTTCCACGCGGAGGAGGCCCTTCATCAGGGCGGAGTGGCCGGGGAAACTGCAGAGGTAGTCGTAGTCGCCGGGGGTCGCGGGGGCGGTGAAGTAGATCGTGTCGCTCGCGTCGGGGAGGACCAGCGCGGTGTGGAAGAGCACGTCGTCGGTGTCGGGGACGTAATTCTTGGCGGCCCCGTCCACGCCGAGGGCGAGGGCGGCGGCGCCGACGGACTCGCCCTTGCCCGGCGCGGCGAGGACGAAGTTGTGCAGCATGTCGTCGGTGTTGCGGAAAACGAGGCGGACGCGGGAGCCGGCTTTCACGGTGAGCAGCGTCTGGTCGAACTTCAGGCCGGGCAGTGTGCCGAGGACAATGGTTTTGTCGCCGTCGGCGCCGGCCCAGTCCGGGCCGGGTTTGGTCGGATGTTTTTTCGTGGCGGCACTGGCGACGGCGGGAATCGGTGCGACGCAGAGTTCGGCCTCTTTGAGTTCGAGCGGGATGATGCGGTGGCCGTCGGGGAAACGGTTGAGCGTGTAGTAGGCGGTGGGATGGAGGAGCGCTTCGTTGCCTTGGGCGGAGCGGAGGCCGGCGGCCTTGATTTCGTGGATGTAGCCCTCGCGCAGGCAGACGTTCGCGAGGCGGACACTGAGGCCGTCGGGGGCGACGACCACTTTGCGGACGGGACAGCCGGCGCGATCGGTGGGGGCACTGCCGTATTCGCGGTGCCAGAGATAGGTGAATCCGGATACGCTGTAGGACTCGGGGCTTTCGGCGGTGGCGCGATCGACGGGCGCGGTGAAGGTGAGCACGAAGCCGTCGGGCTGGGCTTTGACTTCCTTGATTTCAAACGGGGTTTCGCCGGTCCAGACGAGGCGCTCGATGCCGTGTTTCTTGGGGCCGAGGGAGCCCCAGCCGCGTTCGGTTTCGCCGGTGAAGAATGAGCCGTCCTCGCTCTGGGCGAGGCGGATGATGCCGCAGTCGAAGCCGCTGCGGAAGGCATAGGCTGCGCCCTGCCAGACGCCTTTCACTTTCTCGAGGCTGACGCGGGCGATTTTGCTCTGGCCCTGGTCGGCGACGAAGAGCTGGCCGGCGAAGGGGCCGAACTTCCCGCCGCTGAGGTCCTCCAGCACGCCGGAGTTGGAGATGCCGAGGACGGTGTGGGGCAGCCAGACCGCGGGTGATTTTACGCCGCGGAGTTTTTTGGCCACTTCCGCCATGGGCTGGCCGAAACTGGTGATGTCCTCGGGGCGGAGCGAAACGGGGGAACCGGGGCTCTTGCTCCACGCGAGACCGGCGGGGTGGCCGAGAAAGTCGCCGCGTTCGATGTGCGTGAGTTTGCCGGAGCCGACCCATTCGCCCTGGTTGTCGGAGGCGAACCAGTCGCCGCCGCCGGTGACGGTGAACCCGGCCGGCGAGCGCAGGCCGGCCGCGATGGGCGTCATCTGACCGTCGGGCGTGATGTCCATCATCCACCCGCGCCAGGGCACGGGGCCTTGGGTGGCGCCCCCGAAAGCGACGTTGAGGGTGACGCGGAGGTTGCCGTTGGGGGCGAGCACGGGACCGAAAGCGTATTCGTGGTAGCTGCCGGAAATCGGAAGCTTCGCGACGGTTTCGAAGACGTCGGCGCGGCCGTCGCCGTCGGTGTCCTCGAGGCGGGTGAGTTCGGCGCGTTGGGCGACGTAGTAACCCTTGCGCGGGGCGGGTGCGGCGATGAGGCCGAGGGGCTCGTGGAGGCCCGAGGCGAAGAGGGTGAATTTCAACTTCGGGTCGGCGGCGAAGGCGCCGTCGATGAAATACACTTCACCGCGGCGCGTGGTCACGAGGAGACGTTGGCCGGGAAGCGGCAAGATGCCGCTCGTCTCGAGGACGATGTCATCGGGAACGGTGAGCGGAATCCGTTTCCAGTATTTGTTTTCGCGCGCGACGAGTTCGTCGCTGGGCTTCGCGAAGCGCTCGGCGGACGAAGGGTTGTTCGTCTGCGCGAACGCGGGGAGGACGCTGCACGCGGCGAGGGCGGGGAGGGTGGAGAAAAAGCGTTTCATGGCGGCGGCGTTACCAGACGAGCGAGTAGGCGAGGGGGGCTTCGAGCGTGGACTTGGAGAGCCGGACGACGAGGAGCTGTTGGTCTCCGACCTGGCGGATCGTCGGCTGGTGCGGCGATCCGGCAGGCCAATCGATGTAATAGCTGCGGTCGCCGATGACCCAGCCGCCGCCGGGTTGGGCGGTGATCACGTCGGCTTCGGCGAGGCGCACCTGTGTCTCCCAGGCAGCGAGCGAGCCTTTGAAGTCGAGGCGGCGCGCGAGGGTTTTGGCATCGGCGGAGGGGGCGAGGCGATCGCGGATCGAGAGTTCGGCGAGCTTGGAAAGGAAGACCGGCAGGCCGTCGGGCTCGAGGGTATAGCCTTGGGCGGAGTGCAGCGCGTCGGCTGACTCGGGCCAGCCGGCGGTCGCGGCTTTTTCGATCAGGGCGACGGTGGGCTTGGCGTTGAGTGTGAGGGCGGGACCGGTGGGTTTGGCGAGTTGGGATTCGCCGCGGCCCTCCCACATTTCAGCGGTGTCGATCCACGGGCCGCGCCACGCGCGGAGCAGCGCGCCGGTTTCGAGATCGTAGGCGTAGTGGACGCCCTGCGGCGTGCCGACGCTGGTGGCGTAGAGGCGCTTCTTCGGTTCAAAGGGCACGAACCCGCGCTGCAGGCGTACGCGGTCGGCGGCGGGCTCGAGGCGGAGTTGCTTCGGGGCGGGGCGCCGGCCGGCGGCGGGCGCGGTGTGGTCGTCGCCGCCGAGCGAGTGGGGGGCGAGGCCGGGACCCTCGGCGATGAGGTCGAGCGACGGGCGGTTGTTGCCCGTGTGAAGAAAGTCGAGACGCACGGTATGGGGGCCGGCGGCAAGGGTGATCTTGCCGGCCTGACCGCCGCGTTCGAGGGGGGTGATGACGGGGCGATCGTCGATGAGCAGGCGGACGGGGGAGGTGGTCTCGGGGGAGAACGCATAATCGCCGGCGCGGGGGAGATTGAGGGTGCCGGTGAGGACAAGGGCGAACTTGCCGCTTTTTTCGACGGCGGCTGGCGAGAAGCGGTCGGGCACGCCGGTGGCGGTGGGTTTTTTGGAATCGTAGTCACCGATTTTTCCGAAGGCGGCCGAATGGAGCTGGTAGCCGAGTTTTTCCACGACGAGGCGGGCGCCGGGATCGAAGCGCTTGAAAGCGAGATGGCGGATGGCGACGGCGCCATGGTCGCCTTGAATCATGAGCGGGCCGAGCGGGGCCTCGGGTCCGTTTTCGAAAAGAGCGCTGCGGGTCGGGCCGGTGACCTCGACGTTTTCGTGGATGAGAAAACCGTTGAGGAGAACTTTGGTGAAGCGGGCGTTTTTGGTCTTCTGGCCGGCGGCGTCGAAGCGCGGGGCTTGGAACTCGATGTGGAGTTTTTGCCAGAGGCCGGGGGCGCGGCTGGCGTTGGCGCGGGGGGCGGTGCCCTCGTAGCCTTGTTTCCCGGCGCCGCGAGCAGCGTCCCAGCGCTGGTAAATGCCGCCGCAGTCGGCGGACGTTGGCGCTGGCTTGCCCCAGCTATCGAAGAGTTGGACCTCGTAGCGACTCTGGAGGTAGACGCCGGAATTTGAGCCGGGGGCCAGGAGGAATTCGAGATCGAGCTCGAGGTCGCCGTGTTCCCACGCGGTGAAGAGGTGGCCGCGCGTTTCCGGGGACTTGCCGGGGTTGCACACCAGGATGCCGGAGCCGGGGGTGGCGGTGAGGGTTTTGTCGCGGCGCGGGTCGCCGGCGAGCCCCGCGGCGAGTTGCCAGTTGGCGGTCACGGGTTGGAAGGCCGCGAGCGAATCGAGGGCGACGCGTTCGGGCGCGAGGAGCGATTGGGCGTGCGTGGTGGCGGCGAGGCAGACGAGGACGGCGGCAAGGGTGCGGGCGAGCACGCGCCAGGAGGGGATCAAGTGGGGCATAACGAAAGGTGGGGCGGCGAAGGTCGGGGGTGGGCGCGACGGGAGCAAACTGGAATTTTTCTGCAGTGGGGCCGGCGGGAATTTGCGGCGCCCCGGAGCAACCGCCGGGGGATTGGCACGTCATAGCACCGCGATGAAACCTCTCCACCGTCTTCTTGTCGCCCTCGTTTTGACTCCGGCGGTGTTTGCGACGGTTCCGGTGGAGGTGGCGTCCAAACCCGCCGGGCCGTGGAAAACCCAGGCGACCCGCACGCTGGACGATCTGCCGGCCGACGTGGTGGCGAAAGGGGATGCGGAACTCGATGCATATGGCGGCCGGCGTGATCGGGGCGGGAAGGCGACGGGGTTTTTTCAGGCCGAGCAAAGCAACGGACGGTGGTGGCTCATCGATCCGGCGGGCGGGCGGTTTATCCATAAAGCCGTCGTGTCGGTCGCCCCGCTGCGGCCGGCGGGGGCGCAGGCGGTCTACCGGGAGAAGTTTGGCAGCGACGAAGGGTGGGCGACGCAGACGATGGCGTTGCTGCGCGAACACGGTTTCAACGGCACGGGGGCCTGGACCGACACCGCGAAGCTGCGGGCGACGCCGCAGCCGCCGGTCTACACGCTGATCTGGAATTTCATGAGCAGCTACGGCAAGCAGCGGGGCGGGACGTTCCAGCAGCCGGGTCACACAGGTTATCCGAACGACTGCATTTTTGTCTTCGATCCGGAGTTCGAGAGATTCTGCGACGAGCATGCGCGCCAGCTCGCGGCCACGAAGGATGATCCGCGGTTGCTCGGGCATTTCACGGACAACGAGCTGCCGTTCAAACGCGAGGCGCTCGCGAACTACCTCGCGTTGCCCGAGGCGGAGGCGGGGCACCGCGCGGCGGCGGCGTGGCTGCGGACGCGGCACGGGGCCGGGGCGACGGCGAAAGACATCACCGCGCAGGATCAGCAGGATTTCCTCGCCGTGGTGGTCGGTCGTTACTTCGAAATCGTGTCGCGCGCGATCCGCCGCGTGGACCCGAACCATTTGGTGCTCGGCTCGCGTTTGCACGGGGCGGCGTTGCGGTTTCCGGAGGTGTTTCGGGCGGCGGGTCCGCACCTCGATGTGGTGGCGGTGAATTACTACAATGCGTGGACGCCGGTGCCGGAGCGGATGGCGATGTGGGTGAAGGAGAGCGGGCGGCCGTTTCTCATCACCGAGTGGTATGCGAAGGGGATGGACTCCGGGATGGCTAACACCACCGGGGCCGGCTGGACGGTGAAAACGCAGGCCGACCGCGGGCGCTTCTACGAGCACTTCACGTTGGGTCTGCTCGAGTCGCGCGGCTGCGTCGGTTGGCATTGGTTTAAATATGCCGACAACGATCCGGCCGACACGAAGGCCGATCCTTCGAACACCGATTCGAACAAAGGCATCGTCAACAACCGCTACGCGCCTTTTCCTCCGCTGCTCGCCGCCATGAAACGCATCAACGAACGGGTCTACGGTCTGGCCGATTACTTTGATGCGCGGGCGGCCGAGCGCCGGCCGTAGAATCTCCCCCCCCCACGAATCCATTCCATTCATGCTGTTATCCGCTCCTCGTTCCTTCTGTTCGGCCGCGCTCGCCTTGGGCGCGTTGTTGGGCGTGGCGGCTCGGGCCGCCGAATCCGTGGCCGCCGCTCCGCGCATGATCCCCGATCTCGCCTATCTCGCGCCGGACCGGGCGGAGAAACTCGATCTCTATTTGCCGGTCGCGCCGGCGAAAGGAAAACTCTCGCCGGCCGTCGTGTGGATCCATGGCGGTGGTTGGACGGGCGGGGTGAAGACGGAGAATCGCGCGAAAGAAATCTGCACGACGCTGGCCGCGGCGGGCTACGTGGCGGTGAGCGTCGACTACAAACTCGGCGACGGGGCGTGGCCGACGAATTTGCACGACTGCAAGAACGCCGTGCGCTTTCTCCGCGCCCACGCCGCAACCTATCAGCTCGATCCCGACCGCATCGCCGTGGCGGGCGGTTCGGCGGGCGGTCATCTGGCGCTGATGGTCGGCTTCACGGGCGACCGGCCGGAATTTGAGCCGGCCGGAGCGGCCACGCCTTATCCCGGGGTTTCGAGCCAGGTGCGCGCGGTGATCGACCTTTACGGTCCCGCGAATTTGCTGACGCGCCAGGAGGTCGACGAAAAAGGCACGCCGACGGGCAAATTGCGCCCGGCCGGGCCGGCGAAAGTTTTCGGCACGGACGACCCGACGGCGCCGGTCTATCGGAGGGCTTCGCCCGTGACGCACGTTACGAAAAACTCTCCGCCGGTGCTGATCCTGCACGGTCGCATCGACACGACGGTCGACCGTGCGCAGTCGGAGGAACTCGCGGGCGTGCTCCAGCACCACGGCGTCCCGCATGAAATCGTGATGGTGGAGGGCGCGGGACACACCTTCGATTTTGAAACGTGGAACAAGAAACCCCTGTCCCGCGATCTGCGCCCGGTGGCGCTCGCCTTCCTGGCCAAATATCTTGGTCGGTAGGGCCGGCGTGGCCGGCGAGCGCGCCCGGCCTCGGCCAAACGGCGGGCGTGGCCTTGATCGAGGTTGGCGACCTCCACTCAAGGTCGCCGCCTGAGGGCTCGCGCAGCCCGATCACGCGAAAGCCGCTGCAGATGGGGTGAACTTACGACGGGAAGCCGCCGCGCACGCGTGGCGCGGTCGACGGGGCGATGGCCGGAAACGATCCTGCCCGCGACTTTCGCAGCGGTGAAAAACGCCGGCCGGAACGTCGGCGACGGCGCGGAGTTTCCTGTCGCTGTCAACCGGGCCAAATTTGCGGTGCAAATCACCGGAACCGTGGGCCCCCCGGGCCGAACGAGTGGGTGCGGTGCGCTCACGCGCGGTGCCGGCGCGGGTGGCATGAGCGCAGGCTGTTCGAGCGCGCGCCGCCGGCGTGCGGCCTGGGGTGGCGACGAGGCCGTTGAACCCGCCGCACCTTCGCGGGTGAAGGCGGGCGATGGCTGTCCGTTTGCCGCCGGGCGGGGGAATCTTCGGGTGGGCTGGCTGGGCTGGCGGCGATGACCCGGCGGTGCGGCCCGCCGTGAATGGGCGGTGGCGTTTCCCCAAGATCCGCGCGAGCTTCGCCAAACCATGCGCAGACGCCGGCGGGGATCAGGCGCACACTGGGGCGTTGGCTCGCGCCGCGGCGGCGATCCAGCAATTGCTCTTTCCATCGTTCCCTGTTTCTCTTTGCTTCCGGGCTCGGCTTCTTGGCGGTTGCTAAGCCGCTCATGCTTCACCCCTCACCCTGCAGCTTGGTTCCTCTTCTCCCCCTATGAAATTCACACGACGGCAGTTTTTGAAAACGACGGCGGTGGCGTTCGGGATGCCCACGATCATTCCCGCGGCCGTGCTCGGAAAAAACGGCGCGGTGGCGCCCAGCAACCGGATCGTGGTCGGCGGCATCGGCATCGGCCCCCGCGGGCGTGAGGTGCTCAAACATTTCCTCAGCCAGACCGACGTGCAGTTTGTCATGATCGCCGATGTACAGGAGACCCGGCGCGAAGTCGTCCGCGTGATGGCGAACCGGCAATACAACAACCAGGACTGCGTGAAGACCCGCGACATGTATGAGGTCCTCGCCCGTCCCGATATTGATGCCGTGCTCATCGCCACGGGCGACCGGTGGCATGCGTTGCTGAGCATGCTCGCGGCGAAGGCGGGCAAGGACATCTATTGCGAAAAGCCGTGCAGCATGACGGTGCGCGAGAGTCAGGAGTTGGCGGATACGACGAACCGCTACGGGCGGGTGTTTCAATCGGGCACGCAGCGCCGCAATGTCGACAATTTCCAATTCGCCGCGGAACTGGCCCGCAGCGGCAAGCTCGGCAAGATTCACACGGTCCACGCCGGCATTCTCCCGCTGCAGGAGAGCTTCAAATGGTTGCCCGCGGAACCGGAGCCGGCCCGCGAGGTGGTGGATTGGGATCGCTGGCTCGGCCCGGCTCCGTGGCGCCCCTTCAACAAGGACTACGTCAACGGACGTTGGCGCGGTTACTATGATTTTCATGGCGGGGCGGCGTTGCCGGAGTGGGGCGCGCACACGGTCGACCTCTGCCAATGGGGCGCGAGCGCGGACCACACCACGCCGGTTTCCTACGAAGCCGATGGGCAGACCATCTACGGTAAATACGCGAACGGCGTGAAACTCGTCATGCGCCTGTCGGGCTTCAAAGGCGAAGGTAACTGGGTCGTTCCCGGAACCTGCCCGGTGCGCTTCGAAGGCGACGAAGGCTGGGTCGAGGCGGCGGACACCGGCAAGATCGCGGTGTCGTCGCCCACGCTCCTGGCGGGCGGCGCGCCGAAGGAAATGCACGGCACCGATCCGTCGAAACACGTCCGCGATTTCCTCGATTGCGTGAAGTCGCGCGGCAAGCCGGCGTGCAATGCCGACGTCACGCGGCGCGGTCACATCATCTCGCACGTGGCCTCCATCGGCTGGCGGCTCGGCCGCAAGGTGGAGTTCGATCCCGTCGCCGAGACGTTTGTGAACGATGCCGAGGCCAACCGTATGTGCAGCCGCGCCCGCCGCGCGCCCTGGCACGCCTGAACCCAACCCCGTGGTGATCCTATGAAACTCATTCGTTCTCTCCTTCCGACGCTGCTGGTGGTGGCGTTGGCCGTCCCCGTCCAGGGGGCTGCCACCTCCGAGTCCGCGGCCCTCGCCGTGCTCGCGTCCGATGCCGGGCTCCAGGAAAAAGCCCGCGCGTGTCAGGAACTCGGCGACTTTGGTGGTCCGAAGTCGGTGGCGCCGTTGGCGGCGCTGCTGAACACCGAGCACCTCGCCGACTACGCCCGCAGTGGACTCGAAGGCATCAAAGATCCCTCGGCCGGGAGGGCCTTGCGGAAAGCCCTGCCCACGCTCGAAGGCCGCTTCCTGGCGGGGGCGGTGAACTCGCTGGGCGTGCGGCGCGAAATCGCGGCGGTGCCTGAGCTGCAAAAACTGGCCCTCGATCCGAAGCGGGGCGTGGCCGAAGAGGCGGTTGCTTCCCTCGGCCTGATCGCCAACCGCGATGCGGCCAAGACGCTGCAGCAAGTGCTCGCGAGTGGTCCGGCCGAGCTGCGTGTGCCGGCGGCGCATGCCGCGCTGGTGGCCGCGGCGCAACTGGCCAAGGACGGCCAGGTGGCCGGCGCGCGCGAGTTGTTGGACTCCATCGTCAAGGCGTTGCCGCCGGGCCAGCTCGCGACGGTGGCGCAAAATCAGATCGCCGCGCTGAAGGCGAAGCCGGGCAAGTAAAGGACCGGGCAAGTAAAGGACCGGGCAAGTAAAGGACTGGGCGAGTCAAGGGCCGGGCGAGACCTGATAGCGCAGACGGCCTGTTGATGCCGGGTCGTGCGGTGCTTCAGCCCGCACTGAACGGCTCACGACTCCCGAAGCGCGGGCTGAAGCGCCGCGCTGCGTCACGATCTCCGGCGGGGGCCGGGGTTATTTTTTCTCGCCGCGGATTTCGAGATTCCGGAATTTGCCGAGGTCGTCGAACGAGCCGAGGCCGATCCAGCCGTGATCGAGCGTTTGGTCCTGCGCGGTCAGGACCGGCTTTTCCATGTCGTCGAAATAGATCGCGACGGTGCCGGCGGCGACGTTGTGGACGAGTTTGAGGCGGTGCCACCGATCGGGCTGCCACGGCGTGCCCGCGGTGCGCGTGGCGGTGATGGCCCGGCGATCCGCGTGATCCACCAGGTGAATTTGGTGATGCACGCCGTCGGCTTTTTCGCCGAGGTGGGCGTAGTAGAACCGCGTGTCGTCTTGGCGCGCAAAGGCGAGGCAGAGGTCGTTGTTGCCCGCGTCGAATTTCGTGAGCTGGGCCTCGACCGTCAGCGTGAAGGATTTCCAGTCGGTGGTCTTGAGCCAGGCGAGGTTGAAGGGGCTGCGGACCGTGGGCTTGAACGCCTGTTGGCGGTGCAGCGTGAGCACGGCGCGGCCGTCGTCTTTGGTCCAGCTCCACGCGGCCGGATCGGCGAACGTCCACGCGGCGGGGGTGTCGAGAGGGCGGGCGGGTTCGGTGGCGAAAAGGGCGGCGGCCGTAATAAAGAAGGCGGTGAGGTATTTCATGGGAGAGGGTGCGCGGGGAATTATTTCAACACGGAGTCGAAGAGCCGGTAGGCGGTTTCGCGCTGGGCGTCGGGGAAATCGTGTTCGCTGTCGGGGTGGGCGACGGTGAGTTGGGCGGAGGCGCCGTAGAGCGTGTAGACCTCGCGGGCGGCGGCGAGGACGCGGTCGACGGATGCCCATTGAAAGTTGGCGTCGCGGAGCGGGGCGTTGACGAAGACGGGGCGCGGCGCGAGGGCGCCGAGGATCTCGGGGAAATCGAACGGGATGTCGGCGAGGCGGCCGGCGTAGTCGAGGAGGCGGGGCATATAGCGTTCCTGGCACCAGCCCTTCCCGGCGGCCCAGACCGCGGGTTTGCCGCCGTAGTAGTCGAGAAAGGAATCGAAGCCGCAACTCGACACGACGACCGAAAGGCGTGGTTCGAAGACGGCGGTGTAGAGGGCATTGTGGCCGCCGAGCGAGTGGCCGATGGCGCCGAAGCCGGCACGTTTCACGAACGGCAGCGACTCGAGGACGTCGAGGGCGCGGGTGTTGTCCCAGATGGCTTTCATCGTGCCGCTCGCGTAGCCGAGGCCTTGGAGGTCGGGCGCGTAGTTGGCGAGGTGCGGATAGGCGGGTGCGATCGCGACGTAGCCGCGCGCGGCGAGTTCGCTCGCGTACTGGCGATTGGGTTTGCCGCCGAGGCCGACGACGACCCCGGCGCCGGCGGTCTGGTCGGTGGGGTGGAGGCAGAGGACGGCGGGAAAGGTGCGGGCGGGCGCGGCGAGCGCGGCTTTGGGCACGCAGAGGTAGGCGGGCGTGCGGCTGCCGGGTTCGGATTGGAAGGAGATGCGGCGGACGACGTAAGTGTCGCGGTCGATCTCCTCCTCGACCCGCACGTCGAGTTCGACGGATTTGGCCGAGGTGGCGCCGGGAAACGGGCCCATCACGGCTTCCATGCCGCGGACGATCTCGGCGCGGCGGCGCTGCCAGTCGCCCTGGTTGCGCACGGGGACGGTGGCGCCCGTGGCGGCGCGGTAGACGAGGAGGTTTTCGCGCGGGAGGCGCGTGGGCTCGGCGGCGAAGGTGGTCGACGAAACGGCGAGGGCGGCTAGAGCGGCGAGAACGAGGAGACGGAAGCGCGACGGGCGGGGCATGGGGTAGCGTCGCGCAGGTCGACGGGCGGTTCCAAGCTCGAATCGCGGCTCGGGCGGAGCCGCGCTCAATGTTTGCGCACTTTCAAGGTCGGAAACCAGCGCGTGAGGCGTGGGCGGGGCGATTCCGACCGTGGAATCAGCGGTTGAACGAAAAGGGCCGGTCGGAGACCGGCCCTACTGCTGCCATGCGCGAGTTTCGCGCCGTCGGCTCAGAACGCTTTGCCGTCGGCCTTCGTGCCGCAGACGCAGACTTCCAGGCCGAGTTCGGCGGCGAGAGCGGCTTTGGCGTAGAGGGCGAGGTCGGCTTCCTTGGCGCTGTGGGCGTAGGCGACCTGGATATGGTTGGCCTTGTGGCGGGCCATCATCTGATCGCGCGAGACGCCGTAGGTCACGGCGTGCATGATCGGCCATTGCCGGGTCGTCTCTTGCCAGCGGCGCTCGGTCTCGGCGAGCGGGAGTGTGATGACCTTGGCGCGGCCGAGATCCATCTTGAGTTTGCCGCCTTCCACGAAAATCCGGCTCCAGACGATTTCGCCGGGCTTCGCGATGCCGCGCACGGTGCCGCCGCCGAGGCGGAAATACATCGGGGGCTGACGCAGCGAGTCGGTGCCTTTGTAACCACCGATATGATGCGCCGGCGGGGCGCTGCCGGAGATGAGAAACACCCAGACATATTCGTCGGTCGTGCCGCTGGCGTCGTAGGCGCCCCAGCGGAGGTCGTGGAGCGTGTTTTCGACGGGCTGGCCGAGGGCGGTGTGGACGCGGTGGGTGAAGAGGCCGTCGAGGCCGGCGCACTCGTCGACTTCGTTGAAGTGGGTGAGCGGCTGGCCGGGGCGGATGACTTGGCCGGCGGCATTCTTCACCGGCGGCCGGTCGCTGTTGTTGAGAATGCCTTCGACGAGATCGCTGGCGGGTAGGAGATCCTTGAGGCCCTGCTGGTATTGGATGCCGATGGACTCGCAGCCGAACTCATCGGCGATGCGGAGGGCGGCGACGTAGGTTTTGCACTGCCAGAGGACCTGCGCCTCGGTGAGCTCGGTGGCTTCGTCGGTGCCGAGGTGGAACTTCATGCCCTTCTTCCGGAGCCATTGGTAGACGGCGTTCGCATCGGCGTCGGGAACCTGGGTGGCGCCGTAGTAGAGGGCGGACTGCGAGAGGCGCTCCTTGTAGACGCCGGTCTGGAAAAGGAGTTCGTCGGGGATGATGGCGTTATACATGCCCATGCAGCCCTCGTCGAAGATGCCCATAATGGATTTCCGGCGGCGGAGATCGGCGGCGATTTTTTTGGCGATGGCGCGGGCCTTGGGCGGGACGGCGGCCTGGGCGAGTGGTTTGACGTGCGTCGTCCGGTGGGGGGCGACGCCGGTGGTGAGCCAGGACTTCAGGCCGGTGAGGAAATACGCGTCGGTGAAATCGTCGCTCCAGAGGGTGGAGTAGTTGACGCCGGCCTTGGTGAGCGAGCCGTTGAGATTGAGCATGCCGACGAGGCCGGGCCAGGTGCCGGACCAGTTGGCGACGGTAAGAATCGGGGCCTGGTGCGAGATGAGCCCGTGGAGGAGGTGGTGGGAATACTGCCAGACGGCCTCGGCGACGATGAGCGGGGTCTTGGGGTCGAGGTCGGCGAAGACCGCCATGCCTTCTTTTTGGGAGCTGATGAAACCGTGTTTTTGCGCGGCCTTGTAGGGATGGGCGCGGACGAGTTGGTAGCCGAGTTTCGCGACGGCGGCGGCGAGGCTCTGCTCCATCGCGTGTTGGGCGGGCCAGCAGACTTCGTTGGCGGATTGACGGAGGTCGCCGTTGGCGACGAGCAAAATGGTTTTGAGTTTGGGCATGGGAAGGGGCGAGGAACGGGTGAAAACGTGGTGAGAGAATCTTGTCCGACAAGGGCCGAGTAGAATGCACTCGATCCCGGGAGCCGGGAATGGATAGATGTGGCATTCGCATGGAGAATCTTGGCCGACCCGATCCCACCAACCTGTTGTCGAAACAGGTGACGGCGGCCCGCTATTTTTTTCTGAACTTGGCGCCGCGCCGCGCGGACCCGCTCACGCTGGTCATGGGGGGACGCGAGCACTGCAACCCCGACTACGCGGTGGTGCGGGCGCGGTTTCCCTTCTACGTGCTGGAGTATGTGGTGTCGGGCCGCGGCTCGGTGAAGCTGGGCAACCGGCAACACGCGCTCGGTCCAGGCATGGTCTACGCTTACGCGCCGACGACGCGGTGCGAAATCCGGGCCGATCCGCGCGATCCGATGGTGAAATATTTTCTCTCGGTGGCGGGCCCGGACGTGACGAAGCGGCTCCAGCGGTGCGGGGTCGCGCCGGGTCGCGTGCGGCAGCTGGCGGCGCATGCGGAAGTGACCGGTGTGCTGGAGGACCTCGTGCGCGAGGGGCAGCGGTCGGGGGCGCTGGCGCGGCGGATCGGCGCGGTGCTGTTCGAGTTGTTGTTGCTCAAGATCGAGGACACGTCGTCGCTCGCCCCGCACGACAGCGAGCCGGCGCGGGAGGCGTTTCTCCGCTGCAAGGCGCTGATCGACGCGCGCGCGGAGCGGCTCGTGACGCTGGCGGAGATCGCCCAGGCGGCCGGGGTGGAGGCGTCGAGCGTATGCCGGTGGTTCCGGCGCTATCAGGGGACGAGCCCGTATCAATATTTGCTGCGCCGAAAAATGAACATCGCCGCCGAATTTCTCGTCGAGCACGGCGGGCTGGTGAAAGAGGTCGCGCAACGCGTGGGCTTCGCGGACCCGTATCATTTTTCGCGGGCGTTCAAGGCCGTGCACGGCGTCGCGCCGCGGGCCCTGCTGCGTTACCGGCAAACTTCCTGACCATGGCTTCAAATCCCACCGACATCCGCGCTCTCCATGTTACCCCGCTCGACATTCCGCTGTTCGAGCCGTTCGGGATTTCCGGAGGGGCGCAGGCGGCGGCGAACAACGTGCTCGTCACGCTCGAGCTCGCCGACGGTACGCTCGGTTACGGGGAGGCGGCGCCGTTGCCGGCCTACAATGGGGAGACGCAGGCGCAGGCGCTCGCGGTGTTACGGGGCGCGCAGCTCTGGCTCGCGGGGCATGCGGGCGGAGACTGGCGGCGGGCGGCGGCGGATTTTCGCGGGCGCGGCGGCGCGTGGTGCGGCT
>JBIKOK010000296.1:0-7408 GCA_044358025.1 Opitutaceae bacterium
CGGCGAGCCAAGCCTGATAGGCGGCCACCTGGCCGGTCAGTTTTCCCTCCGGAGATTGGTGAACGAAGGCGAGGACGTATTTCTCGGCGCCGAACACCATGATATTTTTTCGGCCGTCTCCCATCGTGATCGACATGAGTTCGGTGTCAGCGCGGACGGGGAACAGTTCGTGATAGTCTTCACCTGCGACGGGATTCAGGCCCCTCAGCGGGCGTCGCGGCCCGATGAGTTCGTCGTAGGTCACGAAGACACGCGTCGGATGCTCGGCGAAGAATTGATCCACGCAGGTGCGGATTTGGTAAGTGGAGATCGCCTTGTCCTGTGACGTGCGGCGCTACTCGGAAAGGCGGAGCGCGATCAGGGTGGCAGCTCCGAGTGCCAGTGCGCCGAGCAGGGCGGCGAGGCAGCACCAGCGTCGCCGCGGCCCCGTTGCGGCGTTGATCGGCGTGGGTTCATTTGGCTTCATGGTTGTCGTGCGCGGTTCGTGCGCGGTCCGGGCGCACGGGAGTTGCAGCGTTAGCGCCGCCCCGGAGCGAAGACGGTTTGGTAGATGATTTTCCCGGCGCGATCGTAGACGACGTGGCGACCGGAGGGGACGCCGCGCACGTAGGTGGCCTCGGCCCAGAGCTTGCCGTCGGCGTAGGTGGCGCGGAACGGACCGTCGGGCACGCCGGCGCGCCATGTGGTCTCGAGGCGACTGCGGTCCGCCGCCTGCACGACCTGCACTCCTTCGCGCTTACGCCGTTCGGCGAGGAGGGACCGATGGTATTCCACCGCTTTGGGGGAACTCTCGTCGACGACGATCTCGCCGCGCGCATTTTGTTTCACACTCCCTCCGACCTCTCGAAACAGGATGTTTTTCCGGCCGTCGCCCATAGTTGTGATCAGTTCGTCGTAGTCGCGCCGCAGGGGAAACAAGTCGCGATAGTTTTCGCCGCCAGACGCCCTCGCTGCTTTCATGTAACGCTGCGGCCCGATGACGTCCTCGTAGTTCACAAAAACTCGTTGGGGATTTTCGACGAAAAATTGTTCCACGGCGGCCTGGATCTGGTAGGTCGCAATGGCCGAATCCTGTGAGCGATGGCGGATCTTGGCCGTGAAAAAGTAACCTGAGACCGTGACTCCGGCCGCGACCGCACTCAGCAGCGCCACGACCCGGAGGGGCCGCCACCGGCGCTGCAAGCTGCAATAAATCAGCCAACCGAAGGCGAGCGGGATGACGAGCGACAGTCCGAGAGTGAACTTGAGGGCCGTTTGCGAGTGATATTGGACCGCGATTCCGAACGCGCACACCGCAGCCGCGAGAACACCGAGACTGCTGCGAATCGAGGACATCGCCACGTCGCTACACCCGCAGGAAAATTTGCCGCGCGTGGAGGAAGCGCGCGAGCGCGAGCATCAGCGCGAGGCCCACAACCGCGAGGCCAAGGTTGCCCCAGCCGGCGCCGAACGTCGTGTCGAACCACGCGGCGAGGTCGCCGCCGGCGAGGCGCGCGGCGAGTTTCCGGTAACCGACGATGCCGCTGATCAGATAGAGCGTGATCGGATTCATGCCGATCCACACGAAGGGCACGCACCAACGTTTCCAGCCCCGCACGTCGATCGCGTAGTAGAACGCCGCGAGGAGCAGCGCGCTGTAGCCTCCGGCCACGAGGACGAAGGACGAGGTCCAGATTTTTTTCACGACGGGGAACTGCAGGCCCCAGAGAAAACCGAGCGCGACCGCCGCAGCTCCGGCGGCCGCGAGCCACGTCACCTTTTTCATCTCGTCCCAATCGCGGCGGCGAAGCAGCAGACCGGCTAAGACGCCAAGCAGGCACGACACGACCGCCGGACCGGTGCTCAACAAGCCCTCGGGGTCCCAGTAGAGATCGTATTTGCGACCGCCGAGATATTCGAAATCGAGGTGGTTCGCGAGATTGCGGCCGGGATCGTAGACGCCGGTGACGCGGGCCGTAGTGGACGTGTAGAGCTGTTGCGCCTGTTCGAGCGTGGGCTTGGCAAGACCGAGTTTCGCGGGCACGGCGGTGCGCTCCATCGCGACATCGCGAATGGGCACGAACGTGAGCAAGGCCCAATACCCGACGAGGATCGCGGCGCCGATGGCGGCGAGGGAGCGCGGCTTGAAGAAACAAAACAGCAAGCCGGCGCCGGTGTAGGCGAGGGCGATGCGCTGGAGCACGCCGAGCACGCGGATGTCGGGCCACTTTGTCTGGAGGCCGCCGGCGTAGAAGAGACCGACGGCGAAGAGGAGCGTGCCGCGGAAGAGGACGCGTTTCACGGCGGCGGCGCGGCCCTCACGCTCGATGATTTTGGGCAGCGCGAAGACCAGCGAGGCACCCGACATGAAAACGAAGAGCGGAAAAATCAGGTCGTAGAACGCGAAGCCGGCCCAGTCCTTGTGATCGAGTTGGTGCGCGATGAGGCGCAGCGGCGCGATATCGCAGACTTTGGCGAGCGTCGTGAAGAGCGCATCCGCGCCGAGGATCCAGAACATGTCGAAACCGCGGAGGGCATCGAGGGAGACCAGACGTGGGGAGGCAGGCGCGGGGGTGGGAGAAGCGGTGGACGAACTCATGCGAGGGGCGGGTGCGAGCGAGCAGGGCGCAAGCGGCGCGGGCGGTCAATGCGGGGCGTGGGGTTCGACGGAGGGGCGCTTTCCCAAGCGCCCGGCTGGGGGCTGACGGCGGTTGGGAAACCGCCGCTCCGTGGGTGGCCCGGCCGGGCGGGTGGTTGACAGGTATTACCGGCCGAATCTACGGTAAGAATCATGAAGATCACGACCAAGGGGCAGGTCACGATCCCGCAGGACGTGCGGGAGGAGTTTGGTCTGTTGCCGAATACGGATGTGGAATTTGTGCGCGATGGGAAGGGCGGGGTGCGGTTGGAAAAATCGACCAAGGCGGGCACCCGCGGGAGTGACTTGGTGGCGGCGTTGCGCGGCAAGTGGCGCGGCAAATTGTCCACCGACGAGGTGATGGCCCTGACCCGCGGCGAATCGTGAGCACGCTGGTCGACAGCAACGTGCTCATCGATGTGCTGAGCGAGGATGCGCGTTGGTTCGAGTGGTCCGCTCAGGCGCTGGCTGAGGCCGTCGAGCGGGGCGTGCTCGGGATCAACCCGATCATTTTCGCCGAGGTCGCGGTCGGCTTCGCGTCGGAGGCGCAGGTGGCGGCGGCATTGCCGGAAGACCGTTTCGAACGGCTGGCCCTGCCCTTCGCGGCGGGTTTTTTGGCCGGCCGGGCCTTTGCGGAGTATCGCCGCTGCGGCGGCGCGCGGCAGGCACCGTCGCCGGATTTTTACATCGGAGCGCACGCGCTGGCCGAGGGGCATACGTTGCTCACCCGCGATCCGGCCCGTTACCGGACGTATTTTCCGAAACTGAAGTTGATCTGCCCCCGATGAGCGCAGAATCGCACGCCGTTTTTCTCAGCTACCCGTCGCAAGACGCGGCGGCGGTGCGGCGGATTTGTGACGCGTTGCGGGCGGCCGGTCTCGAAGTGTGGTTTGACCAGCGTGAGCTGCGTGGGGGCGATACGCGGGATCAGTAAATCCGCCAGCAGATCAAGGCGTGCACGCTGTTCCTGGCGGTGGTGTCGGCCCCCACGCAGTCGCGGCGCGAGGCGTATTTCCGGCTCGAGTGGACACTCGCCGACGAGCGCAGGGCCTTGAAGGCGAAGGGCACACCGTTCCTCCTGCCCGTGGGCATCGACGTGACGACCGAGCGCGGCGCGCTCGTCCCCGATTCGTTTCTCGCTGTGCAATGGACGCGCCGGCCGAACGGCGAAACGACGACGGCGTTTTGCGAGCCGGTGACGCGATTGCTGGGTGGTAGCGCGGTACTTCAGCCCGCGTCCGAAGCGTCTGAACGCGGGCTGAAGCACCGCGCTACGCCGGAGGTGGGCCGCCGCGTGCTGGCGGCGGCTTGGGTCGCGGTAGGCGCGGCACTCGCCTTCGCAATCGGCGGATATCTTTGGCTGAAACGGCCGCCGGAAACTGCGCCGAGCTCGGCGCTGCATGCGGGCGCGGGGTTCAAGGCGCTGCTGGCTGATCCGAAGAACTTGGCGCCGTGGTGGCCGGAGGGAAGGACGTCGGACGCTGAGGTCGGACGCAGAGGGAAGACCGAGGTTTTTTCGCCACGGAGGGCACGGATCGAACGGATGGAGGCGCCGGTGGGGGGGATGGATCCGTGATCATCGAAGTAATCGGTGGTGAGAAGGGCCTGGGGTGTTCGGGGAGGGCGGGTCGGAGACCTCGCCCGACTCGCGAACAACGGCGGTGGGAAACCGCCGCTCCGTTCGGAGCACGAAAGTGGGGGTTCACGCGGTCTCGACGCTTCCGGGAAAAACGCTGTGCTGCTCCCATGCACCCCTTCCCCTGTTTCCAGCGTTGGCTGCGGTTGGCGCTGTTTGTATTTGCCGGCTCCACGGGGTCGGTCGGTTTCTCCGCGGAAAAAGCGGCCAAGGCTCCCGCCAAGCCCGACGATCTCGTCGCGCAGGTGGGCGATGGCTACCGCGGGATCTGGTATATGAACCAGCCGCTGAAGTCCGAGTATCGCTACAAATACTCCGGCGGTTTCGGGACGTATCCGCAGCAACACGTGCCCATCGCCATCCACGTGGCGGCGCAGAAGAAGACGTTTTTCGTGTTCGGCGGGTCGGCGGGCAATGTCTCGGAGACGAAGGACGAGTTACAGCACTACGTCTCCTACTTCGATCACGCGACGGGCACGGTGCCGCGGCCGGTGCGGCTCGTGCAGAAGCGCACGGAGGACGCGCACGACAACCCGACGCTCTCCCTCGATGCGGACGGATTTCTTTATGTGTTTTCTTCGGCGCACGGCACGTCGCGGCCCTCCTATATCCACAAGTCGAAAAAGCCCTACGACATCACGGCGTGGGAGCTGCTCGTGACCTCGAATTTTTCCTACACGCAGCCGTGGTATTTGCCGGAATCGAAGCAGTTTTTGTTTCTCCACACCCTCTACAAGAACGGCCAGCGCACGCTGAATGCGAAAACGTCGCCGGATGCGAAGACGTGGACGCCGCCGCAGCTGATCGCGCACATCGAGATGGGCGACTACCAGATTTCCTGGCGCCACGGTGACACGGACCGCGTGGCGACGGCGTTTGATCTGCACCCGGATCACGGGCGGGCGGGCACGGGGCTGAATTACCGCACCAATGTCTACTACCTCGAAACGCGCGACGCGGGGCGCACGTGGACGACGGTCGACGGCAAACCGGTCACGCTTCCGCTCACGAAGGCGGACAATCCCGCGCTCGTGCGCGACTACCGCTCCGAGGATCTCAATGTTTACCTGAAGGACATCGCGTTTACGAAAGAAGGGCATCCGGTGATTCTTTATCTGACCTCGAAGGGTTTTGAGCCGGGGCCGAAGCTGGGTCCGTGCTATTGGAGCACGGCGCGCTGGACGGGGACGTCGTGGGATATCCGGCCCTTCACGGCGTCGGATCACAATTACGACCACGGTTCGCTTTACATCGAGGCGGACGGGCTCTGGCGGGTGATTGCGCCGACGTCGCCGGGGCCGCAGCGCGGCGGCACGGGTGGCGACATGATGATGTGGGTGAGCCGCGACCAAGGGCGCACGTGGCGGGTGAACAAGGTGCTCACGCACGATTCGCGCTACAACCACACCTACGCGCGCAAGCCGGTGAATGCCGATCCGGGGTTTTATGCGATCTGGGCCGACGGGTCGGCGTTGGAGCCCACGCCGTCGGCGCTGTATTTCGCGACGCAGAGCGGCGACGTTTACCGGTTGCCGCAGAAGATGACGACGGAGACGGCGAAGCCGGAGTTGGTGCCGTAGGGCGGGATCGGCCGGAGCGGCGGTTTTCCAACCGCCGTCGCGGGCGCCTGGAAAAGCGCCTGTCCGTCGGCCACCGCACTCCACCCTTGCGCGGAAAGGGAGAACGCGTCCTCTGTTGCCCCATGAAGGTATCGTTCACGACCAAAGAATACACGCGTCTCCTCGAACTCGCCCATCTCGGCCTCTGGGTTGCGGGGGGGCGCCCGGACGATCCGGCTACGATGCCGGAGCGCTACGCCGACGTGTCGCAGAAAATTTTCGGCCTGGCGGAAATGTTCGGTTGCGCGGACCTCGTGGAAGCCGACGTGAACGGCGAGCTGTTTCCAAACGAGAAACTCACGGACGGACCCGTGCGCGAAAAACTGGATGCGTTTGTCGAGGACACGTTTTGGGGTGAGCTCGTCGGGCGGCTGGCCGAGCGCGATTTGCGGACGGAGCAGGGCAAGGATGTGACGAAGCTCAGCGAGGATTTGAGCGAAGAGGAGCAGGACCGGATCGAGGTGCTGGAGGATGCCTACTGGCGCGAGTTCGAGGCGAGCGGGGTGGACCACCTGGTGTTGCTCAAGGGCGGGAAGGGTTGAGGGAGCTGCAGCTGACAGCCGGACGGCGCGCGACTAGCGAGTCTGGACGGAACACGGAAGAAATCCCTTTGCGCGGATTTTCCTCCGTGGTTTGGAAGATTTTTCTACCAACAGAATTTTCCTGCCCTTTTTCCGGACGAAGCGCAGGGCCGAAAGATGAGATCTTTGTTCCAGAAATTGGGGTAGGAAAATTTTCTTGGTAGGAAGATTTTTCGGAGAATACGGCGTTGTAGGGAGCGTTTAGAGGCGCCGGTCTTACTGTTCGACCGCCGTCAGACTTGCACCGCGCGTTGGATTCGCGAAGCGTCTGCCGCCGTGAAACCCACAACGCTCCACCCCACCCGTCGCGATTTTCTTTCCACGCTGGCCCTCGCCGGGGCGGCGCTCCCGCTCACGGGCCGAGCGGCCGAAAAGACATCCGCCGCGCGGGCGGCCGCGCCGGCGGGTCCGACGACCGTCCACGTTTTTTCGAAGCCGATGCACCTGATGTCGCATGCGGAGACGGCCAAGCTGATCGCCGCGTGCGGCTACGGCGGCATCGACTACACGGTGCGCAAGGCGCAGGGCCACGTGTTGCCGGAAAAAGTCGCCGAAGATCTGCCGCGCGCGATCGAGGCCGCGCACGCGGCGGGGCTGAAGGTTGAGATGATCACGACCGACATCACGAGTGTGCGGGAGCCGCACACCGAGACGCTCCTCCGCACGGCGGCGAAACACGGCGTGAAATTTTACCGCCTCGGCAACTGGAACTACGACGCGAAGCTCGGCGTGCTGGGGACGATCGAGAAACTGAAGCCGGAGATGAACGCGCTGGCCGCGCTCAACGCCAGCCTCGGCCTCCAGGGGGCGATTCAGAACCACGCCGGGACCCGGATCGGCAGCGCGGTCTGGGATCTCTACCACTTGTTGAAGGACATCGATCCGCGCGCCCTCGGCGTGCAATACGATATCCGCCACGGCACCGTGGAGGGCGCCCAGTCGTGGCCGCTGCAGC
>JBIKOK010000297.1:0-7407 GCA_044358025.1 Opitutaceae bacterium
AGAGTGGCGATCTCGGCCATCAGCGTCCGTAAATTGTAGCCGGAGGCGATGAAAGAATCGCGCAGGCGGGCGAGCGTGTCGGGGCCGTAGGCGCGGGGGGATTGCTTGATGAGGTGGTGGAAGAGCTGCTCGATGAAAGCGCGGTTGGCGTGCTCGCTCGCGATGGCGAATTCCGCGACGTCGCGCGCGCCGGCGAGGCGGACGGAGGCGTGGTCGTCGTCGGCGTAGTCGCTCGCGGCGTCGATGGCGCGGCCGGCGTCCTCGGTGCGGTAGCGGCCGACGGCGTCGAAATTTTCGAGGCTGAAGCCGAGCGGGTTGATGACGGCGTGGCAGCCCTGGCAATTTTCGGAGCGGGTGAGTTTGGTGACCTTCTCGCGCATCGTCATGCCGTGGTCGAACGAGGTCTCGTCGAACGCCTGCGCTTCCGGCGGTGGCTTGAGGGCGCGGCCGACGATGCTGCGCGTGAGAAAAACGCCGCGATGGATCGGGGAGCTGGTGGCCTTGTAGGAGAGCGCGGCGAGGAGGTAGGGATGGGTGAGCACGCCAGAGCGCTGGCCGGCGGGGGCAGTGATGCGGGCGAACTCGTCGGGTGTCGCCACGCCGGTCGGCGCGGGCAGGCCGTAGAATTTCGCGAGGCGGTCGTTGGCGAAGAGATAATCGGCGCGCAGCAGTTCGCGGAAATCGGAGCGCTCGCTCCACACGGCGGTGTCGACGAACACGCCAAGTGACGCGCGCAGATCGTCGATGATAGCGGGAGTGAAATCGGGGAAGAGCTTCGCATCCTTGCCGAGATCCTCGAGGTAGCGGAGTTGGAGCCAGTGCTGGAAAAACTCCCGGACCTTGGCCCGCGCGCGCGGATCGGTGAGGAGGCGGGCGGCCTGCGCCGCGACTTCCTCGCGGGTGCGGAGCCGGCCCGCGGTGGCGGCGCGGGCGAGCTCGGCGTCGGGCGCGGAGTCCCAGAGGGCGAGGGCGAGACGGGTGGCGGTGCGCGTGGCGTCCGACTCGCGCGCGGGCAGCTCGGTGTAAAGGAAGTGCGGCGATTTCAGCGCGAGCAGCACGACGCGGCGCACGCCGGTCTCGGCGTCGGGCGCGGCGCGCAGGAGGTCGGTGATGGTGCGCTCCGTTTCCTCCGGGGTGAGGGGGCGGCGAAACGCGGCGGCAACGAATTTCTCCGCGAAGGCCGCGAGTTTTTGCGGGCGCGCCGGATCGTTGGGGCGCGTGCCGGCGAGGCGGTCGAGGCGTTTGATGACGTGATTCGCGATCTCAAAGGCGGCGTTGGTCGTCGCCTCGTCCCACGCCTTGGAAATGGAGATGCTGCGCTCGTAGCCTTGGCTGCTGTCGTCGGCGGGGAAGCGGGTGGCTACTACGAAGGTGGGCGTGGCCAGCGCAGGGGAGAGATTACGCGCGGGGATCGGGCGCTCGCTGCCGTGCGGCGGTTTCCAGCGGAGTGCGATGGCGGGGACGACGGGCGAGCCGGTTTTTTCGGGCAGCGCCCAGTAATCGATGGCGATGGGGTAGGCACGGCCGCCGAGGAGGCGGAGCGTGACGCGGTGGTCGGGGTCCTTCGGCGTGGAGACGTTGATGTCGAGCGTGGGCTCGCTGCCGGAGCGCAAGTCGGGCTCGGCGTTGATCCAAACGCGAACGCTGTTCGGTGTGCGGATGATGAATTCGTGATCACCGGTTTCGTCGGCGAAGACGGTGCCCCGCCATTGGGCGGAGAAGCCGGCGGGCTCCCGCGAGTTGGGCGTGGCGGGGCGGTCGAGGGGCGGGAGCGCGAGGCGTGCGCGGAGTTCGCCGTTTTCGGGGAAGACAAAATCGACGGCGGCATCGGTGCCACGGTGGGCGATTTTTGCGGGGTCGAACCGGCCGCGTTGGGCGACGGAAAAATAGGCAGCGGTGAGTCCGGGCGGCGCGTGGGACGGCCCCTCCTCCGCGGTGGGCGGCGCGAGCGAGCGGACCAGATCAGCGACGGTCACGGCATACTGGCGGTTCGTGAGATGCGCGAGCTCGACGCGCGCCGGGTGCAGCCGGGCTTGGGCGGCGGGCGAGTAGAATGTCTCGAAGACGTAGGCGGCGACGGCCTCGGACTCACGGGGCGCGAGCGTGCCCGGATGATCGTCGGGCATGTTTTTTTCGATGTAACGGGCGAGGCGGGGCAGCGACCAGTCGCCGACGAGCGACTCCTTGTATTTGTCGGCAACGCCTTCGCCGCGCGCGCCGTGACAGTCCGCGCATTTTTGCCGGTAGAGGTGCTCGCCGGAGATGATTTTTGCCGTGGGTTCAAGGGTGCACGCGGCGAGGCCGAGCAAGGCCGCGCCGGTGAGGGGGGCCGCGGCGAAGAGGAGAAGAAATGACGGGATCCGGGGCATCGGTTTCAGTCGCGTGGCGCGACGGCTTTCGCCGCAAAAGCCATCGCGGCGAGCGGGGGGGGGGCGGCGGCGCCGGCAGGTTTAGAACGTCCCCTTGATGCCGAGCGTGAGCTGGACGCCGGTCGTCAGGATCTGGGAGACGCGGGCGTAGCCGGGGGTTTGCGAGCCGAAGCGCAGCAGCGTTTCCGGAATGTCGAAGACGTTCTGGGCACTCGCATAGAGGAAGAGATCCTTGCGGAGTTGGTAGTCGACGTTCACGTCGAGGCGGGTGCGGGCCTTGGCGTATTCGTAGGCATCGGGGCCGAGGGCGACGACGCGGCCGAGGCGTTGCTGGCCGCGGTAGTTCCATTTGAGCATCACGCTGAAGGGCCGGCGGGTGTAATCGAGGCCCCAGTTGGCGCTCTCGGGGATGAAGCCGCTGAAATCGGAATCGGTGCCGCCTTGCAGTTTCAGCTTCGTGCCGTTGGCGAAAACGCTGAAGGAGCGGCCCCAGGCGCCGAGTGCGCGGAGGGAGTGGCGGGCGTTGAACTCGACGCCGTCGACGCGGGCGGTGCCGGGGACGTTATAGGCGGTGGTGATCTGCCAGCCGACGTAGCGCGGGTCGAGTTCGAGGAGCTCGAGGTCGGCGGCGGTGGCGACCCTCACGGCGTCGCCGAAGAAGTCGCGGATCTCTTTGCGGAAGGCGCCGGCGCTGAAAATGCCCCCCTGCGGCGTGTAGTATTCGACAGAGAGATCGTAGTTGTCGCCGGTCCAGGGGCGCAGGCCGGTGTTGCGGGTGGTGATACGGCCGGGGATTTGCGAAGGGTCGGGCGTGGCGTTGCCGAAATCCGTTTCGTCGACGGTGGTGTTGGGGACGATCGCGGAGAAATCGGGGCGGCCGTAGGTTTTGGCGTAGGCGGCGCGGGCGAGGAAATTTTCTTTGATCTGATAGGTGAGGTGGAGGCTGGGGTAGTTGCCGTCGTAGGTGCGCGAGGCCTTGGTGCCGCGTTCCTGGCGGGTGACGGCGAGCTCCTGCAACGAGCCGATGGCGCCGGCCTCGGGGCGGCGGTCGCGGACGCCGGCCGCGTTGCGGACAAAGGTGCCGTCGGCGTTGCGCCGCCAGACGGCGTTGGGGTCGTTGCGGATGCCCTGGCCGTCGGCGTCGGTACGTTCGTAGCGGACGCCGGTGAGGACCTTGAGGCGGTTGTGGAAGAGGCCGAACTCGCCCTGAAGGTAGCCGGCGGTCACGGCTTCTTGCAGCCACTCGGAATTGTTCAGGCGGAAAAGTTCCTCGGCGGTGACTTGGGCGGTGGTCTTGGCGAAGAGGGTGGGGTTGGTTTGGAAGGCGCGGAGGGCGTTGGCGGTGGAGACGAAGGGCAGATTGCGGAAGCCGAAGTTTTCACTCTGGTTCACGTAGACCTTGTTGCCGAAGAGAGCAGGGGAGTCGGGGGTCGCGGGATTGCCGTCGGGGCCGTTGTAGTTCCAGTTGATGCTCTCGCGGCGCACGTCGCGGATTTGCACACGGCGGAGTGCGCCGACCTGGATCGCGGCGGGAAACGAGAGCGACGGGAGGGTTTTGCGCACATCGAGTTTGCCGTTGGTGAGATCGTCGCGGATCACGCGCGGGGTGGAGGTGGCGGAGTTGACCTGGTAGTTGGTGAGATCGGCGAGGTCGAAGGGGCGCCCGGCGTTGTCGAAGACTTGGAGGGACTGCGGGCGGACCTCGTCGATTTGGGCGAAGCTGACGCGGACGGGAACGCGGTTGGCGATGACGAGGGCGCGGAAGCGGCCGTGAATCGTGTCCTGGTATCCGCCGGAGGAGTTTGATTTTCCGAGGGCGGAGACGATGCGCCAGTCGCCGTTGTCGAAGCGGTAGCGCAGGCCGACGGCTTCGGTGTCGAGTTGTTGGCGGACGCCGGCGCCGCCGTTGCCGATGGTGATGGCGCCGCGGCCGGTGGCGCCGGACGTGAAGTCGTCGCCGAAGGTGAGCGGGACGCCGGTGGCGGGGGTGGGCACGCCGTTGGTGCCGGTGGTGAGGGAGATGGAGGCGTTGGAACGGTCGGAGACGAAGCGGCTGCGCTCGATGTTGAGGGAGAGCACGCCGTTGGGGGTGGCGCGCCAGTCGGCTTTGAGGCCGAGGGCGACGCGGGTGTTGGCGCGCGGGACGCTGTTGAGCTGGAAGGATTGCAGGTAGGGCCGGCTGATCGAGGCGCCGGTGACGCCGGTGGCGGTGGCGCTGAAGCCGCGCGGCACCCACTCCATCTCGATGAAGCGATTCTGGCTCTGGCCGGTGACGACGAGGCCGAAGGTTTTGGTGACGGGCAGCGTGTAGTCGAAAGTGAAACTCGGGAGAATTTTGTAGACGCGCTCGTCGGTCGTGTGCGGGACTTTCTGGAAACTCGCGGTGCGGTGATTGCCCGAAAGGCCGACGCTGTAACGGAGCTGGGCGTTTTTGCGTTCGAAGGCGCTCTTGCTCACCATGTCGATCGAGCCGGCCATGGAGTCGGCGGGCGTCGAAGGCGTGGGGACCTTGGTCACTTCGAGGCGGGAGATGTTGTTGATGGAAACCTGGGTGAACTGAAACACGCGGGACGAGCCCTGCGGGTTACCGGTGTTGGCCATTTGGAGACCGTCGCCCGAGACGACGGCCTGCGCCGTGGGAAAGCCGCGCACCGAGACGGAGGCGACGGAGCCGCCGGACTCGCGGTCATACTCGGCGGTGATGCCGGGCATAAATTTGAGGAACTCGCCGACATTGCCGTCCATGACGTCGCCGAGGGCATCGGCGGAGACGACGTTCTTGATGTTGGGGGCGAAGCGCTGTTCGTTGATGGCGATGGCGGCGCCGTCGGTTTCGCGCCCGGTGGCGACCACGAAGGCGTCGAGTTTCACCGTGCCGGAAGCGTCGGTGCCGTAGCGCGCGGCAGAGGTGAGGCTGATGTCCTGCTCGACGACTTCGCCGGGGCGGAGCGTGACGGGCAGTTGGAGGGGGTCGAGGCCGGTGAAGAAGACTTCAAGGATGGTCGGGCCGGTGGGCAGACCGGTGAGGCGATAGCTGCCGGTCTGATCGGTGAAGACGACCCGGTCGGTGCCTTTGACGGTGACGCGGGCGTTGTTGAGATACTGGCCGGTAGCGACGTTTTGGATGCGGCCGGAGATCGCGCCGGTGGACTGGGTCGCGGCGGGAGCGGAGGCGTCCGCGGCAGAGCAGACGGGTGACGCGAGGAGGAGGGCGAGGCAGGCGGCGACGGTGAACGGGAGGGGTGGGCGGTTCATGTTAGGGGGCGCCACGCGGCAATCGGCATGGCAATGGGTGGACAGAAGCGACGGGTGCGGGGGACGGGAAACTATTTCCAGTTGTCGGTGCGGAACGGGGAGGCGGGGAGACCGGCGGTGTTGAAGAGATTGCAGGTCGGGAGGTTTTCCCAAGCGTAGCGGGCGGCGACCGGGGCGGTGAGGCCGGGGGCGGAGACGATGACGGTGTCGCCCGCGATGCGGGCCTGCGCGGGCAGCCAGACGTGGTCGGCGCCGGCGAGGGCGAAGCCGGAGAGGGGGCCGTCCTTCGCGACGAGGCCGCCGGCGGTGTGGGTGAAACGCAGGACGATTTCCGCGCCGCGGATTTCGTGACCGGCGGGCAGGGGGCCGGAGGTGGCGGCGACGTTTTGGGCGTAGACGGTGCCGAGGGCCCATTGGGCGAGCCGGTGGCCGACGGCCTGTTTGTTTTTGGGATGGATGTCGTTGACCTCGCCGACGTCGATGGCGATGGCCATGCCGGTGTGCGGGACGGCGAGGGTCTTGAGCATGGCTTCGCGGACGAGGGGCCAGTCGCGGCCGGCGCCGAGGAAGTTCGGGAGTTGGACCCAGGCGAAGGGGAAGTCGTAGCCCCAGCGGGCGCGCCAGTCGCGGATGAGGAGCGGGAGTTGGTGCTCGTAGAGTGGGGCTTTGGCGGGGGTGGAGTTGGCCTCGCCCTGATACCAGAGGGCGCCGCGGAGGGCGTAGGGGACGAGCGGGGCGATCTTGCCGTTGAAGAGGCCGCCGGTGGTGGTGGTGCGCGCGGTGGGCGTCGCCTTAGCGGCCTTGGTGGTTTTTTTGACGGCTTTGGGTTTCTCGGGAGCGGTCGGCTTGGGGGCGGCGGGAACGGTGGCGGCGGTGGTTTTCGGTGCGGCGGCAAGGGCGGCCTGCAGTTCCTTGCTGGCGAGCTGCACGTCGGCGGCGATCCACGCTTCGATGGGAGTGCCGCCCACGGAGGAGTTGATCAGGCCGACGGGGACGCGGAGGGTTTGGTGCAGTTCGCGGCCGAAGAAATAGAGGGCGGCGGAAAATCCCGCGACGGTGTCGGGGCTGCACACGACCCAGCGGCCGCGGCCGGCGGATTGCGGGGAGTCGGCGTTGGCGGAATCTTCTTTGTAGTGGCGGATGAGCGGGAAGGCGGCGGCGGGTTTCTCCTGCTCGAAATTTTGGGCGCGGTTCACGGTCATCGCCATGTTCGACTGGCCGGAGCCGAGCCAGACTTCGCCGACGAGGACGTCTTGGAGGGTGACGGTGTTGTTGCCCTTGATGGTGAGGGTTTGCGGGGTGGCGGAGACGGCGAGGTTGACGAGGGCGACCTGCCATTTTCCGTCGGTGTCGGCGGTGGTGGACTGGGTCTGGCCGGCGAACGCGACGGTGATTTTCTCGCCGGGCGCGGCGACGCCCCACACGGGGACGCGGGTGCCGCGCTGCAGCACCAGGTGATCGGAGAAGATGGCGGGGAGCGTCACATCGGCGCGGGCGGACAGGGCGCAGGCGGCGAGGGCGAGGAGGGCGAGCGGGGCGAGGAGGGCAAACGAACGCGGCAGAGTTTTCATGCGGAGAAGGGGTGGATCGGGCCGGGGGGAAGTGAGAGTAAAGATCGGCAGGGCTGCAACCGTGGTCATGCGGCTTGGCGGGACAAGGTCGGGCGGAACTGCCGTCGCGGCGCCACGGGCGCGGTGGCGTTCGTCGGCGGGCGGGCGGGGCGCGGTGACGTGCGCCGGAAAAGCGCCTGGCAACGTTTGTCACGTATTACGTGACAAACGTG
>JBIKOK010000299.1:0-7389 GCA_044358025.1 Opitutaceae bacterium
ATGTTTCCCGAAATGACGCCCGACCACGTCGCCCTGGTCGCGGACGCCCTGCGGGCCGCGCTCACGGCCTGAGCCACGCATGGCTGCCCGCGCAAGAGGCCAGGTTCTCGTGCCGCTCGCCGTCGCCGCGCTGCTCGCGCTGCACGCCGCTCTCGCGCTCTGGGCGGTCGCGGGGAAAAGCACGACGGCCGACGAACTCATCCACGTGACGGGCGGCTACGCCTACTGGCACCTTGACGATTACCGGCTGCACCCGGAAAACGGCATTCTGCCGCAGCGCTGGGCGGCGCTCCCCGCGGTGTTCATGGCGCCGCCGTTTCCCGAGCTCAAGGGCAACCCCTACTGGAAAACCTCCGAGGTGCAGGCCGTCGGCCACCCGTTTTTCTACGAGACCGGTCACGATCATTTCCCTCTGCTGATGGCCGGCCGCGCGATGATCGTGCTCTTCAATGTCGCGACGGGCCTCCTGATCTTCGGCTGGTCGCGCCGGCTGTTCGGCCTGCCGGGCGCCTTCGTTTCGCTGGGCCTGTTCGTCTTCAGCCCCAATTTTCTCGCCCACGGCGCGCTCGCGACGTCGGACGCGTGCATGACGTTCTTCTTCCTCGCGAGTGTCGGCGCCTGGTGGCGGCATCTCCACGATGGGCGCCACCGGTGGTGGTGGCTGAGCGCCCTCGTATTTGGGCTGGCGTGCGTCGCGAAGTATTCCGCCCCGCTGCTGCTGCCGATGATGGTGCTCATGGCGGTCGCCCGGGCGTGGACCGCCCCGCCGCTGGCCCTGTGGGGCCGCACCTTTACCACGCGCGGCGGCAAGTTCGGCGCTGCGGCGCTGTCCGCGATCGGACACGGTCTCGTGGCGATGGGCGTAATCTGGGTCTGCTACGGTTTTCGCTACAGCGCGTTCAACCCCGCGCTGCCGCCCGCGGACCATTTCATCCGCCCGTGGGAAGTGCTGGATCTGCACATCGGACTCCCCGGTCAGGTGCTGCGTGCCTTCGCCGCGGTGCACGCCCTGCCCGAGGCGTTCCTCTATGGCTTCGCCTACGTGCTGGAAACCGCCCAGGTGCGCTCGGCCTTCCTCAACGGCGACTACAGCACCACGGGCTGGCCGAGTTTTTTCCCGTGGGCATTTGCGCTGAAAACGACGCTGCCGGTGCTCGCGGCCACCGCCCTCGTCGCCGGGCTCGCGGCCCGCCGGTGGTGGCGGGCGCCGGCGCTGGTGCGCCGCGATCTTTACCACATCGCGCCGCTCGCGGCGCTGTTTGCCGTCTACTGGGCTTTTTCCCTCACGAGCCATCTCAACATCGGCCATCGCCACATTCTGCCCACGTATCCCGTGCTGTTTGTCGGGGCGGGGGCGTTGGGCGCGTGGCTGGTTTCGCGTCGCGCGCTCCCCGTCGCCGCCGCGGCCGTGCTGCTCGGGGGGCAGGTGTGGGAGGCGGCCCGCATCGCACCGCACTACCTCGCCTACTTTAACGCCCTCGGGGGTGGCCCGGAAAACGGCCACCGTCACCTCGTGGACAGTTCGCTCGACTGGGGCCAGGACTTGCCAGGGTTGAAGACGTGGCTCGATCAAAACGCAGACGGCGCCCCGGTGTTTCTCGCCTACTTTGGCACCGGCGAACCCGACTACTATGGCATCCGGGCCCGGCGGCTGCCGTTCGTGAACGCCTTCAAAATTCCGCAGCCCTACGTGCGGCTGGAAGCGGGCGTCTATGCCATCAGCGCCACCATGCTGGAGCACGTTTACAGTCCCATCCGCGGCCCCTGGACTCTGGAACTGGAAAAGGAATTCCAGGAACTGCGCGCGGTCGAGCCGCTCTTCGCCGCCTACGTCGGCGACCCGCAACACCGCGCCGAACTGAATCGCGCCGCGACCGAAGCGCAATGGCGGCGCAAGTGGACACGGCACGACCTGCTGCGCTTCGCGCGCCTCTGCCACTACCTGCGCGCCCGCCCTCCCGACGCCCACATCGGCTACTCCGTCTTTCTCTACCGCCTGAGCGCCGCGGAGGTGGCCGCGGCGACGGCAGGTTCCTTCAGCGACTGGCACGCACTGATTGAAGGGGCGACTCAGGCGCCGGGTCCACGCTGAACAACTGCCGCACGCCCTCCTGCGCGAAGTGCGTCAGGAATCCGATCAGGCAAACGAAAAAGGCCCACGTAGCCGGCTGTTCAAGAAAGAAAAACCGGTCGGCCACCCGGGCGATCGCTTCCGGGGTCATCCCGGTTGAAAAACGCCCGATCAACGCGCTCGCGCCCGCATCGGACCACAGCGCGATCAGCAGCAACACCGCCGTCGCCCGGGCCAGCCGGCGGACTTTGGGCGGCGCGGACGCCGTCCGCGGCAGCCGCCACAACAGCGGCACCAGCCAAAGCGCGAACACCCACCGGTAGGAGTAACTCGCCCCCGCGAAAAAACATCCCGTCAACAACACCGCCCCGAGCACAAAACTCATCCACGCCGCGCGGTCCGCCGGATCGACGGTCCAACCCGCGAAGAGCTTCGCCCGCACATGGGCCGCGATAACGATCGCGCCGCCGACCAGCGCCAGCACGCGCGCCACATTCACGGGCAGGCCCAGACCGATGAAAAGATTGCGCGCCCCCATCGTAAAAAGACCGTCGGTTTCGGGCACGATTGGGGCGTAGCGCCGAAGGTCGGCCACCATATCCGGCAGCGCCACCGCCAGCAGCAACGCTCCGCCCCACCAGAGTCGCCGCGTATCCCGCGGACCATGACCGGCGAGCAACACCAGGCCCGCGACGATCGGATAGGCCTTCAGGGCCGCCGCCGCGATGATCAACGGCACGGCCAACAGCCGCACCGCCGAACGCAGCGAAAGCAGGCAGGGCACGACGGGGGCGAGCAGGACAAAAATGACCAGATCGATGTTCGCCCGGTCGAGCGCGAGCAGAATCGGCGGCGAGCAAAGCACGCCGAGCGTCCACACCACCTCCCCCGGCTGGCGCGGGCGCAACGCGGCCATCACGGCGACATAGAACGCCGTGCCCAGGGCCAGCCCAAGCAGCAGCGTGTCACTGCGCGTGAAACCAAACCGCCCCAGTGCCAGCCACCAATGCGCATAGCAGTGCGGCCGCCCGAAATAGTCCAACGGATTGGCGGCGTAGGGATCGAGGCCGGCCGCGACCGCATCGCACGAGGCGAGGATCGCGTGCAAATCGAGAAACCACACGCCGAGGTGGTTCACGCCCAACGCGCGGAACCGCTCGGGCCAGCACGCAAAGCAAAGCAACAGGGCTCCGGAAACAGCCACCAACAGCCACCACAGCCGGCGGGGCGAGTCCGACGGTCCGGCCCCCATCGTGCGACCGACCGCGGGCGGTGGCGGATTCATGGCCCGGGGTCGGCTTTGGCCGGGGGAACCGAACCGGCAGCAGGCCCCGTTTCCACCGTCTCGTCGATCGCCACCATACGGCTCAGCCGCGAGTAACGCCCCCCAAACCGCTTTTCAACGATCGGCTCGAGCCGGTAACTCGCCGGCATCAGATCATCGGGATCGACCCCCATCTCGCCTTTGGCCGACGTCGGCCGGAGCGCCTGCGCGACGATCACCTCTTTGAAGGTGCCTTCGCGCAGATGATAGCCGATCTGCGCGGACCGCTGGCGCGCTACACTTGTGTTTATCGTCGGGATACGCCACAGCACGAACGGGATCGTGGATTTGTTGGAAACAAACAGCACCGGGCCGGGGCGCTTGAGCAGTTCGTCATGCTCCCACTCCACCTCCTGCATCACGAGGTTCTGACTCGTGTAGAGGCGCTGCGCCAGCACGGGCAGCCCCCAGACCAGGAGCCAACCGGCGAACGCCAGGGTCGCGAGGCGCACCGCCGGCACCCGCCCGGTTTCGAAGCGATGGACGAACCACGCGGACGACAGCGCCAGCAACAGACACGTCGGCAGCGCGAAGCGAGACGCGATCGTGTCGTCGAGCCGGCTCCAATAATAGAACATGATCAGCACGAGGTTTCCGACGATGCCGGCGCCAAAGGCCACCAGGGCCAACGCCGCCGGGGCGAGCGGGGCGCGCCCGGGTCGGCGCGCCCAGCAACACGCCACCCACAGGAACCAGGCGAGCCCGGCGGAGCCGAGCGCCGACAAAAACCAGGAGTTCGCGAGCGCCGGCCGGAGGTTGAAGAAAAACGTCCAGGCGCCCGTCAAATTGCCGGGAAGATAGTCGAGGCCGAAGCGCGAAGTCTGGCCTTCGTTGAGCTGCCAGAGCAGCGGTGACGCATCCAAAAACCGGTTATGCCAGACGCGCGGCACCAGCAGGAGCGGCGCCACCATCGCAGGCCAGGGCAGGATCAGCCGGCCGGCGTTGATCCAGCCGGCGACAATGACCACGGCCACCGGCACCACAAAAATCGCGGATTCGTAGCGGCTCTGCGCGAGCAGAATCGCCCCGAGCACGAGCAGCGAGAGCCGGTCCTCGTCCGGCGCGCGCAGCCACAGCACCGCGAGCGTCATCGTCAGGGCGAGCATCGCGAGATTGTGCAGCTCCATACCGGCCCCGGTCGCGTTCTGGCCCAGCAAGGGCATCGTCGCGAGGAGCCCGACGGCGAGCAATGCAGCGCCGCGGCCCGCCACTTCCCGCCCAAGCCAGTAAACGAGCGCGAAGAGCAACGGCGTCAGCGCAACGTTCACCAAAAACATGTTCGCGATGCGGTAGCCCGTCAGATCGTGCACCAGCGAAACAAGAAACGTGAAAAAATACGGCCGCTTGTCCAGAAACGTGTCGATGGGCACCCACGACCCGGCGATGTCGTAGGCGCGGATGACCGTCCCGATCTCTTTCGTCGCGTGCATATGCAGGGCGGTTCCCTGGAGCACGTATTCGTCGTACAGCACCTTGTGTTTGAACGGGTCGCTCCACAGGGCAAATGCGGTGGCGAGCAGGATCAACGCACCCGGCCAGCCGGGCCGGCGGATCCACCCGAGCCAGACCGTGCGGCGCGGGGCGGCCACCCGAAACCCCAGCCACCCAAACAGGGCAAACAAACCCAGCATATAATAGTAGCCCCCGGCGGTGATGAGAAGCTTGGCGCCATACGGAGAGATCGCCGCGAAGCCCGCGATCAGCGCGACCAGGGTGCATGCGGCAAACAGTCCTACGCGCCACTGGTCGGGTGCAGCGCGGATCAGATTGAACAACGCGCGGATCAAGGTGCGGGAAAGTTCGCGGGCAGCGCCGCGCGACGGCGGAAAGGAGAACGCAGGCTCATGGCAACATCTTCATGTAGTTCTCCAGATACGCGCGGCGGATTTTTTCGATCTCGGCGCGATCCTTGGGCACTGGGTGCACGGCCGGATCGGGCGCCGTCAGCGATTGCCCGCCGTCCCGGATCTCCGTGAGCCGGCTTAGCCGCGTGAGCGTCAGCGTCTGCAGGCGTTCCTCCCGGACGGTCTCCAGCACGAAATCAGGACCGAGGTCGTCCCCTTCCCGGAGCGTCTTGCGCCCGGTATCGGCGTCGATGTTGAAGCGTTGGAATACGAAGACGTCGGAAAAAGCGCGGTTGCGCATCAGGAAAACCAGCGCCGCCCGTCGCAGGCCCTTCGCCTGAAAGACCGGCGTGGAGGAAATCTTGTGCGCGATCCACAGGATACAGTCGTTGTCGATGACCATATAGTCGTGGCGCGGCTGCTCGGCGATGAACTCCCGACGCCACGCGGTTTCGCGCCCGGGCAGATACTCCTGCGAGTAGGCGTGCGCCGCCATCGACGGCACACTCCGGGCGAGCAACCCGATCATACTGATGACGACGAGGCCGCGCACCACGCGGGGACCGGCAAATTGCGGCAACACCGCCAACACGGCCACCACCATCCCAAGCTGCGTCGGCAGGCTGAGGCGGCGGATGACGATATCGTCAAACTGGCCGTAAAAATAGCACATCAGCAGCGCAAACTGCACCGCGAAGCCGAGCGCGAAGAAGGTCGTCGCGACGATGGCGGGTGGCTCTTGCGCCAGAGTGCGAAACCGTTTCACGACAAGCAGGGCGAAGAAGGGGGTGGCGATGCAGCCGAGCGCCGAAAGGACCAGCGAATTGGGCTGCTCCGCGGCCCGGCCAAAAAAATAATTGAGCGCGTGGGAGAGATTATCCGGCACGTAATTGAAGGCGAAGGGCGTCGTGGAACCGGGCTTGCTCCCCAACTCCCACGCGGAGGCGCGCAGATCGAAAATCCGGTGCTGGAGCGGATAATGGATCATCAGCAACGGCGCGAAAATCACCGGCCATGACAGAATCGCCCGGCCTTCGCGCGCCCAGACCCAGAGAACCACGAACGCGACGGGCAGCAGCCAGATGACGGATTCGTAGCGAACTTGGGCCAGCAGCAGGGCCGAAAAACAGAAGGCCGTGAGCGCGGCGGAATCGCGTTTCTCGACGAACCGGGCGGCGAGCAACATCGTGGCCAGGATCATCACGAGGTTGAGCAATTCAAAGCCGCCCCCCGTGGCGTTGTGGGCGAGCAACGGCAGGCCGGCGAACAGGGCGACCCCCAGCCAACCGGCCACCCGCCCGGCGAGGAGCCGCCCCGTCAGGTTGACCAGTCCGAGAAAAACGAAGGTGAGCGTACCATTCAAAATGAACGCGTTGGCGGGCCGGTATCCGGTCAGGTCGTGCAAGAGCGACGCGAGAAACGGAAAAAACAGCGGGCGTTTGTCCATCATGCCGTCGAGGATCACGAACGCGCCCTGGATGTCGCTGCCCCGCACCGGGGTGAGCACGGTTTTGTCGAGGTGCATGCTCATGGACGTGCCGAGCAGCATGATCTCGTCCATCACGATCTTGAACCCGAACGTCTCGTGCACGAGGAGCACCGTGCCCCCGGCCCCGATCACGCCCACCGAAACCCAGTCGACCCCGCGCCACCGCAGCGCACGGACGTCGTCGCTGCACGTTTGCCAGAGCGCCTGCAGAAACAACACGAAGGCGAGCAGCACGAACCAAAAGCCCGCATTGGAGACAAACACGATCGCCGCGAAGTCCGGAATTGCGACGAACCCCAGCACGACCGCCAGCGCCACCGACAGCAGCAGCAACCAAATCCGCCGATCGTTTACGAATGGGGCCAAGAGGGGGCTATTCATGCTGGAACAGGAGGGTTGGGGATGCGGCGGAAAATGAAAAGCCTCATGGCGAAATCAATCGGATTCACATAGGTAAGCCCTCGCGGGCGGTCCCTGTGACACCACCGGACATGCGGGTCCGCATCCGGCGGTTCGGTGCAGTGGGGTCAGGTGGCGACATTGAACTGAGGCAGGCCGTGCTGGTGGAACCACGCGCGCGAGAACACCTGGCTGAGCAGTGGCGTGCGACTCAGATGCCACGGTCCGTCGGAGGAGCCGACCAATTTGGCTGCCTCCTCCG
>JBIKOK010000089.1:0-24361 GCA_044358025.1 Opitutaceae bacterium
CACCCCGAAAGGCAAGAGCCAGGATATCGGATTCAAACTGGATCTGTTCAAGAACCGGCTTTTTGTTACCGCGCAGTATTTCCAAACCAGCGCCGACCGAGATTTTGATTTCGGCAACATTGCGTCGTCGATCAATCCGATCTGGAGCGCCCTCGCGTTGGCCGGAAAAGTTCCGAGCGGCACCGTGCAAAGCGGCACCGGTCGGACCTTCGACAACCGCACCCAGGGCTATGAGGTGGAGCTCACGGCCAACCCCACGGCGCAGTGGCGGGTATTCCTCAACTACAGCCAATCGAAGTCCGCTCAAACCAACATCGGGCAAGAGGATTTGGCTTATATCGCCTTTTGGCGCCCGACGTGGGTGGCCAATGCCGCGCTGCCCCTGAGCACGGGCGTCGGCACCATCGCCACGCAGCTCGCGGCGCTCGATGTCCGGACGTTCACCGACTTTACGCTCGCCAATGGGCGGCCCGCACTCGGACAGATGGAGCACAAGCTGAATCTCGTCTCGAATTATGAGTTCTTCCAGGGAGCCTTGAAGGGGATCACCGTCGGCGGCGGCGTGCGCTACACCGGCCGGCCGATCAATGGTTATCGCGCCACCGGCACACCCGGTGCGATCGTGAGCACCGTTTCCGCTGGTTCGGAGCAAGTCTTTCTCGATCTCAACGCGGCCTACCGCCGGAAGCTTCAGCTTATGGGTAAATCCGTCGCCTGGTCCTTGCAGACGAACATTAACAATGCACTGAACAATGATGCGTTCATCCGGATCAACACCGCCCGTGACGGCGTGCTGACGGCCTATCGGTTCAATCCTCCTTTGGAGTGGATGGTCACGACCAAATTCAGTTTCTGATTCAAGTCCCCTGGAGCACCACGCGACCGTGGCCGGCTGCCCGGGGGCCCGGTCAATCTCCCCTCCTATGAACCTTCCCCTCGCCATCGGCTCGTTCCTTTTCTTCACCGCGTTGGTCGCACTGATTTCATGGTGGCGTACTCGCCGCGAGGACAACAGCGATGCGCAGACGTACTTTCTGGCGGGCCGGAAGCTGCCGTGGATTCAGGTGGCCGGCGCTTTGCTGCTGACCAACCTTTCGACCGAGCAGCTGATCGGCCTGAACGGCGCCGCGTCGATTCACGGCGCCGTGGTGATGGCGTGGGAAGTCGTGCCGGTGTTCGCGCTCATCGCGATGGCGTGGTATTTTCTGCCGCGCTACTGGTCGGGCAATATCACGACCGTGCCCCAGTTCCTGGAACAGCGCTTCGATGCGACGGCGCGCCGGATCATGGGGATCGTGTTTATCATCACGATCGCGCTGAACATCCTGCCGTTCGTGCTCTACTCCGGCGGGCTGGCGATGAGCACGATCTTCCACGTGCACACCCAGTTGGGGATCTCCGAGGGAGCTTCTTTCCGTCTGATGGCGTGGAGTATCGGAATCATCGGGACCTGCTACGTGCTCTTTGGTGGCATGAAGGCCGTGGCGCTCTCCGACACGCTCTACGGCGCCGGTCTGCTCGTGTGCGGTCTGCTCATCCCGGTGCTCGCGCTGTTCAAGCTGGGTGACGGCGACTTTCTCGCCGGTCTGAACCGCTTGCTGCAGCACCAAGCCGGGAAGATTGATCCCGTCGGTGGGCCCCGATCGAATGTGCCGTTCGACACGCTCTTCACGGGCATGCTTTTCATCAACCTGTTCTACTGGTGCACCAACCAGATGATCGTGCAGCGCTCCTTCGGCGCGAAGAGCTTCGCGGAGGCGCAAAAGGGCATTCTCGCCACCGCCGGCCTCAAGCTGCTTGGACCGTTCTTTCTCGTGATCCCCGGCATTATCGCGGCGGAGATGTTCGGCGCCGCGGCCATCGGCAACGGAGACCTGGCCTATTCGCTGCTGGTCGACGCCGTGCTGCCGCCGTATCTGGTGGGCTTGTTCGCGGCGGTGTTCCTTGGTTCGGTGATCAGCGCTTTCAACGGCGGCCTGCACAGCGTCTCGACCATGTTCAGTATCGATCTCTATCGCGGCTGGCTCCGGCCGGGAGCCTCGGACCATGAAATGGTCCGCGCGGGCAAGTTGTTTTCTGTCGGGGTCGTGTTCGTGGCCATCTTCACCACCAGCCTGCTGGGCAGTTCCTCCGAGGGGATTTTCACAATGATGAAGCAGGTGATGTCCGCCTTCAAGCTGCCCCTCCTCGCCGTGGTCGTCACCGGTATGTTGAGCCGCCGGGTGCCCGCCTGGGCGGCCAATGTGTCGATGATCCTCGGCGTGTTCACGTCGATTGTGCTGAACTGCCTGTGGGGCGTCGGTTTCCTCGGGTTGGGGCGCTTCAACGTTTCCTCGGTGCACATCCACTGGCTCCATCTCGCCGCCCTCAACACCCTGTTGCTCTGCGGATTCATGTTGGTCGTCGGATGGTTCGCCCCCGCTGCGCCCGCCGCCGCCAGAGCGAAGCGCGACGGCCTGCCCCCCGTCGTCGCCGTGGATCTCACACCGTGGCGTGGCCTGCGCGTGGCCTCGGTGGTGGTCTCCGTGCTCGCGGTCGCGCTCTATTTTTCCCTGTGGCGCCTCGCCCATTCCGGCTAAGACCTAGGGGCATGAGCAAGCCGACCGCAGCCAAACGACCAGGCGCCGCGCCCGCCAAACCGCGCAACCGCGTGTTGCCGCCCCTGGATCCGAAGGCGTTCTCGCTGGAGGGCTACATGGCGGACGACAAGACGCGCGTGTTCAGTTTCAATGGCCGCAAGCTCGTCTCGGTGCTCGGACGCGAGGACTTTCCGGGTGAACGGATTTTCAAGCTTCCCACCAAAGTCGTGGAGTCGGCCAACCGGCAGGCTCTGACGGCGGCCTTGCTGCCTTGCCGTCTCGGCTATTTCCCCCGGGCCAAGGGGCAAAAAGTTTCCCGGGCCAATGGCGATTGGGCCTTCACGTTGCTCTACTGTCTCGATGGCGCGGGCACGCTCGATCTCAGCCAGGGCCAGCACCGGATCACCCGCGGTACCATCGCGCTCCTGCGGCCGTTTGAGTTTCACGCTTACGCCGCCGATCCGGGCGACCCTTGGTCCTACTATTGGATTCATTTCAACGGCACCGTCGCCCAGCAGTATTACGATGTTCTGACCAGCGGCGGAAAAAACACCTGCATCGCCGTTCAATCGGATCTCCGGTTCGTCGCGACCTTCGAAAAAATTCTCGGAATCTACCACGTCGGCCAGGCCTACAAGGATCTCGTGCAGGCCTCCTCGGCCATGCATCAACTGCTCGGTGATCTCTTTGGCCAGGTGTGCCATCGCTCGGCCGTGCAGGAATCAACGGCGACCCGGATCGAGCGCACGCTCACGATGATGCGCAACAACCTCGCCGCGCACGTGAGCATCCACGAGTTGGCGGCCAGCACCGGTATGTCCCATGCGTATTTCACCCAGCAGTTCCGCAAGCACACCGGTCACAGCCCGCGAAGTTTTTTCAACCGCCAAAAGATAGCCAAAGCGTGTGAATACCTCGCCGAAACCGATACCAAGGTGGAAAGCATCGCTCACCTGGTCGGTTATGAGGACCCCTTTTATTTCTGCCGCCTGTTCAAGCGTATCACGCAACGTACGCCGACGATGTATCGCCAGTCCTGCCGCAAAGCCGCCGCCGCCGCCAGACCTAACCCGCGTGATGAGTGATGCGCCACTCTGGCGAAAATTTCCGGGCAACATGCTCCCGTGTCGGCGAAGGTTGCTCACCCCGCACGGAAGGGCAAAGGCCGGAGTCCCCCATCATTTTTCACATGGCTAAACGACAGACCGTTCTCTTCCTCATTGATACCCAAGGCGCCAACTGCGTCGGTTGCTACCGTCCGGACTTGGCGCTGGGCACGCCCAACATCGACCGACTGGCCGCTGAAGGCGTGCGGTTCGACGGCGCCTACACCTGTGCGCCCGTCTGTGGTCCGGCGCGCTCGGCGCTGTTCACCGGGCTCTATCCCCACAGCAACGGCGTCCTCGGGAATGATATGGCACCGCACCTCGATTTACCGACCCTCGGTCAGCGGCTGCGCGATGGAGGATTCGCCACCGGCTACATCGGCAAATGGCATTTGGACGGCAGTGACTACTTCGGTGACGGACGGTGTCCTCCGGGCTGGGACCCCGCTTATTGGATGGACGGACGAAACTACCTCGAGTCCTTGCCGAACGACGAAGCGCGCGCGCTTTCCCGGCGCGTGTTGGATGCGCAGGGCGTGGCGGAGCACGGAATCACGGCTGACTTCACCCATGCCTGGCGGATTGCCGAACGGGCACGGGAATTCATCCGCGCGCATCGCGATCGCGATTTTCTGTTGGTCGTCTCAATCGACGAACCGCATCACCCCTTCATTGCGCCCGAACCCTACGCCAGCGCATTCGAGGGATTTCTCTTCCCGGTACCCAATGCGGACGATCCGCTTTCGGACAAACCTCAATCCCAGCGGGAATGGGCCCGACACACCGCCTCCCATCAGACCAGTTTGGTTCGCGCCGGAGGCCAGTCCCACCTGCACCATCCGCAGCATTTCGCGTGCAACAGCTTTTGCGATTCTCAAGTTGGCCGCGTGCTGGAGGCGATCGACGCCGAAACGCCCGGGGCGCTCGTCATCCATACCAGTGACCATGGGGACATGTTTGGCAGCCATGGTCTTTTCGGCAAAGGACCGTGCATGTATGAAGAAATTGTCCGCATCCCGTTTATCGTCCGTTGGCCCGGCGTCTCGCCCGCCCATGCCATCTCCAACGCTCCGATATCACACATCGATCTGGTGCCCACGCTGCTGGACTACTTCGGGCTGGTCGTCCCCGCGATTCTCCAGGGGCGTTCACTGCTGAGCCAGATGCGGGCCCCGGATCATCGCACCAATGATTTTGTGTTTCTGGAATTCAATCGATTTGAAATCGATCATGACGGTTTTGGGGCGTTCGCGCCGATGCGGTGCGCCTCCGACGGGCGCTACAAACTGGTCGTCAACTTGCTCGACACCGATGAACTCTACGATCTTTCGACGGATCCCCTCGAATTGAAAAACTTGATCAACGATCCGTCGAGCGCGGCCCGACGGGAGCGATTGCTCGACGAATTGCTCGCCTGGATGAACCGAACGAGGGATCCACTCCGCGGTCCGCACTGGGCGCGCCGCCTTTGGGGCCGCCGGGAAAACTCAACTTGGGGCGGCCCGACCCGGCCCCGCCCTTTTGACGAGGCGTACTATCCGAAAACGTTACTTTACGATACCGGCAAAGTCGTCGATCGATTCGAGTATGCCAAACATTGAAAATCGCCCGGGCACCTGACCTGGCGAAGCTCAAAGGGTCCACGGCTTTTCGGCTGAGGCCTCCTCCCGCGTCTTGCAGTTCCTCCTAACGCGAAGCCCGTGGAGGCTTCCCGCCACCCGCCGCGAGATGACGCCATGGCGGTTTTCATAACGACCGAGGACCAGGGCAGGGCGATTCATGCTTCGTTTGCCACGCCAACTGGCCACCCAGGTCCGCCGAAGCTGTAAGTCATTGATTCAACGACTTAAAGTGGTGCCCCCACGGGGAATCGAACCCCGCTTTGAAGATTGAGAATCTCCTGTCCTAACCGATAGACGATGAGGGCGAAAATCGGAGGTGGAGAAGGTCACGGTTTCGCCGGGTTCGTCAAGCGCGATTCCTGGCGCCCGGCCGATCCGCGCCCGACTAACGCCGAAACCGCGCTCCGCTTCGTGGCTTCCGTCCTGACGCCGGCGCGCTGCGCGGCTTCCCGCGGTGTCCGCCCACCTCCGGCCCCGGCGGTTATTCGACGGTGACGGATTTACGCACAAGCGCGTGGTGCGGAACAGCGGAGAGTTGCGGGAGCGGAACTCGGCGGCGCAATCGCTCCCGACGGGAATGCGGGCGAACCGCCGATCAGGGGCCCGGTAACCCTGCACGCGGGGAGGGCGGTGCCGCACGCGCCGAACAGAAGGCGCGCGATGCCGCAAAATTTCCCGACCGAGATATGGAGGCCGCGGGAGTGGGCGGTGTGGCCAGGCACGGGAGAAACGGCCGCGCAGGGCGTTTGCAAGGGCGCTCGGTTGCGCGGAAATCGCCTTCGCCATGAAGGCGGCGCAGGGGCCCATGTCGGAGGCGGCGATAGTCCAGGTGACCGGATCGACCGTCGCGTCCACCGACTCCTGATCGAGGGGGCTGGACGTTTGAGGCACTCGAGAATGAAACGCGGAAAAGCCGGGATGGACCGGGGCGGCCGGAAATCTCAGGTCAAGAGTAGAGCGGTTGCGCGGTGAACGTTTCGTATTCGAGGCGGTGGAGCGCGCGGTTGGCGAACGCCCCGGCGACGAGGGCGCCCGCGGCGGCGGCGGCAGTGAAGCCGAGGCCATACCAGCGTTCGTCGGCGAGGAGACCGGCCAGCGTGAGGGCGACGTTGACGACGGCGAACACGGTGCAACTGAGAAGCGCGTCGCGCAGGTGGTTGAGGTAAAAGAGCACGGTGAGCAGCGCGAGGAAGAGGACGAGCAGGCAGACGCCGATGAGCGTGACCTGAAAGACGAAGGTTTGCACCGCGCCGAGGCCGAGGGCCGCGAGCAGCGGGTCGGCGGCGAGGACGAGCGCGAGGGTGAAGGCGCCCTGAAATTTCAGGAGCCGGGCGAGGCCGTCGCGCAGGGCTTCGACCATGCGGGCCTTGGTCGCGAGCAATTCGCGGAGCGTGCCCTTCTCGACCACGAGGCGGAAAAACTCCGCGTAGTGGCCGGCGAAGGTGGTTTCCAGGGTGAGCAAGAAGACCGCCATGCCGGGGGCGACGGAGAGGAAGCTGAGGAAGACGGCCTGGTCGTAGAGCGGGGACGCCCAGAGCGCCCCGGAGACCCGGAACCCGTGGGGCGAAAGCCACCAGTGGAGGGGTTTGTCGATCCAGATGCCGAGGTTGTAGACCAGGCCGCAGAGGGCGAGGTCGGTATGTTTGCGGAAGTAGCCGAAGAACGCGAAACTCGGCGCGGCCGTGGAGCCGTATTCGCGGTAGATGACCCGGACCATCGTCAGCAGCAGCACGATCTGCCCGGCGAGAAATCCGGTCATTGTGCCGGCGAGGCCGAAGCCCCGCGAGAGCGCCCAGGCGGCGGCGAAGCTGACGGCGTAGCCAACGGCGAAGCACTTGACGACCGCGGTGTAGTCCTTCACCGCGGTGACGTAGACGGCCGCGATCCAGATCGCCGATACGACCGCGAGCACGCCGGCGGCGGCGACTTGGAAGAGGGGCGAGGCGGGCACGAAGCCGACGAAGAAGACAAGGCCGAGGGCCGCGTTGACCGCGAACGTGACGGTGAGCGCACCGAGGAGGGACGGGAAAACCTTCTCGTCCTGGCGGGAGAACACGGCGTCGGCCGCATAGCGGGAGAGGAGGAGCTGCAAGGGGCCGGTCGTTACGAGCGAGAAGGCGAAGAGGTGGGTGACGGCGACGAAGAAGAGATCGAGTTCGCGGGCGGCGCCGGCGCGCTGAAGCACGACGCCCAGGAGCGCGAGCGTGACCATCGAAAGGCCCCAGGGGCCGCTGCCGATGAGCGCGGCGAAGCCGTAGGCGTGCACACTGGCGGCGAGCGTGCGCTTCTGCATGAGCTTCGTGAGCTGGAATCCGATGCCGGCCATTTAAGCAGAGTGGAGCGGGGTGGGTTGACCGTTGCGCGCCGGAAGTCGGGACCAGGCGTGATCGGTGTAGAAGGCGCGGTATTGGCCCATGATCTCGACCTGCCGGTAGTGGCGTTCGGCGCGCAAGCGGCCGGCCCGCCCCATGGTGAGCAGAGTTTCGGCGGAAGAAATCACGCGCAGCACGGCGTCGGCCGTATCAAGCGGGGAGCCAATCTTGGTGAGCTGGCCGGCGCGGCCGATGGCTTTGTCGTCGGGGGTGCGGCCGAAGATGAGTTCGCGGCAGGCGCCGACGTCGGTGGCGACGCAGGGGACGCCGGCGGCGAAGGCTTCGAGAATGATGAGCGGGAGTCCTTCGCTGATGCTGGTCAGCAAACAGACGTCGAGGCCGGCGAGGATTTCACGGACTTCTTGGGGGCCGCGGAAGAGGACCTTTTTTTCGAGCCCCAGGAGGGTGACCATCTGCTGGCACTCCTCGAAATACTCCGGGTCCTCCTCGGTCGGGCCGATGAGATGAAAAACGGCGCGCGGTTCGCGGGCGACGATGGAGCGGGCGGCGCGAATGAGCGTTTTCAGGTCTTTGATGGGAACGACGCGCCCGATGAAGCCGACGACGATCTCCGCGCCGAGGCCGGCCGCGAGGCGGGCGGTGCGTTGCGCCAGGGCGGCGTCGAATTTGGCGGTGTCGATGCCGTTGGGGATGACCTCGAGGCGGCGGGCCTCGGCGCCGAATTCGATCTGGAGGGCGGTGTTGCCCTCGAAGAGCGAGACGATGCGGTGCGCGCCGGCGTAGGATACCTCGCCGAGAAAAACAAACAGGTTGATCCAAAGCTGCTTGAAGGCGCCCAGGCCCTCGCCGACGTCGAAGTAGCGGCTCTGCGGGTCGTAGATCCATGTGGCCTGGCTGATCTCGGCGATGCGCTCCTTGGTGTAGATCCCGTGTTCGGTGATGAGGTAGGGCGTGTGCCGGCGCCGCGCAGCGAAGGCGCCGAGCAGTCCGGCGTAGCCCGTGGAGACGCTGTGATACATCCGGGCGGGGGGGAGGTGGCGCCGGGCGCAGAGCGCCGTCCAAACCGGCAGGTGCACAAAGCGCGCGACCCAGAAAAAATCGATAAACGATTCTTCCGGCGCGAGCCGTTCGCAGACGTCCATGACGAGCGCCCAGGCTTCCTCGTCCTTGAGGAGATTGCCAAAGGTGAACGGGGCGCCCGCGGCTTCGGAGGCATCGAGCGCGTCGACGATGGCCCAGAAGGCCGGCAGGCGTGCCCCGTCGTCGGGCGCGAAATAGAAGGCGCGGAGGGCGGCATACACGGACGCGCGCTGCGCGGCGGTGTGGGGCGTGGGGACGAGTTCGGCGGCGGGCAGCGGTGCAAAGACAAACACCTCGGTGAGCGAGAGGACGTTCGCGGGTGGCGTGTAATGTTTTTTGAGGGCCTGCTCGCGGCTGCTGCCCATGAAGAACAGCGCGAACGTGACCTCCGGGAGCTCGGTGACGATCTGGTGGACCCACGCGGAGACGCCGCCCTGCACATAGGGATAAGTCCCCTCGAGCACGAGGCAGACGTCGGCGATTTTTCCCTCGGGGCTCATGGCGTCGGCGCGGGCGCGAGGTTCCAGAACCGCACGAGGTCATCGATGCGCGGATTGACGATCTGACTGCGGTGGTAGACGACGAAGAGTTCGCGGAGGCGGGCCCAGTCGGCTTGGAGGAAGACGAGTTCCATGCGCCACGGGAGGACTTGGCGGACGTCGTAGCCGCCCGCCTCGAGGCGGGCGAACCAGTGCTCGGCGGCGGGCAGATTGCGGGCGCGGATGGCGCAGCGGAGCGCAAGAAACGCGATGGTGGGGTCCGCGGGCGAGAGGTCGGCGGCGCGGGCGAGGAGGGCGAGGGCCTGGTTGAGGTAGTGCGCGGCGGTCTCGTCGTCGCCGGCGACATCGAGGTAGACGAGTTCGTGATACTGCTCGGCGAGACGCACGGCGTGGAGGGCCGCGCCGGGTTCGGCGGCGAGGCGCCGGGCGAGTTCCTTGAGGCCGCTCTCGTAGCGTTCGAGCATCGTGCTCAGAATATTCTGCGAGTAGATGCGCACCTGTTCATCACTGTCCTGGAGCCCTTTCCGGAGGAGCGGAATGGCGAGCTGGGGGTCGAGGTCGCGGAGGGCGAGGATGGCGTTGCGGCGGAGCTGGGTGCGGGGGCTCTGGAGGATTTCGACGATGGACCGGCTGGCGGCGCCGGCGGGCAACGAGTCGCTGAGGGCGGTCTGCGGCTCGTCGTTCCACACGACATAGCGGCGCACGCTGCGGTCGACGGGCGGCAGGCGGAGCGTGAGGACGAGGGCCAGCGAGGTGAGCGGGCCGAGGACCGGGAAGAGGACGGCGGGCGCGGCGGTGAACCACCAGAGCCGACGCTGGGTAACGGGCAGCCAACCGGCGGCGCCGTAGCCCCACGCGAACGCGCCGCCGAGGTGGGCGAGCAGGGGCCACGCGAGCGGCTGCTCCCGGACCAGCAGAGAGAGCGCGAAGGCGTGGAGGAGCGCGCCGGAGGTGCAGGCGATGAGGCGCAGGGGGGTCATGGGGCGTCGAGTTGGGCCAGGACGGCGGCGACGTCGCGGGCGTCCCGGAAGTCGAGGCGGCGGACGACGACCTCGGCGGGCCACGGACCGTTTTGTTTCAGGAACTGACGGCAGCGCTCGGTGAAGATGCTGGCGCCGCGTTCGCCGATGAGCGGCAGCAAAACGACGAGGTGCGGTTCGGGGCGGCCAAGTTCGGCGGCGTAGTCGCCGGCGCGCACGGCCCCGAGGAGGGCGGACTCGAAGCGTGCTTGTTCGGCGGCCGGTGCACCGGGCAGCGTGAAGAGGACGACGGAGGAGGTGAGGCGGTGCCGTTCCTGGGCGGCGAAAGCCAGATCGAGGAGGTGCCGGAAATGGTCGCGGAGGAAGACGCGTTGCGCACCGCGGCCGGTGACGATGCGGTAGCGGCCGACGGCGCCCGAAGCGAGATCGAGGGCTTCGCCGGCCCAGTCGCAGATGAGGGCGATGAGATTGGCGGACTGCGCGTTGAAGGCGATGAACGGGAGGCCGGTGACGACGAGGAGGGCGCGCACGTGGCCGTCGGCGTCGCGGAGCGGCGCGGCGATGAGCGTGGGCTCGCCGGCGGGCGGATCGCGCCGTTGCAGCAGCTCCGGCAGGGTGACGAGGGAGTTGCGCTCGAGGGCGAGCCGGACGACGGGGGCGGCGGCGGTGGGCAGGGAGGCCGGGAGGTGGGTGTCGCGGCCGATGAAGGCGAGGCGGAGCAGCGGTTGATCGGGCGCGGAGACGGCGTAGATCGCGGCGTCCGTGAGGCGGACCTGGCGTTTGAGGAATTGGAGGACTTCCGCCGGGAGGTCTTCGGCCGAAGACGCGTAGAGGCGGCGGAGCTCGGTATCGAGGGCGCTCACCTCGCCGTCGCGGGCGGCGACCACGCGGTCGAGTTCATCTTTGACGCCGCGGAGATAGCGGACGTCGGAATCGAGGCGCCGGACGGAGGTCGTGAGTTTGTCGAGCTGGGCCTCGGCCTGGGTGCGTTCGCGGCGCAACCAGCCGAAGAGTTCACCGCAGAGGGCCCCGATGAAAAACAGGCTGGCGTGAAGATAGGGCGTGGCGGTCAGGGCGGCGCGGACCGAAAAGGGGGGGGGCGGCAGGGAGCGGCACGGCCAACAGCATTTGCTGGAGGACGATGAGGGTACTCGCCGTCAGGCCGGCGAGGATACCGGGCATGAAACCGTAGCGGCCGCCAAGCAGAATGGGGAGGAGGAGGTAGGGCGACGGGTTGAGATTGGTCCAGCCCGGGTGGGCGCGGTCGAAGAGCAGATTGGCGCCGACGATCGCAGCGGCGGCGACGGCCGCGTCGAGGGCGATCGAGTGCGGACGGAGGACAACGCGCAACGACATGAGGCGGGAGGGCGGAACTCGAACGGAGCGGCGGGACGTCCGGCCTACTTGGTCTCCGCGCGGCGGAGACGGTTGCCGGTGACGGGGAGGTCGCGCACGAGGGCGCGGACGGCTTTTTGCGCGGCCGAGGTGACCGAGGCGAAGGCGTAGCCGACGTTGGTGCCGCTGCCCTGCCAGAGAGTTTGGCCGGTGGCGGCGTCGATCAGACGGAGGGTGAGGCCGACGGCGGGGTCGCCGTCGAGGTCGGTTTTGTAGCGATACTCGTGGACCGTGCCGATGAGGAGATGGGTGGCACCGACGGTGCGGGCGAGTTCGGCGTAGCGGCCGTCCGGGCCCTGGGCTTTGTCGGCGGCGGAGCGGAGCAACGTTTCCTCGGTTTGGAACAGAGGCAGACCGGCTTCGACGAGCGCGCTGCCGGTCATTTCGGTGAGGGCGCGGCCCGCGTGCTCATCCGTCGTCGCGTTGACGAAGGGCGGGAGGAGGAGGCGTTCGACGCGGAGACTGCCGGGGGCACCGCCCTGAGTGACGACGGTGGCGCAACCGGAGGCGAAGACGAGGAGGCCGAGAGCGAGGAGGCGGATCATGGGAGTGAAGGGACGTCGAACGGAGGCGGAGTCAGAAAGGTCAGTAAGAGGAGCGAACGAAGAGAGTGCGGAGCATGGCAGCGGATCCGGCGTTGCTCGACATGGCGCTGGAGGCGTAGCCGAACTCCCCGGACAATTCGATGCTTTTGCGGGGAAAGAAGGAAAGCGCGAGCGAGGTATTCCAGCTGGCGGCGGCCAACGCGAAATCGTAGTCGGCGCCGGCGGCGAAGCGGCCGAGCCAAGCAGAGCCGAGGCGGTCGGCGACCAGCAGGCCGAGGCCGTGGCGGTTGAGGCGACGGGAAACCAGATTGGCGACGAGGGCCTGCTGGGCAGGGGGGCCAAAGGCCGGGTCCGCGAGGGGGGCGACGAGGGAGAGCGGGGCGGTGGAGTCGGGGGAAAACGTGGCGAGGGAGCCCCGGTAGCCGACGGTGAGGCGCGGACCATGACCTTCGCGGGTGAGGGTTTGGTCGAGCGTGAGGTCGAGGCCGGCGCCGCGACCGAGGGCGTGGCCCCCGATGCGAAGCGCGCGCAGATTGGCGCGGGCGAGAAACACCAAGTCGGCTTCGATGAGCCAGCTGACTGCGAGGCCGGCGCGATGTTGGCGCCCGTCGAGCGCTTCGAGGGCCAAGCTGTCGGTGGCCCGCTCGTTGACGAAGGCGTCGAGCGAAACCTCGCGCTCCTTGGCGAACCGGTAGTGAACCCGGGCGCCGGCGAGGAGGCCCTCGCGGGAGGCGCCGAGCGAGGCGTCGCTCCACCAGCGGCGGTCATAGACGGTGGTGAGGGTGCCGACGGCTTCGGCGCGCGGCGCGTGGGCCGCCCGCAGCGACGGTGCGGCGTCGAGCGAAACGTCGTCGCGGGTGTAACGGAGGTCGAGCCAGTGGCGGTCGGTGAGGTGGCTGGCTTCGTGGAAGCCGTAGCGCCAGACCCGGGCGCGGTTCAGCCGGGTCGACGCGGCCGAGGCCTCGAGCCGCGGGAGGTGTTCGCGGTAGAGGCCGTCGAGGACGCGGCGGACTTCGGTGCGGAGATCGTCGCCGAGGGCGTGGTGGCGGAGCAGTTCCTGGTAAGAGAGCATCGCGCGATACCAGTCGCCGGCGGCGAGGGCGGCGGAGGCGAGGTCGGTCTCGTAGGGGTAGGGGCGGGCGATGAACTGCTCGTGTTTGAGCTCGCGGAGCACGGCGTTGGCCTCGGCGTAGTGTTTCGCGAGATAGTGGCCGGCGCCGAGGAAGTAGCGGCCCTGGTGGTCGCCCGGATAGAAGGCGAGGTAGCGGTGGGCGAGCCGCAGGACGGCGGCGGCATCCTTCTGCTCAACGGCGAGGGAGGCGAGGGCGAGGAGGGTCTGGCGGTCGGACGGATTGGCGGAGAGAATTTTGACGGCGAGCGCCTCGGCGAGGTGGGGTTGGCTGAGGCGCGCGTAAAGGTAAACGAGGTAACGCAGGTCTTCGACGGGGAGCGTGGCGGCGCGATCGAGAATCTCGCGATCGGACAGGGGGGCAGGGGGGACGTTTTCGGCGGCCGGCGCCGCCGGAAGGCCGGCGCACCACCCGACGAGGGCGAGGAGTCCGGCGACGAGACGAGGGGCGGCGCTCACGGCTTGCCTCCCGCGGTGGCGAGTTGGGTGGAGAGACGGTGGAGGGCTTCGGCGTAGGCGCGTTTGGCGCCGGTGCGGTCGCCGCGGGACAGGCGGATGTCGCCGAGCGCGCCCCAGTCGGTGGCCGGCGCGGCGCGGACCGCGGCGAGATAGGCGAGCTGGTGTTTTTCGGCGGACCGGTAGTCGCCGGCCGCCGTGGCGATCTCCGCCGCGAGCTGCCACATGGCGGGGGTGGGCTCGCGGAGGAAAGGGGCAAGCATGCGGCCGGCCTCGGCGGTTTGGCGACGGAGCAGGAGGACGCGGGCGAGAGAGGCGGTGTACTCGAACTCCCCGGGGCGGAGCGCGATCAGTTCCCGCCAGAGGCGCTCGGCGGCGGGGTACTCGCGGAGGTCTTCGCGGGCGCGCGCGAGGCGCTCCAGGATCGTCTCATCGTGGGCGAGCGCGGGCGCGAGGGGTTCGGCGAGGTAGCGGCGCTCGGCGGCGCGGTCGTGGTTGAGCCGGAGCAGTTCCAGGTAAAGCGAGGCCGCGGCGGCGTCGGCGTGGAGTCCGGCGTGCGGGGTGAGGGCGGCCTGCGCGTCGACGTATTTTTTTTCGGCGGAGAGGGCGACGGCGAGTTGGAGGCGGAGTTCGTCGCTTTGGGTCGTGCGCCGGAGGCCGTCGGCCAGGGCGGCTTCGCGCCGCACCGGGTCGTCGGCGAGTTCGTAGCCGTAGGCGAGAAGGACGAAGTCGCGGGCCGCGGGCGCGGGACTGACGTCGATCCGGCGGCGGAGGCCGCGGGTGAAATCGTCGTAGCGACCGAGGGATTCGGCGAGACGGATGTAGGGTCCGAGGACGTCCTCGGTCGGGGCGTCACCGGCCAGTTCCCGATAAAGCGCAAGGGCGTCGAGGTGGCGGTTCTGCGCGACGAGACTCTCGGCGATTTCCTGGCGAATGAGGGCGTCGGCCGGACGGAGGGCGGCGGCGCGGCGGAGGACCGACTCGGCGTCGGCGAAGCGGTAGAGTTCGCGGTGGAGGTGGGCGAAGTCGATCAGGGCGTCGACGTCGTTGGGGACTGCGGCGAGATAATGTTCGAACGCGGTCCGGGACTCGTCGAACAGGCCGAGCGAAACGTCGAGCCGGGCGAGACGCAGGGTGAGGTCGGGCCGGCCGGGGACGGGGACGAGGCGCGCGAGGGCGCGGGCGAGATCGGCGTCGCGATAGAGGCCGGGGTTGAGGGCGACGAGGCGGTCGAGCGCGACCTGGGGTTCGGAGGGCGACGCCGGAAGCGAGGGAGCGGGGGTGAGGGCGAGTTCGAGCCAGATGTCAAAAGCGCGGGCGGGTTGCGTGATGTATTCGTAGATACGCGCGAGATGGCGAAGGTCGGCGGGAGCGCGCGAACCGAGGTCGGCCGCTGTCTGGGCGGAGGCGAGGGCGGCCGCGGGCTGGCCGGCCGCGAGGTAGAGATCGCGGAGGCGGCGGTGGCCGGCGAGGTCGGCGGGGTGCGTCGCCAAATAGCGCTGGACCTCGGGTGTGGCGGCGGCGGGTTCGCCGGCGGCGAGGGCGACCGAGGCGAGTTCGTCAATGAGGGCGGCGTCAGCCGGGGCGGTGGCGGCGCGGGTGCGCAGGAGCGCGAGGGCATCGCGGTTGCGGTTGAGGGCGCGCAGGAGCGCGGTGCGCGGCGCCAGGAAGGCCGGATCCGGCGCGTCGCCGAGGGCCGCGAGGGCATCGGCGGGGCGACCGGCGAGTTGCCAGAGGCGGGCGAGTTCGAGGGATTCGGCGGCGGTGGGCGGGGCCGCGTGGGTGGCCGCGAACATCCCGGCGGCAGCCCCCGGCTGGTTGGCGGCGAGGGCGGCTTTGACGAGCGCCTGCCGGAGCGCGGCGCGTTGGTCGTCGGGCGCCCGCGCGAAATCCGCGGCCACCTCAGACCACGCGGCGGCCGGGTCGGCGAGCGAAGGAATCACCGAGGCGAGTTCGCGGAAGAGGGCGCGATCGAACGGGGATTCGCGCCAGGCGCGCGCGGCGAAGGTCCAAAAGCGGGCGACCGCCGCCGGGGAGTTCAGCGGGTGCTCCAGGCGGTCAATCTGCACGTCCAGCAACCGATAGTGGGCCGGGTTGGCGGCGCGTTGCGCGGCGGGAATTTTTTCCAGGCGCGGCGGGCTTCCGCGGCGGACCGGTCGCGGAGGAGGTTTTCGACCAGCTGGGCATCGCCGGGCACGAGCAACCAGACGCCGAGGCCGCACGCGGCGAGGAGGAGCGCGAGCTGCCACCAGGGCAGCAGGGTTTGGGTGCGACGGGCGGCGGAGCTCATGGGGCGGCCGGGGCGGCGAACTCGAGAGTGACCGCGGCTTGCGGCGGAAGCCTGAGCCGCAGCGTGCCGTCAGCTTCGGTGCGCAGCACCTGCGGGATGCGGTTGACGGAGCCGCGGACGGCTGACGCGGGTGGCAGCCCGGCGATGACCACCAGGGCGTCGCGCAGGTCGTGGACGGCGAAGTCCCACGCGGCCGGAGTGCGCGCGCGGAAAGTGATTTCGGCGGAGGAGCTTTCGAGGCGCGGCGTGGCGTCGGGGGCGGCGCCGGCCGGCTTCAGCGCGACGGAGACGGCCGGGGAGCCGTCGGTGTGGACGTAGGCCTGGTCGCGTTCGGTTTTCCAACCGCTGATGCCGGGGGAGCGCGCGAGGTCGATGCGGGCGGCGAGGGCCGCCGGGAGGCGGAGGGTGCGGGAATCGCCGCTGTTGACGACGAGCCAGCGGTCCCCGGGCCGGCGGCGAAGACGGCGGTGTGGCGGGCATCGCGGGCCAGGCGGGCGTAGCCCGAAACGGTGAGGGCATGGAGCGGCTGGGTCATGACCCAGTCGTAGATGGTTTCGAGGGCGTGCACGGAGGCGGGGTAATCGCCGCTGTAAAAGTGGTAGTAGAGGTTGACGGGTTTGAGTCGGCGGGGCGTTTCGGTGAGGGCGTAGGTGGCGAGGACGTGGGTGAAGGTGCCGAAGAGCGGGCCGCGCCAGTTGTTGGTGTAGACGTTTTCGTTTTGGTTGGGGGCGTAGATCTGGAGTTCGTCGCCCCAGGGCATGGTGCGCGGCGCGACGGCGGTGAGGGTGCGGTTGCGGGCGGTGATGAGGGTGTCGCCGCCGTTGATGTTTTCGAGGCCGAGGCGGCGCGTGAGGGCGAGGGCTTCCGGGGGTGGGCGGCAGTTGCCGGTCCAGAGAAACACGCGGACGGGGCGGTCGGGCGGGGCGAGCTGCTCGTTGATGTAGCGGACGGAGCCCTCGATTTCGCGGACGAGGTCCAGTTTCTCCTGGGGCGCTTTCAGGTCGAGATACTGCTCGTCATAGAATGCTTCCGTGCGGTCGCCCTCGATCCAGAAGAACGGGTGCGAGTACGTGTGGGAGGCGGCCTCGACCTGCGGGAGCGCAAAGATGCCGCGGGCGACGGCCGCGAGGACGGGGGCGTCGGCGGCGCGTTGCGTGCGGATGAGGCCGCGGAGCTCGGCCTCGATGATGGAAACGGTGACGGGCAGCGGATATTTTTTGAGGATGCGGTCGCGAATGATCTCGGCGGAGCGCTGGCCGGCCTCCACGCGGGAAAAATTCGAAAAGCCGTCGCCGTCGATGTGGTTGAGAAAAAGCCGCAGTCCGTCGCGCGTGGTCGTGTCGGGCACGGGTGCGGCGAGGTCGCCGAGCGCGAGGGACAGGAAGGCAAACGGATCCACATGCCAGAAGTCGCGAAAGTCGGCGCGGCGGAAAAACAGCTAGGGATCGCAGGCCACGCCGCCCCAGTCACAGGTGAAGGCGGCGTCGAAATCGACCGGCGGGGCGTCTTTCGCCTTGGCCCGCACGCGGAGCAGACGGCGGGCGCCGGCGGGAGCGCGCAGGTCGCGATGGCCGACGGGCAACGCGGCCACGGGGGTCTCGAAGTCGAGCACGGCAGGGTCTTTGCTGACAATCTCCGCCGTAAACGGGGGCTCCGTGAAGGCGCCGGTGCCGCCAAACCCGAAGGCGGCGAGGAAACGTTTGCGCTGGTCGAGATCGCGGAACGGGAGGCCGCCGAAAAGGAGGATTTTCCGGCCGGCGTCGCGCTGCGCGATGAGCCAGTCGACGACCTGGGGTTCGAGGGCGGGGGCAATTTCCCAGGCGCGGGGAAGAATAATGCCGCGGTAGTCGGCGCCGAGCGCGGGCAGGTCGGCGGCAGCGAGGACCTTGAAGTAATCGACTTCGTAGCCAAGCCACTCGAGGGGAGCCTGGAGGCGTTGGGCCGTGAAGGATTCGGCGGCCATTTGACCTGATCCTCCTGGACGGTCGTCAGGTTGCCGTAAAATGAACAGATCCGGCGCGGCACGGGCCGGAGCGGGGCGAGCAGCGCGCCGTCGAGGCGCGGGGTGGAGACAAAGGCGTGGAAACCGAGCGCCCGGATCCGGTCGGCCGCGGCCGTGGCACGCGGGGCGTCGGCGGGGTCGGTGTAGTCGAGCACATAGACCTGACGACCGGCGGCGGCGACACGACGGAGTTGGCCAAGCAGCGCGGCGGAGTCGGCCGGCGGGACGGCACGGGCGGTTTTCGTGGCGAAGTCGTGCGACTCGAACAGGGATTCGACCAGGACGCCGTCGATGACGTCGCGGAGGTCGTCGAAGGACGGGAAACCGCGGTTGACGAGAATGCGCTTGGTCGGAAAGGCGGCGTGCAGCCGGCGCACGAGCGCGACGAGGCCGGCGCGGAGATCGGCGAGGCGGGCGGGAGCGGGACCGGCGACGAGTTCGATGGAGTCGAGGGTGTCGAGGAAGAAGCCGTCGAAACCGCGGGCGACGATGGCCGGGGCGAGTTGCGTGATGAAAAAATCCGCCCAACGCGGGTCGGTGAGATCGGCGAGATCGGAATTCCACGTGGCGTTGCGCCCGGCGAACGGGAGGCGGCGGGCGAGGACCTCGGCGCGATAGGGGGCGTCGGCGGCGACTTCGCCGACACTGAGGTAAGCGAGGACGGTGTTGCCGGCGCGATGGGCGGCGGCGAGGTCGACGGTGGCGTCGGGGTGCACAATCGAGAGCGCGTGGGCGACGAGCGGCGCCGTCGGGACGCGCGCGGCGTAGTTGACGTAGAACGCCAGCGGTTCCGTTTGAGCGACAGACGCGGACGCGGCGCGGACCGGGGGGACGACGCAAAAGCCCACCGCGATGGCCAGAGCGATCGCGAACAGGGACTGCGGGGCGGACCGGTTCATCCTTTCCCAATTAATTCGGCCAGCCCCGTGTCGACCGAGACTTCGGCGCGGAAGCCGAGGGCGGCGGCGGCGTGTGCGGGTGCGCCCAGCGAGTGGCTGATGTCGCCGGTGCGCGGGGCGCCGTGGACGACCGCGGGCGCCGCCGGATAATGACGGGCAAACACGCCAACGACCTCGAGCAGCGAGGTCGCGCGGCCGGTGCAAATGTTGGCGACCCCGGAGGCCACCGCGGGCGCCGTGGCCGCGAGGAGGTTGGCGCGGGCGACATCGTGGACCGAGATGAAGTCGCGCGTCTGTTGGCCGTCGCCGTAGATCGTGACGCCCTTGTTTTCCCGGTAACGCCGGTCGAAAATCGAGATGACGCCGGAGTAGGGCGAGGCGGGGTCCTGGCGCGGGCCGAAGACGTTGAAGTAACGTTGGCACCGCACCGTGAGGCCGAAGGCGGCGCCATGGCCGAGCAAAATGGCCTCGGAGGCGAGTTTGGCGGCGCCATAGGGGCTGATGGGGTTCTTTTCGGTCGTCTCGCGGAGGGGGAAATCGGCGGTGTCGCCGTAGACGGCGGCCGAGGAGGCGAAGACGATGCGGCGCACGCCGTGCAGGCGCGCGGCCTCCGCCACGAGATGGGTGGCGTGGACGTTCAAGGCGTAGTTCAGGTCCGGGTTCGTCATGCTTTCCTGCACACTGACGAGGGCGGCGAGGTGGATGACGGCGTCCGGTCTGGCCGTGCCGACCAAGGCGGCGAGGGCGCCGGGGGCGGCGACATCCGCCTCGTGGAAGGCGAAGCCCGGCGAGGCGAGGGCGGAGGTGAGGTTCGCGCGCCGGCCGGTGCGGAAATTATCAAGCCCCGTCACGGCGTGGCCGGCGGCTAGCAGACGGTCCACCGTGTGGCTGCCGATGAAGCCGGCAGCACCTGTGACGAGAACATGAGCCATAGCACCGAGACTTTCTTAAAAAGTGCTGGCGTCAACTCTGGGGGGGGCAAAGGTAAGGCTGCTCCAGAAAACCTGATTCGATTTATTTTATGACAACCCAAAAACGTGTGCTTGCGGTCATCATGGGCGGCGGCCGTGGAACCCGGCTCTCTCCCCTCACCTTGGAGCGCTGCAAACCCGCCGTGCCGCTCGCCGGCAAGTACCGCCTCGTCGATATTCCGATCAGCAACTGCATCAACTCCGACATCAACCGGATCTTCATCCTGTCGCAGTTCCAGACGGCGTCCCTCCACCGCCACGTGCAGAACACGTATCACTTCGACCCGTTTGGCGGGGGGTTCGTGGACATTCTGTCGGCGGAGCAGACCGAGAAGAGCGCCGACTGGTATCAGGGAACCGCGGACGCGGTGCGCCGGAATCTCGTCCACTTCCGCGCCTTCCCGCACGATCTCGTGCTGATCCTCTCGGGTGACCAGCTCTACCGGATGGACTACCGGAAAATCGTCGAGCAGCACATCGCGACGAAGGCGGATGTGACGGTCGCCGCGATTCCGTTCCCCGTGTCGAAGGTGGCCGGGCTCGGCCTGATGCAGGTGAAGGACGACCACTCGATCGAGCGTTTCGTTGAGAAGCCCAAGGACCCCGCCGTGATTCAGAGCCTGACGCTGAGCGCGGCGCTCGAGGCCGAGTTGGCGACGCCGTCCACCGAAAAGCGCTGTCTCGCGTCGATGGGCATCTACGTGTTCAACCGCGCGGTGCTCGCCGAGGCGCTCGCCGGCACGCAGACCGATTTCGGCAAGGAGATTATCCCCGGGCTGCTCGGCCAGAAAAAGCTTTTCGCCCATATTTTTGAGGGCTACTGGGAGGACATCGGCACGGTGCGCGCGTTTTTCGATGCAAACCTCGCGCTCGCGCAACCGCTGCCGCCGTTCGATTTCTTCGACGCGAGCGAGCCCATCTACACGCAGGACCGCTATCTGCCCGCCGCGAAGCTCAACAAGTGCGCCATCGACCACGTGGTCATTGGCGACGGCTCGATCATCACGGACTCGGCGCTGCACCATTGCGTGCTCGGCGTGCGGAGTTTTATCGGGGAAGGCTCCTCGCTGGAGGATGCCGTGGTGATGGGCGCGGACTACTACGAGACGCCGGCGCAGCTGAAGGAAAACGCCGCGCTCGGGCGCCCGCGCATCGGCATCGGAGCCAAGTGTGTGATCAAGGGCGCGATCGTGGACAAGAACGCGCGCATCGGCGCCGGCTGTGTCCTCATCGCCGAGGGGAAGGCCGACGGCACCTACGTCAACGGCGCGGTCGTCATCCGCGACGGCGTGTTGGTCGTGCCGAAAGGGGCGACCTTGCCGGCCGGCACGGTGGTTTAAGGCGACGGTTTGCGCAATGCGGGGCGAAGGATCAGCCCCAGCCCCGCACCGATCAGAAACACCGAGTAAAACGTGCCGCGGCTGACGCCGAGGATCAGCCCGGCGTCAGGTTCGCGGAAGAGTTCGCCGAGCATCCGCACCACGGCGTAGGCGACGAGAAATTCGCCGCCGAGCCGGCCGGGTTGCGTGCGGGTGACGTCGCTGCGCCAGAAACGCCACTGCATGAGGGCGAAGAGCACGAGGCCCTCGAGGGCCGCCGCGTAGAGCTGCGATGGGTGGCGCGGCACGATGAGGTGGAGGGGAGTGTTGGGACTGGCGCTTTGGGGGAAAATCACGGCCCAGGACACGCGCGTCGTGGTGCCGTAGAGTTCGCCGTTGATGAAGTTGGCGATGCGGCCGAAAAACAACCCGACGGGGGCCGTTGTCACGATGAGATCGCTGACGGTAAAAAACGACGCCCGGTGTTTCCGGGCGAACACCAGCAGGGCGACCATGACCCCGCCGAAGCCGCCATGGCTGGACATGCCGCCCTCCCAGACCCGCAGCAGGGCCAGCGGGTCCCGGAAGATCAGGTCCGACTGGTAGAGGAGAAAATAACCGCAACGGCCGCCCAGCATGACGCCGAAGACGATGTAGGTGATCAAATCGCCGATCGTGTTTCCGCCAAACGGCGAGCGTCCCGCGCGATGGTAGCGGTGGAGCAGCCCCACGGCGCCGGCGAAGCCCAGCACGTAGGCGAGACCGTAGTAGCGGATGCCGAAGTTCTCCGAAAACCGGATGAGAAACGGGTCCAGGTGATGAACCCAGTAGGCGAAAAACATGCCCGCAGTCTATGCGCCGCCGGCGGGTAGCGAATATATTCGGCGCCCCGCGCGCGCGGCGGAAAAGAACCTTGCCGCCGCCGCGCGGGTGGCGCGTAGTCAGGCCCCATGAGCGATCTCCAGCGCACGCCCCTGCGTGATTTTCATGCCGCCCACGGGGCCCGCCTCGTCGATTTCGCGGGCTGGGAGATGCCCGTCCAATACCGCAGCATCCTGGAGGAGCACAAGGCCGTGCGCCGCGCCGCCGGCCTCTTCGATGTGAGCCACATGGGCGAGGTCGACGTGCGCGGCCCCGAAGCCGGCAAGTTCCTGAATCACCTCGTCACGAATGATGTCGCGAAACTCTATCCGGGCCGCGTGCTCTACTCGCCGATGTGCTACCCGACGGGCGGCGTCGTGGACGACCTCCTCGTCTACATGCGCGGGCCGGACGACTATTTTCTCTGCATCAACGCCGGCAACATCGCCAAGGACCTCGCCTGGATTCGCGCGCAGGCCGCCGCGTTTGCCGTCACGATCACCGACCGTTGCGATGACTACGCCCTGCTCGCCGTGCAGGGGCCGCGCGCGGCGGAAATCGTGCAGTCGCTCACCGGCGCCAAACTCGGGCTCGTAAAATATTATCACTTCACCGAAGGCACGGTGGCGGGCATCCACTGCCTGATCAGCCGGACGGGCTACACGGGAGAAGACGGGTTTGAACTTTATCATGCGGCGGGCGACGCCGTCGCGTTGGCCGAGGCGATCCTCGCCGCCGGAGCGCCGCGCGGCCTGGAACTGGCCGGGCTCGGCGCGCGGGACAGTCTGCGGCTGGAAGCGGGTTATCCGCTCTACGGCCACGAACTCACGCAGGATATTTCGCCGCTGACCGCCGGCCTCGGCTGGACGGTGAAACTGGACAAGGGCGCCGATTTCATCGGGCGCGACGCGCTCGTGATCGAAAAACAACACGGCGCACCCAACCAGGTCGTGTTCTTCAAGACCGGCGACCGCCGCATCGTGCGGGCGGAGACTCCGGTGCTGGGCGCGGACGGGGTCGTCGTCGGCCGGGTGTTGTCGGGCACGCTCACGCCCATCCTCAACGAAGCCATCGGCTCGGCGCTGGTGACCACGGCCGCGGCCACGCAACCGCTCGCGGTGGACATCCGGGGCACGAAATTGAATTTGCATCTGGTCAAACCGCCCTTCGTCGAATTGAAAAAGGCCTCCTCATGAGCATCGTCCCCGCCGACCTCCGCTACGCAAAGTCCCACGAATGGGTGAAGCTCGAGAGTGACGGCACCGCGACCGTCGGGATCACCGATTACGCGCAGAGCGCGCTGGGCGACATCACTTACGTGCAGTTGCCCAAGGTGGGCGCGACGCTCAAGGCGGGCGAGGCCTTCGGCGTCGTCGAATCGGTGAAGGCCGCGAGCGACCTGTACGCGCCGGTGGCCGGCACGGTGGTGGCGACGAACTCCGGCCTGGACAGTGCGCCCGAGTCGCTCAACACCGCGCCCTACGACGGTGCGTGGATGCTGAAGGTGAAGCTGGCGAACCCCGCCGAGGTGGCGGCGCTGCTCGACGCCGCGGCGTACCAGAAGCTGCTGGGGTGAGCGAAAGGGGCGGTTTCCTTGCGCCGGTGCATCGCGGAGGCCACGGAAGCGCGGTTGAAGTGAAATCCGCCTTGCTCTTTCAGGAACGGGCGTTTGCCTCTCGAATCTCACTTCGGAGAGGTGGCTGAGTGGTCGATAGCGGCGCTTTGCTAAAGCGTTATACGTTTAACCGCGTATCGGGGGTTCGAATCCCCCCCTCTCCGCCAGTTTTTTCCAAGCCTGTAAAGAACGAGGCTGAAGGCGGTTATGTTCGTCTGTTTGTTTGGCAAGACCTGCTTGGCAGCGTCCCGTTAAAATCGGGTTCAGTTTCCGTGGTAAAAATCTATCCGCAGAAACGAAACTCCCAAGTCGTCGGTTACTCCGTGTATGTCGGAGTCAGTTTCGACGGACGACGCGAACGCCGGTTCGTCACCAAAATTGAATCCGCTGAAAACTTTGTCCGTGTCCAAACGACTGACCCAAGACCCGTCCCGGAGTTGTTCGACCGCAAAGCCGAACTGCTTTAGGCTTTTGAGCAACTCCGCCCACTCCGTGTGACGTTGCCCGACTTGAAGAAAATGGTCGAAGCTGGAAAGAGTAAATTCCAGACCAAATTGGAGTCAGATCTCCACAAAGCAGCGAGTCGATTATACTCGTGGTGCGTCGCTTGACGCCATTGAGCATCGCTGAGCTTCAAAATATCGTCCGGGAAACTCGACGCGATCGCAGTGACGGGCCT